>DATIDF010000120.1:0-5629 GCA_035456445.1 Anaeromyxobacter sp.
TCACGGATTTGTGCAATCCCGCCATGCAGGGCCTCACCTGTCGGACAACCTGAGCCGACAGGAATTCCTTCATGTGTCGCTGGATAAAGCCGCCCATCGGAGCTCGCAGCCCAAATGGCCGTTTCCGCAACGCTTGGAGTCGCTGTGATGAAAGCGTTTCCGACGGTCCTCGACCAAGCCTTGAGCCCAGTCGCGCCGATCGCCAGCAACTGTTCGGTGGTTGTAGCGCTCCCCACCACGACCGTCCCGTCCGTCATCACCGCCGGCGCACTCATCGGTACGCCCGCGTCGTAGACCCACCTCAACCTCGTCATCTCCATCGCCGCGGCCGCGCCGCTGGTCTCGTTTCGCGCGCCGTCTCGCGCGACGACGCTCGCCACCACGGCGCGCGAGAAGGCCTCGAACGGCCAGTCCCGGAGCGAGAGGTCCGCGACCCAGAGAGCGCCGGCGCGGGCCAGCGCGACCTTGCGCGTGCCGTCGTCGAGATCGAGGGCCACCTCGACGCCGGCGAGCTCCTTGTCGTCGCTGATGGCGGCCTCGACGCGCAGCACGCCGTCGCGCTGGCATGGCGTGGTCGAGCACGAGGCGACGACGCTCGAGACGACCGGCGCGACTGCATCCGCCCAGCACACGTTCCCGTCCGCGGAGCGTGCGCAGTACTGACCCGACGGACAGTCGGAGCTCGTCGAGCACGCTCCCCGGTCGTTCACCGAGCCGCACGACAGGGCGAGGAGGGCAACAAGGATGACGGCGTGCCTCATGGAGTGTCCCCTCAGAAGACGAAGCGCCAGGTGAGCCCGGCTCCGACGGCGGCGGCGCCGACGGCGAGGGAGAGCGCGCTCCAGCGACGCCGGTCCTCCCAGGTCTGACGCGACCGGGTGTACGCGCCCGGATCGGCCGCCGCGTTCGCGTCGGCGGCGACAGAACGGGCGGAGAGGGCGAAGAGGGTCCCGGCGGTGAGCGCGGCGACCCCGGCTCCGACCGTGGTCCATGCCGCGATTCGCGCCGGGCTGGGGCCCGGCGCTGGCGGAAGCGCCCCGACGAGCTCGCGCAGCGCGCTTCGCAGCGGCCGCACCGCGTCCGCGCCGGGCGCCACCTCCAGCGTGCGGCGGGTGCGCTCCGCCTCGGTCGCGGCGTCGGCGAGCACGAGGACGAACCGGCTGCCCTCCACTCGCCCCTCGGCGGTCGCCGCCACCGCGTAAGCGAGCCCCGCGCGCCGCGCTGCACGAGCGCTCTCGGCCGCGCCGTCGCAGGCGACGCCGTAGTCGAGGAACCGCCCTCCGGCCTTGCGCGCCGCCTCCGCGACCGCCTCTCCGCGCGCCAGCACGGGGTCGCCCGCGACGCTGGGGCGGCACAGGAGCAGCCGGTCCTGACCCGCGCCGGCCAGCAGGGCGAGCGATAGCGAGAGCGCTCCGGACAGAGCCATGTCGGGGGTTGCCTCCCTCAGTGAATGAGACGGACCGTGGATTGTCGAGCAGCCTTGCGACGGCTGCAAGCGCCGTGCACTCGACCACGTCGCGCGGGCGCCTGGCCGAGGTCGGGGCGCCGGGGCAGCTGTGGCCTCCTGTCGGACCCGATCGACCGCGGGGCGGACCTTCCTCGTCTCGCGCAGGCACCGGGCGGGCGTGCCGCTCGGTGGAACGATCATCGCATGGCGCCATGGACGTTGAAGACACTCACAGCCAACATTTACGCTTCGTCGCCTCGCTCGACGCTCCCGGGAGGGAACGAGATGCCGCCACTTCTTCGTCCAGCGCGCCGCACGGCGCTCCTCGCCTCGCTCGCGGCCGCGACCGCCCTCGCCTGCTCGAAGGAAGGGCCTGCTCCCATCACCTGTGACACGGACGCCTCGTGCCCCGCGGCGTCGCGCTGCGTTCAGCGCGCCTGCGTCGGCGACGCCCCGCCGCTCGCGCACATCGCGCCCACGGGAGCCGTGGAGGCGAACGACCTCACCGTGCTCGACGGGTCCCACAGCTCCGATCCGGACGCGCCCGCGGACGCGGTGGTCTCGTACGAGTGGACGGTGACGGCGGTGGAGGCGCCCTGCGATCCGCCCGTCATCGCCGGGGCCATCGCGAGGCCGCAGGTCCGGTTCGCGTGCCCCGGCCGCTACGAGGTGGCGCTCGTCGTGACCGACGAGATGTCCATCCGGAGCGAGCCCGCGAGCGTCACGGTGGACGTCGCGCCGCGCACCGGAGAGCCGCTCGTGACCGTCGGCGCCGACGTGGCGGTCGACCATCGCTGCGCGGGTGAGCCGCTCGTCTGCCGGCCGGTCACCGAGCTCGATGGCGCGATTGCCCTCTCCGCGGCCTCGGCCGTCGAGGGCGTCGAGTTCCGCTGGAGCGTCGAGCCTCCGGAGGGGCGCGCCCTCGACACCGCACGGCGCGTGACCTTCGATCCCGGGCCGGACGTCGCCGGCGCCCTCGTGCGGATCGAGACCGACGGGACGGCGGTCTCGGGCGACTGGGTATTCCGGGTGGAGGCCCGGGACGCGGCCGGGGTGATCGGCAGCGCTGCGGCACGCGTCAGCGTCGGCAACGCTCCACCCGTCGTGACGGAGGCGCTCGTCTCGAGCGCCCACGTCTTCGACGCGCCGTCCTCCCGGTTCTCGGCGAACGGCGCCATCTCGGTCGTCGTCTCGGATCCGGATGGCGATCCGCTCGAGGGCCGCAGCGTCTCCGGGCATCACGTCGGCGACGGTGGCGCGAGCTTCGACGTCGCGGATCTCGGCGACCGGGTCGCCTTCGCCGTGGCGCTGCCCTACACGCAGCCGAGCGACGCCGGGTTCCTGATCGGCGGCGAGGGGCTCGAGCGCACGATCGTGTTCGCGCTGCGTGACGTGAACGGCGCCGAGACGAGCGAGACCTGGCCCGTCGTCATCGCCAACCGACCGCCAGAGCTCGTCACTCAGGTCGGGACCGTGTCGACGAATCACGTGTACGACGCGACGGCGGGGACGTACCTCGCCTCCGCCACGCTCAGCGGGTGGAGGGACCCGGACGGCGATCCGATGGTCCAGGCGGACTTCACGGGTGACGCGGCGTGTCCGAGCTACACCCTCGACGGCTCCGGCCGAGCGGCGGTCCAGTGCAGCCTCGCGTCGGCGATGTCCGCCGTCGTGGGCAACTTCGTCGGGGCGCACGACATCCAGCAGCGCGTCCGGGATCCGTGGGCGGCCTCCCCCGTCGCGACGGTCTCCAGGATCGAGATCCTGAACCGTCCTCCCGTCCTCACCACCCCTCCCGTCACGCTGCGGGCCGCGTGCGTCCCGACCCAGTCCTGTTGCGCGTGGGAAGCGGGCTACTGCATGGACTACAAGTGGGACATCTCGAGCGTGCGGGAAACCCTGGCGAGCTTCGTCGTGGATCCCGACGGTGATCCCGTTCACGTGACCCTGAGCCCGGCGGGCTCGAGCAAGGTCTGCCTTCCCTCGCAGTGCACCGTGGAGATCTCGTGGGGCCAGGAGCGCGTGTGCACGGCGCTGGAGCACGCCACCTTCACGATCTCGGCGACCGATGGAGCCGCATCCGCGGCGAGCTCGTTCCTCGTCACGCGCACGTGCGCGCTCTGACCCGCTTCCCCTCCACGACCCCCTCGGCCGCCTCCGCCACCCGCTCCGCCCCGAGCGCCTTCTCGAGCACCCCGTCCGCGCCGGCGGCGAGGAGCCGGGGGGCGAGCTCGGGATCGGAGCGGCCGGTGACGACCACGACGGCGAGCTCGGTCTCGCCGCCGGCCTCGCGGATGGTCCGCACGAACGCCTCGCCGTCCATCCCGGGCATGGACAGATCGGTGACGCAGAGGTCGAGCGTGAGGAGCTCGTCGGCGAGCGCGCGCAGGCCCTCCGCGCCGTCCGCGGCGGTCACCACCTCGAAGCCGCGCGCCGCGAGCGCGTCGCCGAGCATCCGGCGGTGGAGCACGTCGTCGTCCACCACGAGCGCGCGCCGCGGCCGGGCGGTGAGCTGGACGATGGCCGCGTAGAGCCGCGCCTCCTCCGTGGGCTCGAGCTGGAAGCTGACGCCCATGCCGGCGTCGTTCACGAACGCGACGGTCGCGCGGGTGTGGAGGTCGCCGCCGTCGGGGAGCCGGAGGGCGAGCGCGACGGGGGCGCCGACCGGCGCAGGTGTCTGGGTCCGCACGAACGCGCCGCCCTGCGAGAGATTCTCGACGAAGTCCTGCTCGAGCTCGGCGCCGCTCCGGTAGGCGATCGTCGCGCAGGCGACCGGCACCGCCTCGGCGGGGCGAAGCGCGATCCGGCCCAGCACCTTCGCGGGCGCCCGGACCTCGATGCGCGGGGAGCTCCGCGTGCCGCCTGACGCCGGGGACGCGGGCGGCGCGACGTGCGCGGCGAGGGCGGCTCGCAGCGCGGGCGGCTGCGGCTCCACCGCGAGCGCGTAGCCGGCGGGCGCGCCGGGGCTCGCCTCCGCCGGGCGGCGCACGCGGGCGACGCGAGCGCGCCCCTCGACGACGCGCGCGGCGCCGGGCACGCGGACGACGAGGGGCAGCTCGTCCCCCTCGGGCGGCGCCATCGGCGAGGGGACGAAGAGGGCAGCCGCGCTCGGGTCGTAGCCCGCGCCCGCGGCGGCGGCGCCGGCGAGGTCGAGCACGAGCGCCGGCCGCTCCCCGGGGTTCCGGCGGCGGAGCGCTGGCGCGCCGGCGTCGGTGAAGAACGCGCCGGTCGCGAGGTAGAGCTCGGCGCCGGCGACGTCGGCGAGCCTCGGCTCGCAGCGGTCGATCGCGGCGCGGAGCTCGGCGAGGTCGCCCTCCGGGATCTGGCCGAGGTCGCTCGCGCGGCCGCCCGCGCGCGCCGCCCAGAACGCGAGCCGATCGCCCGCGCCGGCGGGCGCGGCGGCCGGCGTGAGCCGGAGCAGCGCCAGCAGGCGGCGCGAGGAGGCGTCGAGGCCGAGGTCGCAGCCGTCGAGCGCTGCGCCGAGCAGCTGCGGCAGCGCGAGCACGAAGCGCTCCGCGGCGAGGAGCCGCTCGCCGGTGGCGCGCTCGAAGATGCAGAGGTGGTCGAAGGTGCTCATCCGTGGCGGGAGCCGGGCCTACGAGAGCGGCTCCTGCGGCTCGCGCGCGACGAGGGACGCGGCGGCGTGGCCCACGTCGCGACGCAGCACGGCGGGGATGCCCTCCCGCCACGCCCTGGCGAGCTCGGCGACCGGGACGGACAGCGCGCCCTGGATCTCGAGCGTGTCGCCGCCCACCGCGCCGAGCCGGATCACGGGCGCGCCGCACTCCTGCGCGAGCGCCACGAACCGCGCGGAGCTCTCCTTCGGCATCGAGACCACGATCCGGCTCGCGTCCTCTCCGAAGAGCACGAAGTCCTTCCGCGCCGGGAACGGGACGCGGACCGCGGCGCCGATCCACGGCGTCCCCTCCGCGCCGGCGGGCACGTCGTGCATCATGCAGCACTCGGCGAGCGCCACCGCGAGGCCGCCGTCGGAGCAGTCGTGCGCCGACGAGAGCAGCCCCTCGCGCACGGCGCGGCGCACCGTCTCCTGCACCGCCTTCTCCTTCGCGAGGTCGAGCGCGGGCGGGCGGCCCACCTCCTTGCCGTGCTCGGCGGCGAGGTACTCGGAGCCGCCCACCTCGCCCTGGATCGTCCCGACCAGCGCGATGACGTCCCCGGCGT
>DATIDF010000121.1:0-3812 GCA_035456445.1 Anaeromyxobacter sp.
CCTCGTCCATCGCCCGCGCGCCGGTGAGCCGCCGCTCCACCGGATCCCATCCGGCGAGGAGCGCGCCGGCGATCCCCGCGGCGAGCTGGACGAGCGGGAGCTCGGCGAGCGCGAGCGGGACGTGGAGCGCCACGACCACCCCCGTTGCCACCGCGGCGGCGAGGAGCGCGCCGCGGTAGCGGGCCTCCGGGTACGGATCGCTCTTCTCGACGACCACCGGGACGATCTGGCCGCGCGAGAGGGACTCGGCGCGGCGCACCGCGTCCGCGATCCTGGCTCGCGCGTCGTCGTCGAAGTGCCGCTCGATCCCCACGGCCCCTCCTACCAGCGCCCGGAGGCGCCGCCTCCCGAGAACCCGCCGCCGCCTCCCGACCACCCTCCCCCGCCGCCGAAGCCGCCGCCGCCCCATCCTCCGCCGCCCCCGCCGATCCAGGGGCCGCCACCCCACCACAGGTGCCGGCGCCGCCGCGGCCCGAAGCCGGTCAGGCTCCGCACGACGAACACGAGGATGAAGAGGCCCAGGACGAGGAGCGAGGACAGGCGAGTCGTGGGCGGGGCGCGGCGCACTGGCTCGACGCCGGACGGCAGCGCGCCGAGGGCACCCAGGATCTGGACGCCGGCGTCGTAGAGCCCCTCGCCGAAGCGGCCCGCGCGGAAGGCGGGGACGATCGTGCCGCGGATGATGCGCGACGACTGCACGTCGGTGAGCCCACCCTCGAGCCCGCCGCCCACCTCGATTCGAACGGCGCGGTCCTCCACCGAGACGGTGACGAGCACGCCGTTGTCCTTGCCGCGAGTGCCGATCTTCCAGGCCTCCGCGACGCGGACCGAGTAGTCCTCGATCGGCTCGCCCTCGAGGGAGCGGACGACGAGGTACTGGAGCTGAACGCCCGCCCCGCCTCCCGCCGCGCGCGCGGCGCGCGCGAGCCCCTCGAGGCGGCGGACGTCGTCAGCGCGGAGGAGACGCGCCGTGTCCACCACCGGACCGGTGAGGGGCGGGACGGGCACCTCCGGGCGCGCCGGGGCGGGGCTGGCGAATGCCGCGAGGAGCGCGGCGACGGCGAGGGCTCGCACGCGGCCCCGTCAGAACTTCACCGCGGGCGCCTTCTCCGCGCCCGCCGTGGTCGCGGTGAACTGCGCCTTCGGCTGCTTCTTGTACATGATCGCGTTCGTCCAGCTCGTCGGTGGGACCGTGACGAGGTTGTTGAACTGCTGGACCGACTCGATGTAGCGGCGACGGGCGATCGCGATCCGGTTCTCCGTCCCCTCGAGCTGCGCCTGCAGGTCCCGGAAGTTCTCGTTGGCCTTCAGGTTCGGATAGTTCTCGGCGACCGCGAGGAGCCGCCCGAGCGCGCTCTGCAGCGCGCCCTGCGCCTGCTCGAACTTCTTCAGATTCTCGGGCGTGAGCTGGTCCGCGCTGAGGCGCACCTGCGTCGCCTGCGCCCGCGCCTTCATCACCGCCTCGAGCGTCTCCCGCTCGTGCGAGGCGTAGCCCTTCACCGTCTCGACGAGGTTCGGGACGAGGTCGGCGCGCCGCTGGTACTGGTTCTCCACCTCCGCCCAGGCGGCGGTGACGGCGTTGTCGGCCTGGGGTATCGACTGGAAGCCGCAGCCGGCGGTGACGGCGAGCGCGGCGACGGCGGCGGCGAGGCGACGGGTCTTCATGCCGGGGAAGCTAGCGCGCCCCCGTCGCTGCGCAAAGGAAGTTCGCGGGCGTGGCCCCGGAACGGGTTCTTCACTGGCGGTCGACCGCGACCACCCGTGCCGCGGACGGGCACCACACCCCCAGGTCCTGTACGTAGTACGAGGCGTCGCGCTCCAACAGGCCAGGGCAGACGTCGCAGCCGCCGACGGGCGGCGACGACGCGAAGGTCGCGGTCGCGGCGTTCACGTGCCAGGTCCACTGGGGGTCGCAGTCGGTACCGGCGAAGAGCTCGAGCACCGGCCCCCCCCCGGCCGGCCCACCCTGCATGAGCGCGTCGGCGCCGGTCACGAAGAGCTCGTTGGTGATCCAGAGCTTCACCGCCTGGCCGCACTTCTCGAGCGTGACGAAGGCGCCGCCGCCGCGCGCCGCGCAGTCGCCCCCGGCGCTCGCGCTGCACTCCCCCTCGCTGCAGGACAGCCCTGCGCCGCAGCCGCGGCCACAGCTGCCGCAGTGACGCGAGTCGGCGCGGACGTCGACGCAGGTGTCGTCGCACACCTCGAGCGGCATCGGGCAGGGCCCCGCCTTGGAACACGCGGCGGCGCCGACGAGGAGGGCGACGGCCGGAAGGATGCGACCCATTCGCGGCGCAGCCTACGCGACGCCCTCGGGAAAGCCAACGCCGAGTGAACGCGTGGTCCCCGCGCGCCGCCGATCGCCTCCCCGACGTCACGTCGGCTGTTCACGGATCATGACCGGTCGTCTACCCTCGGCGGCGTGCAGCTCCCGGCAGGATGGTCGAGCATCTATCGCGTCGTGCGCCGTATCCCGCGCGGGCGGGTCGCGACGTACGGCGACGTCGCGCTCGCGGCGGGCAAGCCGAACGGTGCTCGGCAGGTCGGTTATGCGCTCGCCGCCCTCCGCGGGGCGCGGCACGACGTGCCGTGGCAGCGCGTTCTCGGCGCTCGTCCCCGCGGGCATGCCGCGATCTCGATCCTCGATCCCGTGGGTGCGGCCGTGCAGCGCAAGCTGCTGGAGGCGGAGGGGGTACGCTTCGACGACCGCGGGCGGGTCGACCTCGCGCGGTATGGCTGGCGGCGGGCTAGGCGACGCGCACCGGCGTGATGTTCCAGATGTCCTGGGCGTACTCCCGGATGGTGCGATCGGACGAGAACTTCCCGGTCCGGGCCACGTTCAGGATCGCCATCCGCGTCCAGCGCTCGGGATCGCGGTACACCCGCTCCACCTCGTCCTGGGCGGCGCAGTACGCGGCGAAGTCCGCCAGCACGAGGTACGGATCGCCGCCGTTCAGGAGCGAGTCCACCACCGGCCTGAACAGCGCCGGCTCCTCCGGCGAGAACAGGCCGGACGCGAGCGCGTCGAGCACACCCTTGAGGCGCCGATCGCCGCGGTACACCTCCCAGGGATCGTAGCCGCGCCTGCGGAGGGACTGGACCTCGTCCACGGTGAGCCCGAACAGGAAGAAGTTCTCCGGGCCGACCTCCTCGCGGATCTCCACGTTCGCGCCGTCGAGCGTGCCGATCGTGAGCGCGCCGTTCAGCGCGAACTTCATGTTGCCCGTGCCGGACGCCTCCTTGCCCGCGGTCGAGATCTGCTCGGACAGCTCCGCGGCGGGGAAGATCCGCTCGGCGAGGGACACGCGGTAGTTCTTGAGGAACGCGACGGTGATCCGCCCCCGCACGTCGACGTCGTGGTTCACCACGTCGGCGACGGAGTTCACGAGCTTCACCACCCACTTCGCCATCGCGTAGCCCGGCGCGGCCTTGCCGCCGAACAGGTAGGCGCGCGGGAATGGCTCGTACGCGCGGTCCTCCTTGATGCGCAGGTACTCCGCGGCGACGCGCAGGACGTTCAGGAGCTGGCGCTTGTACTCGTGGATGCGCTTCACCTGGACGTCGAAGATCGCGTCGAGGTCGAGCGTGAGCCCGTTCTCGGCGCGCACGATGTCCGCGAGGCGCGCCTTGTTGTCGCGCTTGACGCGCCGGAAGAGGCGGCGGAAGCCGGGGTCCTCCGCGAGCGGCTCGAGGGCGCGCAGCTTCTCGGCGTCGGTGGTCCAGTCCGGCCCGATCGCGTCGGTGATCGCGGCGGAGAGGTCGGGGTTCGCCTGCAAGAGCCAGCGCCGCGGCGTGACGCCGTTCGTCTTGTTGTT
>DATIDF010000122.1:0-6300 GCA_035456445.1 Anaeromyxobacter sp.
CGCCGCCTCGGCGAGGTCCAGATCACCTGCCGCGAGCGCCGCGACACCCTCGCCGTGCCGCCCCTCCGCGATCGTGCCGGCGGCATCGCGATGTCGCGCCCGCTGCGCGAGGAGCGCCGCGGCCTCTCCGATCTCGCCCGCCGTCGCGTCGCCGAGCAGGTCGCGGTCCCACAGGACCAGGTGGAGGGGCACGGGGTGCTCGGGGGCGAGGTCCTGGCGCGAGCGATCGCCGCCGGCATCCTCCGGCGGGCGGAGCGGATCGCCGAGCGTCGCGCGGGCGAGGGCCACGAGGTCGGCCCCACGCGCCGCCAGGTCCGCGTCGCCCGCCTCTCGCGCGCGCTCGATGGAGGCCTCCGCGGCGGCGAGCGCGTCGGCGGGCCGTCGCTCGTGCCAGAGGAGCTGCGCGCGCAGGTGCAGGAGGGCCGCCGCGTCCTCGCCCCGCGCCTCCACCGCGCCGAGGCCGTCCTCGATCTCGACGGCCGCGGCGCGGAGCTGGCCGGCGGCGGCGAGCGCGATCGCCGCGAGCCGGTGCGCGCGGGCGCGCTGCTCGGGTGCGGGGCGGAACCCCGCGGCGCGGTCCTCGAGGCGGGCGGCGTCCGCGAACGAGCGGGCCGCGCCCCCGAGCTCGCCGAGCCCGAGCTGCACGCGTCCGATCGCGTCGAGGAGCTCGAGCGCCTGGGGCCCGTCTCCGCTGCCCGTGCGCTCGACGATCTCCAGCGCCTCCGTGAAGAACGCGAGCGCCTCCCGCAGCCCGGCCCGCGCGGCGGCGCGGTGGCCGGCGGCCACGAGGTGGACGACGGCGCGCTCGTCCTCGCCGGCGCGCCTGCGGTGCCACGCGAGCGCCTCCGACGGCGGCTCGCCGCCCGCGCGGACGGCCGCCTCCAGCGCGTCGGCGATGGCGCCGTGGAGCGACGCGCGGCGGGCGGGAGTGAGGCCGTCGTAGACGGCGTCCCGCACGAGGGCGTGGTGGAACCGGTGGCCCGCGCCGTCCTCGTCGAGGAGCCGCGCCTCGAGGCACGCGTCGAGCGCGGTGACCGCCTCGTGCGCGGTGAGGCCGGACACCGGCCGGACGAGCTCGAGGTCGAAGCGCGCGCCGGCCACCGCCGCGGCGGCGAGCAGCGCCTCGGCGCGCGGGCCGAGCCGCTCGACGCGGCCGCGGATCGCGGCGGAGGGGATCGTGGGCGGTGTCTCCGCGCCCGACTCGCGCTGCGCCCGCACCACCTCCTCGGTGAGGAACGGTGAGCCGTCGGTGATCCGGTAGAGCTGCGCGACGGTGTCCTCCGGCGGCGGCTCGCCCAGGAGGTCCGCGACCTGCTCGCGGGTGCCGGCGAGGCCGAGGCGCGGGACGCGCACGCCGCGCGCGAGGCGAGCGCAGTCGAGGTGCGAGAGCGCCATCTGGATGGGCGTCCCGGCGTGGATCGCCGCCTCGTTGCAGGTGGCGACGATCATGAGCCGGAGCGCCCGCGCGTCGCGCGCGAGGAGGTGGAGGACGTTCAGCGAGGACTCGTCCGCCGCGTGGACGTCGTCGAGGAGCAGGTACACCGGGCGCCCGTCGGCGACGGCGCGCAGCGCCTGCTCCACCGCGTCGAAGATGCGCTGGCGCACGGCCTCACCGGCGACGCCCGCCCCCGGCGCCCCGCCGGCGAGCGGGCTCGCGAAGGCGGGGTTCGCGCGGGCCTCCTCGGCGAACGCATCGCCGAACAGGCCGTACGGCGCGCCGCCGCCCGTCGCGGTCCCGCACAGCACCGCTGCGCCGCGCGCCTGCGCGAGCCGCGCGCCCTCGACGGCGAGCCGCGTCTTGCCGACGCCTCGCTCGCCGAGGAGGACGAGCGTCCCGGATCCCTGCTCGAAGAGCGACTCGATGAGCAGCAGCACCGGCCCGCGGCCGCGCACCGGCGAGGGATCCGCCGCGCCGAGCAGGCGCCGCGCAGCGCGCCGCGCGCCGTCGAGCACGGGCTGCGACTGCGACGGGCCGACCTCGCCGCGCTGGATCGCGGACCAGAGCGCGCGCGTCTCCTCGGAGGCTCCGGAGCGCCCGGCGAGCCGGAGCGCGGCCTCGCAGGCGTCGTACTGGCGGAGCGCCTCCGCGCGGCGGCCAGTCTCCGCGAGCAGCCGCATGGCGAGCCGGTGGGCCTCCTCCGTCGCGGGATCGACGTCGAGCACGCGGCGGAGGAGCGGGATCGCGACCGAGGCGTCGCCGCGCTGCGCCGCGGCGCGCGCGAGCGGGAGCGCCGCGTCGAGGAAGCGGGTGCGGAGCAGCGCGCGGCGTCCCAGGAGCCAGGGCGAGTCGCGATCCTCCGGCGAGAGGTCGCCGCGATAGAGCGCGACCGCCTGCGCCCAGCGCTCCGGGCCGCCCGCAGTCGCCGTCTCCTCGAACGCGTCCACGTCGACCCAGACCTCGGGCCGAAGCGTGAGCTGGCCGTGCTCGATGTCCACCCATCGGCCGCCGAGGATCTGGCGGAGGTCGTAGAGCGCGCGGTGCAGGTTGTTGGCGCCGCTCGCGGGATCCTTGTCCGGCCAGAGCGCCTCGATCGCGGCGTCGCGCCCGAGCGTCCGTCCCGGCGCGAGCGCGACGAGCTTGAGAAGGTCCGCCGGGCGCCGCCGCCGCCATGCTTGGGCGGGGATGGGCGCATCCGCCCGGACCACCTCGAACCGCCCGAGGAGGTGGAGCTTCAGCATCGACACTGCGGGAACCCCTTACGGTCCGGCAGGCTAACAGAGTTCCCGGGCACGCGGTTGATCCCGGGCTAGATTGTGAGCGCAATGCGCTATCGCCTCTCGCTCCCCGAACCGCACACCCACCTGTTCCACGTCGAGGCGACCCTCGAGCGCCCGGGACCCGCGCCGGAGCTGGCGCTCCCCGTGTGGACGCCCGGCAGCTACCTCGTCCGGGAGTTCGCGCGCCACCTCGAGGGCGTGGAGGCGGACGACGGGGAGGGCCGGCGTCTCGCGGTCGAGCGACTCGACAAGCAGCGCTTCCGCGTGTCGGCGCGCGGCGCCGAGCGCGTGGTCGTGCGCTACCGGGTCTACGCGAACGAGCTCACGGTGCGGACCTGCCACCTCGACGGGACGCACGGGTTCCTGAACGGCGCGGCGGTGTTCCTCTACGCGCCGGGTCGCGAGCGCGAGCCGCACGTGGTCGAGATCTCGCCACCCGAGGGCTGGTCCGTCGCGACGGCGCTCCCCGGCGGCCCGACCGCGTTCACCGCGCGCGACTACGACGAGCTCGCCGACTCGCCCATCGAGATCGGGCGACACCGCGTCGTGCCGTTCACCGCGCTCGGCAAGCCGCACGAGATCGTGGTCTGGGGGCGGGGCAACCTGGACGAGGCGAGGCTCGCGGACGACGCGCGCCGCATCGTGGAGACGCTCGGCGGGCTCATGGGCGGGCTCCCCTACGAGCGCTACCTGTTCATCCTCCACCTCAGCGAGAGGCGGAAGGGCGGGCTCGAGCACGCGGCGTCGGCGACGCTCAACGTCGGCCGGATGCAGTTCTTCCCGCGCGAGCAGTACGAGGAGACGCTCGGGCTCTTCTCGCACGAGTTCTTCCACCTCTGGAACGTGAAGCGGATGCGGCCCGCCGCGCTCGTGCCGTTCGACTACGGGCGAGAGCAGTACACGCGGCTCCTCTGGTGGTTCGAGGGGGCGACCTCCTACTACGAGGCGCTCTCCCTCGCGCGCGCCGGGATCCTCGACGCGCGGAAGTACCTGCGCAACCTGGGCCGCGCGCTCACGCAGCTCGAGCGCACGCCGGGCGCGCGGAAGATGAGCGTCGAGGAGGCGAGCTTCCTCGCGTGGGTGAAGCACTACCGGCCGGACGAGAACAGCGTGAACAGCGCGATCTCGTACTACCTGAAGGGCGAGCTCGTCGCGCTCGCGCTCGACCTCGCGCTCAGGCGCGCGGGCTCCTCGCTCGACGCGCTCCTCCGGGCGCTTTACGCAAGGTACGAGGGGCGCGGCCTGCCGGAGGCCGGCGTCGAGGAGGCCGCGGGGGAGCTCCTCGGGGCAGACGGCGCGCGGCGGTTCTTCGATCGCCACGTGCGCGGCACCGAGCCGCTCGACCTCGATCTCGAGCTCGTGGGCCTCAGGCTCCGGCGCCGGCCGGCGCAGGCGTTCGACGACAAGGGCGGGGTGCCCGCGAAGAACGGCGAGGAGCGGCCCGCGCCTGGCTTCCTCGGCGTCGAGCTCACGCCACCGCCGAAGCTCGCCGTGGCCGCGGTGCGGGACGGTAGCCCCGCCCACCGGGCCGGGCTCTACGCCGAGGACGAGATCGTGGCCGAGGGCGGGTTCCGCGTCGATCGCGCCGGCCTGTGGGATCGGCTCTGCGAGAGGGGACCGGCGGGCACGCTGCGGCTCACCGTCTTCCGCCGCGACGAGCTCGTCGAGGTCACGGTGCCGCTCGCGCCCTGGCCCGACGACACCGTCTGGCTCGAGCCGGTCGAGGACGCGAGCGCCGAGCAGCGCGCGGCGTTCGAGGCGTGGTCGGGGACGAGCTGGCCGGGGAGGTAGCGGACGCGTCATGTTCGCGAATTCGCGACCGATTTTTCTTCCCTACCCAGAGTAGTTCCGGCCCGACCCGGGAGCAGCTGGCGGTCGGAGCCCGGGCCCGATTCCAGCGCCGCCGCGCTCCCGACGGGAGTGCGCTATATGGGCGGGTCATGGACCCGATCCCGACGTTCTTCGCCGAGCGCCGCCGCGCGGCCGCTGCCCAGATGGCGCGCCAGGGAGGTGGCGTCATGCTGCTCCCGGCCGCCGAAGAGAAGATCAGGAACGCGGACACCGAGTACCTCTTCCGCCAGGACAGCGACTACCACTACCTCGTCGGCCTCGACGAGCCGGAGGGCTGCGCGGTGCTCCTCGCGTCGCCCGCGGGCGAGGCGAAGCTCGTCCTCTTCGTGCGACCGCGCGACAAGGAGAAGGAGATCTGGAACGGTCGCCGCGCGGGGGTCGAGGGCGCGAAGGAGCGCTACGGCGCCGACGAGGCGTACACGGTCGCGGAGCTGGACGAGAAGCTGCCCGCGCTCATCGAGGGCGCGGAGACGCTCTGGTTCCAGGTCGGCCACGAGCCGGCGTGGGACGCGCGGCTCGCGCGGATCCTGAGGGGGCTCAGGAGCGGCGCGCGCCTCGGGAAGCGCCCGCCGCGCGCGATCGTCGATCCCGGCCGCATCCTCCACGAGCTGCGGCTCGTGAAGTCGCCCGAGGAGCTGAAGCGGCTCCGCAAGGCGGCGGAGATCACGGCCGAGGCGCACATGGCGGCGATGCGCGACGGCCAGCCCGGGCGGCGCGAGCACCAGGTGCAGGCGGAGATCGAGTACGCGTTCCGCCGCCGCGGCGGCTCGGGCCCGGGCTACGGCACGATCGTCGCGGCCGGCGCGAACTCGACCATCCTCCACTACCGCGCCGGACCCGACCCGCTGAAGGACGGCGACGTCTGCCTCGTGGACGCGGGCGGCGAGTACGACTTCTACACGGCCGACGTGACGCGCACGTTCCCGGTGTCGGGCGAGTTCACGAAGCCGCAGCGCGTCCTCTACGAGCTCTGCCTCGACGTGCAGAAGCAGGCGATCGAGGCGGTGAAGCCGGGGACGACCCTCGACGCGATCCACGACCTCGCCGTGCGCAAGCTCACCGAGGGCTTCATCTCGCTCGGCCTGCTCCAGGGCACCGCCGACGAGCGGATCGCCGACAAGGCGTTCCGCAAGTACTACATGCACCGGACCAGCCACTGGCTCGGCATGGACGTGCACGACGTCGGCGACTACTACGTCGACGGCAAGCCGCGCCCGCTCGCGCCCGGCATGGTGCTCACCATCGAGCCCGGCATCTACGTGGCCGAGGACGACGAGGCGGCGCCGGCGGAGCTGCGCGGCATCGGCATCCGCATCGAGGACGACGTGCTCGTGACGCCCGAGGGCCACGAGAACCTGACCGCGGCGGTGCCGAAGGAGGTCGACGAGATCGAGGCGGTCTGCGTGAGGTAGGGGCGACGCCGACTCACCCTCGGTGCGCGCGAACTCGCGGAACGTCGTCCGTGCGGTAGGCTCCCAGCGCTCCCCGGCCGCTCTTCCGGAGCGCGAGACCCCAGCATGCCGACGCTCGTCCTCGCCGTTCTTCTCGCCGCCCAGGCCGCTGCGCCGTCTTCGTCTCCTGGGGCGGCGGCCTCCGTCGCATGGGGGCGGGGCGGCGGTGTCGCGGCACCTTCAGCCCAGGTCCTCTCATCCGCTGCGGCCAAACCCGTCGGTTCAGCCCGGAACGTGGTTCTCTCATCCGCTGCGGCCAAACCCGTCGGTTCAGCCCAGG
>DATIDF010000123.1:0-11197 GCA_035456445.1 Anaeromyxobacter sp.
GAGCTCCTTGCCCGTCCCGGTCTCGCCGAGGAGGAGCACCGTCGCGTCCACCTCGGCGGCGCGCTCGATGAGGCGGTAGACGTCGCGCATCGGCGCGCTCGCCCCGACGAGCCCGTGGAAGGAGGAGACCTCACCGGGCGCGGCGAGGCGCGCGGCCTCCTCGGCGCGGTCGCGCTCGCGCTTGCGGGCCGCGGCGCGCGCGACCACCGCGGCGGCGGCGTCGGGGTCGAACGGCTTCTCGAGGTAGTCGAACGCGCCCTGCTTCATCGCCCGCACCGCGTCGGCGACGGTCGCGTACCCCGTCATCATGACGACCTCGGTGGTCGGCGCGCGCGCCTTCACCGCGGCGAGCAGCTCGAACCCGTCCGCGCCAGGCATGCGGATGTCGGTGACCACCACGTCGTACGCGCGCGTCGCCACGAGGGCGAGCGCGCTCGCGCCGTCCTGCGCGGTCTCGAGGTCGTAGCCGTCCGCGAGGATCTTCACGAACAGCTTGCGCATGTTCTCCTTGTCGTCCGCGACGAGGACCCGTACCCGTTCCATCTAGGCCTCCGCCTGCGCCGGCCGCGCGGGGAGCCGGAGCGCGAACCGCGCGCCCCCGCCGTCGGTCGGATCCGCGGCGAGCTCGCCGCCATGCGCGCGCGCGATGGCGCGCGACACCGCGAGGCCGAGCCCGGTCCCGCGCGGTTTGGTCGTGAAGAAGGGCTCGAACAGCCGCCCGCGGTTCGCGGCGTCGATTCCTGGTCCCGAGTCCTCCACCGCGACCTCCGCGGTGCCGTCCTGGGCCGCCACGTGGACGGCGACGCGGCCGCCCGGCCCGGCCGCCTCGGCCGCGTTCCGGACCAGGTTCACGAGCACCTGACGCAGCTTGTCCGGGTGGCCGGGCGCGGTGGCGCCGCCGTCCACCGACACCGCCACGCCGTCGAGGAGCCGCGCGTCGCGCAGCCGCGCCACGACGTCGTCGGTGAGCGCGCGCAGATCCACCGGCTGCGCCGCCGACGGCAGCGGGCGGGACAGATCGAGGAGGCCGTCCACGATCTCCTTCGCGCGGAGAGTCTCCTCCTCGATCACCGCGAGGTCCTCGGCGGCGGCCGGATCCGCGCTCTTCTGGAGCAGCTTCGCGTAGCCCAGGATGACGCCGAGCGGGTTGTTGATCTCGTGGGCCACGCCCGCCGAGAGCCGCCCGATCCCGGCGAGCTTCTCGGACTCGACGAGGCGGTCCTGGTGCTCGCGCAGCGCCGCGGTCATCGCGTTCCACTGCCGCGCGAGGGCCTCGAGCTCGGGCGCCCCGCGCACCTCGATGCGCGCGTCGAGCTCCCCGGCGGCGATGCGCGCCGCGCCCGCCTCGAGCTGCGCCACGGGCACCGCGATGGATCGGCCGATGACGAGCGACACGACGACGGCCATCCCGGGCGCCGCCACGAGCAGCCCCACGAGGATGGCGAGCGTGCGCCGCTGGACGGCATCGGCGTCGCGGCGGAACGCGCGGATCTTCGCCTCGAAGCGCTCGACGAGCGCCTGGGTGAGGTCCTGGATCCGGGTCACGACGAGCTGCGCGCGATCGTGCTCGAGCTTCACGCTCCCTCGCTCGCCGGCGAGCACGGCGGGGACGATCCGCTCGCGGAAGATCCCATCGAGCCGGCCGCTCTCGGCCTCGATCTGATCGACGAGCGCGCGCTCCTCCGGCTCCTCCGCGGCCTGGCGGAGCGCGCGGGTGAGCCGCAGCACGGTCTCGCGCGCGGTCTCGTAGAAGGCCAGGTGTGAGGCGTCTCCGATGATGATCGTGTGGGCCTGGTGCGCGTACTGATCGCGCACCGCGCTCGCGAGCTCGAGCGAGAGGCGGACGCCCTCCTCCCGCGACTTCATCTCGGCGAGCCCGCGATGGATCCGGACCGAGCCAGCGATGGCGACCGCCGACGCCGCCGCGAACAGGAGCACGAGCGCCCCGAAGCCGAGCGCGAGCCGCCGCGCCGTTCCCGATCCGTATCGCATGTCCTCGCCGAGCTTGGTTGCCCCGCCTCGCCGCCGGCCGCACGGGACCGCGCGCCCGGCGGCGGATCGAGCGCGCGCCGCTGTCCCGATACAGTGTAGCGGGCGGCGGCTTCGCTTGCCCGGTCCGGTGCCATCTTGCCACTCCCCGTGGATGGGATTCGCCGGGTGTCACGACGTCATAAGTTTGCGGCGGAGGGCTGCCAGGTGGGGGCGGTGATCGCGCGAGAGCCGGTCGGCGCACGCAGGCTGGGGTTCACCGCCGGCGCCGTCGCGGTGCACGCGCTCGTCGCCTGGGTCGCCTCTCGCCCGGCTCCGCCGAGGGCCCCGGTGCCGCTCGACGTGCTGCTCGTCCCGCCGGGTGCGCTGGGCTACAGGCTCTCGGTGCCGAGGCTCGAGGCGCAGCAGGTGAGGTTTTCGGGGCCCGCGAAGGCCGACCCTGGCCCTCCGCGTCGGCTCGATTCACGCCGGCTGCTCTCTCCGAGCACGCCCGTCTCCGCGAGCGCGCCGCCCCTGGCGACGAGCGCGCTCGAGGAGCTGCCGCCCCTCGGCGGCGACGAGGTCGCGTTCTCCGGCCTGGGCGGCGACCCGCACGTGCACCGCGCGGGCGGCGCGGGGCGCGAGGGCGGAATGGCGGGCGCGGACGTGGTCGCCTCGGAGTGGGTCGTCCTGCACCGGCGCGACATCATCCGGCGCATCCAGGACCGAGCCTCGAGACGCCCCTACCCGGCGCTCGCCGCGGCGATGGGTTGGACCGGCCTCGTGCGCGTCGCCTTCACCATCCGGACCGACGGAACGGTCGCGAACCTCCGCGTCGTGAAGTCGAGCGGACGGAAGGTGCTCGACGAGTGCGCCCTCGAGGACGTGCGCGCCTCGTCGCCGTTCCCGCGTCCCTCCGAGGAGCAGTCGGTCGAGGTGCCGATCCTGTACGTGCTCACCTGAGGGGCGCCGAGCCGTTCAATTGAACTCCGAGCCCGAGCCCGGTGAATCTGGCGCGGGCTTGGGCGGGGGCTCGTTCACGGACCTCAGGCCAACCGGACTGCGCTCGATGAGCCCTATCTCACGCCGAGGTCGCGGCGGGCTTGCGCGTCGACCCGCACGCGGGGAGGATGCGCCGCGTGCGACCGGCCAGCGAGGAACGGCTCCGCGAGATCCCCTGGGACGCGCTCGCCGGCCGCGCCGCGGCGCTCGAGGGGCCGCTCGCGGAGATCCTCGCCGGGGCCGTCGCAGAGCGAGTCCTCGATCGCGTGCTGCGTACGGACCCCGCGCTCCCAGCCGCCGCCCGCCGCGCGTTCGCCGAGGCGCTCTTCGGCGTGGCGCTCTGGCGCCGCCGCCTGCGGGCGCAGCTCGCCGATCCCGGCGCACAGCCCCGCCTCCTCCTCGCGTCGCTCCTGCGCGATGTCGCCGGCCGCGCCGACGCGGAGGCGCTCGCGGGCCTCGCGGAGGGCTCGCTGGCCGCGCCGCGCCCGCCCCCCGCCGCTCTCGCCGATCGGGCCTCGCTCCCCGACTGGCTCGCCGGCGCGCTCGTCGCTGCCGCGGGAGACGAGGCCGACGCGGTCGCCGACGCGCTCAACCTGCCCGGGCCGGTCTTCCTGCGCGTGAACCTCCTCCGCGCCTCGCGCGACGAGGCCGCCGCGCGGCTCGCGGCCGAGGGGGTCGCGACCCGTCCCGGTCGCCTCGCCCCGGCCTGCCTCGCCGTCACCTCGCCGCGCCCCAACGTCTACGGCCTCGCCGCGCACCGCGACGGGATCGTCGAGGTGCAGGACGAGGGGAGCCAGCTCCTCGGCGCCCTCATGGGCGCGCGGCCTGGAGAGTCGGTCCTCGACGCGTGCGCCGGGGCGGGCGGGAAGACGCTCCTGCTGGCGGCGGACGTCGGATTCGAGGGCTGCGTGCACGCGGTCGATCCGGATGCCTCGCGGCTCGAGCGGCTGGGGGTGCGCGCCGAGCGCGCCGGGGCCCAGCCGGTGATCAGGATCCATGGCGTCACTGCACCGGGGAGCCTCGAGGTCGACCGTGCGCTCGTGGACGCGCCGTGCTCGGAGCTGGGCGCGCTGCGGCGCGGCCCCGACCTGCGCTGGCGGATCGACCCGGCCGCGCTGCCGGGGCTCCCGGCGCTGCAGCGCGAGATCCTGGCGCGCACCGCCCGCCACGTGAGGCCCGGCGGGCGGCTCGTCTACGCGACGTGCACCTTCCGTCGGGAGGAGAACGAGGACGTGGCCGTCGCGTTCGAGCGCAGCCACCCGGAGTACGCGCGCATCCATCCGCCGGCGGATCCGTCGGTGGTCACGGCAGACGGGTTCGTCCGGACGTGGCCGCACCGGCACGGGACCGACGGCTTCTTCGCGGCGACATGGGAGAAGGCCGTTGGTTAACGTATCGTGAATTTGGTCCCCGGCCACTACCCCGGATCTATCGAGGCCGTTCATCCCGAGCGTAGCGCCGCCCCGGGCGGCGCGGAGTCGAGGGACGCCCCCGGCGGCGCGGAATCGAGGGACCCCGGCGGCGCGTCCTCTACAGTTCGGTCTTCATGACCGCGCCCGCCGAGGCGTTCGACACGAGCAGGGCGTAGCGCTTGAGCCAGGAGGAGCGGAGCTCCTTGCGGGGTGGGCGAAAGCCCTCGCGGCGCCGGGCGAGCTCGGCGTCGGGTACGTCCACCGTGAGCGCGCGCGCCTCCACGTCGATGGTGATCGCGTCGCCGTCCTTCACGAGCGCGAGGGGACCGCCCTCGGCGGCCTCAGGAGAGACGTGGCCCACGCACGCGCCGCGCGTCGCGCCGGAGAAGCGGCCGTCGGTGACGAGCGCGACCTGCTCGCCGAGCCCCATGCCCATGATGAGCGCGGTCGGCGAGAGCATCTCCTGCATGCCAGGTCCGCCCTTCGGCCCCTCGTAGCGGATGACCACGAAGTGCCCAGGCGTCACCTTGCCGGCCATGATCCCGGCGATCGCGTCGTCCTGGGAGTCGAAGCAGATCGCGCGGCCGGTGAACTTGCGCATCGAGGGCTGGATTCCGGCGGTCTTCACCACCGCGCCCTCGGGCGCGAGGTTCCCGAACAGCACCGCGAGGCCCCCCACGGGCGAGTAGGCCTCCTCGAGCGGGTGGATCACGCTGCGGTCGCGGATCTCCGCGCCGCGGATCCGCTCGCCGACCGTCTCGCCGCTGACGGTGAGCGCGTCCTCGCGGACGACGCCGCCGCGCCGGGCCACCTCGTGCAGCACCGCCGGGACTCCGCCCGCGCGGTGGATGTCCTCCATGTGCACGGTCGAGAGCGATGGCGCGATCTTCGCGATGTGCGCCACCTTCCCGGCGATCGCGTCGATGTCCCCGAGGCCGAGCGCGACGCCCGCCTCGCGCGCGATGGCGAGCATGTGCAGCACGGTGTTCGACGAGCCGCCCATGGCCATGTCGACCACCATCGCGTTGCGGATGGCGTCTGGCGTGATGATGCGGCGCAGCCGGAACCGCTCGTCCCCGGCGATCTCCACCGCCCGACGCGCCGCGCGGCGCACGAGCGCCTCGCGCTCCGGCGTGAGCGCCAGGATCGTCCCGTTGCCGGGGAGCGCGATCCCCATCGCCTCGCAGAGGACGTTCATGGAGTTCGCCGTGAACATGCCCGAGCAAGAGCCGCCGGACGGGCAGGCCCGGCACTCCAGGTCGTGCAGCTCCGCGTCGTCCATCTCGCCGCGGGCGCGCTTGCCGACCGCCTCGAACATGGTCGTGAGGTCCATCGGCGTGCCGTCCGCCTTGTGGCCCTTCCTCATGGGCCCGCCGGAGACGAACACCGTCGGCACGTCGACGCGGAGCGCGCCCATGACCATGCCGGGGACGATCTTGTCGCAGTTCGGGATGCAGAGGAGCGCGTCGAGGCAGTGCGCGTTCATCATCGTCTCGATCGAGTCGGCGATGAGCTCGCGCGAGGGCAGGCTGTAGAGCATGCCGCCGTGGCCCATCGCGATCCCGTCGTCGACGCCGATCGTGTTGAACTCGAACGGAACGCCGCCGGCCTTGCGGATCTCGTCCTTCGCGATCCGCCCGTACTCCTGCAGGAAGAAGTGGCCGGGGATGATGTCGATGTGGCTGTTCGCGATCGCGACGAAGGGCTTCTCGAAGTCCTCGTCGGTGAGGCCGGTCGCGCGGAGCAGGCTGCGGTGGGGGGCCCGCTCGAACCCCTTCTTGATGGTATCGCTGCGCACGGGTCGTTTGTCCCCGCTCCGCGACACGGTTGTCAACCCGCTCGCGGTGACGGCGGACGCCCGCCCGCTCGCGCCGCGCGGGGCGGTCGATTAGAGGATCGGGCGTGACGCCAACCGTCCCGAGCTTCGAGGAGGCCGTCGCCCGGGTGCGCACCGCGCTCGCAAGGCGGCCGGCACGGACGCTCGAGGTGCCCGGCTTCCGCCGCGCGGGCGTGCTCGTCCCCATCCTCGCCCGGCCCCCCGGCCCGACGTTGCTGTTCACCCGGCGTACCGACACGCTCCCGCACCACAAGGGCGAGATCTCGTTCCCCGGGGGCGGCTGCGCGCCGCTCGAGACCGCCTCCGCGGCGGCGCTGCGCGAGGCGGACGAGGAGGTGGGCCTTTCGCCCGAGTCGGTCGAGATCCTCGGGGCGCTCGACGACGTCCCGAGCATCGCCCGGTACGTGGTGACCCCGATCGTGGCGGCGGTGACCTCGCCGCCCTCGAGCTTCGTGCCCGCCCCCGGAGAGGTGTCGGAGCCCTTCGAGCTACCGCTCGGGCGCCTGCTCGAGCCGTCGATCCGGCGAGCCTCCCTGTGGGACCCGGCGCGGCTCCCTCCCGAGGCGGCCGCGGCCCTTCTCACCGTGCAGGCGCCGTTCGAGGAGGTGGATGCCGCCACCGGCCACTGGCGCGTGTGGTCGTTCCACGCCGATCCTTCGCGGATCGTGTGGGGCCTCACCGCCCGGGTGCTCGCGGATCTCCTCGACCGGGCGTTCGAGCGCGCGCATTGACGCGCCCCGCGTTACGCGGTCGCCGCCTTGCGGTGTGAACGTTACGTTGTCGCCGGTGCGCCGACGACTCGCTCCCGCGGAGGCCGTGTATCGATTCCCGGACCGAGCCAGGCGGACGAGACGCGAGCAGCGCGAGGCGCGACGACCGAGCATACCCGCCGGGTATGTGAGGGAGGAGCAACGAAGCGATGCGACGCAGATCGGCCGCCGTGGCGACGGGAGGGGGTTGGTTCACGGCCTCTTGGCCCTCGTCCTCGCCGGCGTGGTCGCGTGCGGCGGGGGCTCCAAGAACGAGGGGAGCACCGCCGGGAAAGCCTGCGCCGCCGCGAGCGACTGCGGCGCCCTCGTCTGCGTGGCCGGAAAGTGCGTGGCGAGCGCACCGGCGGCGGCGAGCTGCACGCTGCCCTCCCGGCCGACGCTCACGCTCGGAGACCCCATGACGGCCACGGAGCCAGTGGGGTGCGAGACGCCGATCCGCGCCCCCGTCATCGCGGCCCAGTCGCTCGGGGAGCATCAGGTCGGCGAGCAGGTGAGCTTCCAGGTGCCGGAGGGCACCTGGAGCGTGACCATCGTCTCGCAGGAGGTCGCCGGCTCGGCCGCCGACACGATCGACCTCCAGGGAGTCGCGATCCCGAACTCCGTGGTACCGACCGACGTCACCGCGCCGGACGGCCGGGTCCTCTTCGACGATCTCGCGCCCGTTCCGCTGGACGACCAGGGCTACCCGGACTTCACCCAGCTCCTCGGCTATTACGGCGGGTTCACGCCGACCTCCGGCGCCCTCACGCTCCCCGACACCAGCCCCAGCCTCGATCTCGTCCGCAGCGCGGGCGGGCTGCCTTCGGGGACCTGGCGGCTCACCGTCAACGACTTCGCCCGCGAGTGCGGGGCGGTCTCCGGCTGCAGCACCGGCTCGAGCTCGGGCCGCTACGACCTCCACGTCCTCACCCGCCCCGGCCCGATCGCGTCGACGGGCGCGCTCGACCTCGACGTGTACATCGCCTCGGCGGACGTGACCGCCGCGCAGGCGGTGGGGGACCCGCAGATGGAGCGCCTGTTCCGGAGCGTCGCGACGGTGCTCGGGAATGCCGGGATCTGCCTAGGGAACGTGACCTTCCACGACCTGCCGGAGTGGGCACGGGTGAAGTACGCGATCGTGAACGTCGACTCGACCGGCCCCTGCGATCCGCTCTCGCAGCTCTTCACGCTGGGACTGGCGCAGAGCCCGTCGGTCCACCTCTTCCTCGTGGACGGCCTGGACGTCACCGACAACGGGGACCAGTTCCAGATCGCCGGGATCGACGGCTCGATCCCCGGCCCCTCGGGCGTCCCCGGCACGGTGAACGGCGGCGCGGTGGTGACGCTCGGGAACTTCGGCCGGGAAGTTCGTCCAGGCGACTGCAGCAGGAGCACGCTCAATCTCTCCCGCTGCGGCACGGACCACATGGCGTACGTGGTGGCGCACGAGGCGGGCCACTGGCTCGGCCTGTACCACTCGACGGAGCGGTCCGGGACGCTGTTCGACCCGCTCGCCGACACGCCGACCTGCGCCTGTGCCGTGTGCGCGCCGACGGCCGAGCGCGCGAGCTGCGCCGACAAGAATCCATCCGGCGCGGCGACCGACATGATCGGAGATTTCTGCGCGAGCGACGCCGCGACCTGCGCGGGCGCGTCGAACCTCATGTTCTGGCTGCTCGACGACGCGCGCTCGAACGGCTCGGTGACGGCGCAGCAGGCCGAGGTCATGCGGCTCAACCCTGCCGTCCGTTGAGGGGTCGTGAATCAATCCCCGGACCGAGCCAGGCGGACGAGACGCGAGCAGCGCGAGGCGCGACGACCGAGCACACCCTCGAGGCGCCGCTGTGCGCGGCTCCCAGAAGAGGATGTGAGGGAGGAGCAACGAAGCGATGCGACGCGGATCGGCCGCCGCGGCGAAGGGATTCACGGCCTCTGAAGGAGCGTCGGATGACCGCCCTCGCACTCAGCCTCGCGCTCGCCCTCCTCACCCCGCCCGACGCGGGCGTGTGCGCGCCGCCCGACGCACCCGACGCTGCTGCGGCCGCGCGCGACCCTAGCGTGCGCGAGAAGACGCTCGCGCTCCTCGGCGCGATCGATCGGCCCATCCGCACGGAGACCTGGCGCGCGCTCGGCCCCGAGGCGGTGCCGGTGCTCGCCGAGGTCGCGGCCTCCGACGCGCTCCCCACGCGGCGCGCCCTCGCGCTCGAGGGCCTCGCCGCGCTCGGCGGCGACCGCGCCGAGTCCCTCCATCGCTCGCTCGCGGCGGACGCGAAGGAGCCGCGCACGGTCCGCCGCGCGGCCGTGCGCGGCCTCGGACGGCTCGTCGGCGCGGACCGGGTCGACGCGGCGCTGCGGCCGGTGCTCGAGCGAGATCCGGATCGCGCGGTCCGCGCGACCGCCGCCGACGTCCTCTCCCGGAGGTCCCCCGCCGCCTCCTGCACCGCCATCCGCGCCCAGGCCCGACGCGAAGGGAGCGGGAGCTCGCTCTTCTCACGCGCGCTCGCCGCCTGCGAGGGACGGTAGACGCGGGGCGCCCCCGGGCCCCGCGGTGGCTGCTATCCTCGCCGCTCGTGCTCGCCCTCGCGCTCGCCGCCGTGCTCGCGGTGACCTCGGTCCCGGACGCCCCGGCGCTCTCCGCCTGCGCGTTCTACCGCGACATCTATCCCAGTGCCGCCGAGCCGGACGGCGGCGAGCGAGCTTGCGCCGCCGCGCTCGAGGAGGCGTGCGGCTCGGGTCGCCGGCTCGCGTGCCACGGGCTCGCGCGCGTGCTCGAGGCAGGCGTCGAAGGCGAGCCCGAGCCGGCGCGGGCGCTCGCGCTCTACGCGCGGGCCTGCGCCGCCGGCGTCGCGGACGCGTGCGAGGGCGCGGCGGAGCTCCGCGACCGCCGTGGGGATCGCGAGGCGGCGCGGGCGGCGCTCGAGGAGGGCTGCGCCATCGGCTCCGGCCGCGCCTGCGCGCGACTCGCGGCGGAGGCGGCCTCGCCGGAGCGCGCGCGCCAGCTCGCCGAGCGCGCGTGCGATCTCGGCGCGCCGGACGGTTGCATTGCGCTCGCCCGCGAGGCGGCCGCGGCGCGCCAGGCAGAGCTCCTGATCCGCGCCTGCCGGCTCGGCGCGGACGCGGCCTGTGCGGCGAGCGCGCTCCCTGAGGTCGAGGGCCGCTGCGCCGGCGGGGACGCCGCCGCGTGCCTCCAGGCCGGTCGCGTACTGCAGGAAGGGCGCGCGCTCGAGGCGGACGGGGCGCGGGCGGCCGTTTGGTATGACCGCGGCTGCGAGCTCGGGCTCCCGGAGGGCTGCGTCCGCCTCGGGATCCTCCACCGCTTCGGCGCCGGCGTGCGTCACGACGAGGCGCGCGCCGTGGCCCTGTTCGAGCGGGCCTGCGCCGCAGGCGAGGAGGAGGGCTGCCGCCTCAGGGACGATCCGGTGCGGCTCGAGGAGTGATCCGGCGGGGAACTGGTTCCGCCCCAGCGGCGGACGGCGCGCACGGCTGCGCCGCACGGCGAGGTGGGCGCCTGCGGTCAGGCCCAGAGCGAGCCCGGCGGCGTGCCGCCGCCCGGGCGCTGCGCGTGGACGACTGCGGCGATCGCGGCGAGCAGCGCGTCCTCCTCCACCGGCTTCGCGACGAACGCGTCCGCGCCCGCCCCGAAGAGCTCGAGGCGCGCGGCGGGACGTCCGGACATGCCGACGATCGGCACGGACGAAAGGCGGAGGTCCGGAGACCCGCGAAGCGCGGTGACGAGCTCCGCGCCGCTCATCCGGGGCATCGCGTCGTCGACCAGAACCACGTCCGGGGGCTCGAAGTGCGCGAGCGCGAGCGCGATCTCGCCGGACTCCGCCTCGACCGGCACATGCCCCGCGTCCTCGACGATCAGCCCGACGAGCCTGCGGACGACATCGTTGTCGTCCACGATGAGGACGTGAAGGGGCACCATCGCCGACGGAAGCTAATGCCGCGGGTGCGCGATGGAGAAGCGGGGCGCGCGCGGACAGCGCGGTTCGCCCTGTGGACCTACTTGGCGCTACGTAGTGGCTTCGTGGCCCCGCGTCGGGACGTAGCGCAGCGCGCTACGGATGCTGGCCGGCCTCGTCCTGCGGCTGGAAGGCGGCCCACATGTCGCGCGCGTCGCGGACCTGCTCCATGAGCGCGATGCCGATCGCGCACGCGAGGAATACGGCCAGCGCGAGCATCCAGGGACGGAACTCGAGCAGGTCCTTCGGGCTGAGCGGGGCCCC
>DATIDF010000124.1:0-10414 GCA_035456445.1 Anaeromyxobacter sp.
CCGGAGGGCGGGCGGGGGCGGGACCGCCGGCGGGCGCGCGTGGCGCTGCCGCGGACGCCTCCGGCGCCTTCTCGAACGAGTCCCACCTCGAGTCGCTCGTGCCGGACACGCCGGACACTCGGAGCGCGAAGTCGTCGGGGTTCGTCGCCTGCCGAAGCGCCTCCTCGTAGCTGATGAGACCGGATCTGAGCAGCGACATGAGCGACTGGTCGAAGGTCTGCATCCCGTAGGAGACGTGCCCCTGGGCGATCGCGTCCGGGATCTCCTTCGTGCGGTCCTTGTCCTCGATGAGCTCGCGGACGCGCGCCGTCGCGAGGAGCACCTCGATGGCGGGCACGCGCCCCTTGCCGTCGGCCCGCGGGACGAGCCGCTGGCTGATGACCCCGCGCAGCACCGAGCCGAGCTGCAGCCGCACCTGCTTCTGCTGGTACGGCGGGAACGCCGAGATGATGCGGTTGATGGTCTCGGTCGCGTCGAGCGTATGCAGCGTCGACATGACGAGGTGGCCGGTCTCCGCCGCCGTGAGCGCGGTCTCGATGGTCTCGAGATCGCGCATCTCGCCCACCAGGATCACGTCGGGGTCCTGGCGCAGCGCGCTCTTGAGCGCCTGGCCGAAGCTCATCGTATCGACGCCGACCTCGCGCTGGTTCACGATCGAGCGCTTGTCGCGGATGAGGAACTCGATCGGATCCTCGATCGTCATGATGTGGCAGGTCTCGGTCGCGTTGATGTGATCGATCATCGCGGCGAGCGTGGTCGACTTGCCCGAGCCGGTGGTGCCGGTGACGAGGACGAGGCCGCGCTGCTCGGCCGCGATCTTCTCGAGCACCTTCGGCAGCATGAGCTGCTCGATCGTCTGGATCTTGAAGGGGATGACGCGCAGGACGACGCCGATCGTCCCGCGCTGCTGGAACACGTTGACGCGGAAGCGGCCGAGGCCGGGGACGCCGTAGGCGAGGTCGACCTCGTTCGTCTGCTTGAACTTCTCCTTCTGGTACTCGTTCATGATCCCGAAGGCCATCCCCGCGATCTCCTCGGGCGGCAGCCGTCGCGCGTCCTTCAGCGGGAGCAGCGCGCCGTCCACCCGGAACATGGGCGGCAGGCCCGCCTTGAGGTGGATGTCCGAGGCGCCGCCGCGGAGCGCGACCTGCAGGATCTCGTTGAGTTCCATCGGCCGCGGAGCGTAGCACCGCGATCCGGGCCGATCCATTGCCGCCCCCGCGGTACGCGGACGCGGCAGCGTCTATGTAGGCGTGCGTGAGTGACCGTCGGTGGACGCCTCCGCCCTGCGCTCGGCGCGCGCGGCGAGCTCGGCGACCTCGCGGCGGCGGCGCAGAAGCTCGCGCAGCGCGCCGCGTCGCGCGATCGCCGACGCCCCGCCGACGACGATGCTCGCCACCACCATCGCCGCGTGCGTGAGCACCGCGAGCGCGGCCGCGTCGTCGGGCGCCGCGCCGAGCCGGCGCGCGCCCCAGGCCGCGAGGCCCCAGTAGACCCCGGTGCCGCCCGGCAGGCCCGGCGTGAGCTGACCGAAGGTGATCACGGCGACGAGCACCGCCCCGCCGGCGAGGCCCTCGCCGACGCCGAAGGCGGCGAGCGGGACCGTGTAGGCGAGCGCGGCGGTGAGCGCGGGCGCCCCGGCGGCGAGGAGCGCGAGCCCGAGCCGGCCGGGGCTCCCCACCCCGGACAGCCCTGCCCCGAGCGCGCCGAGCGCCGCGCCGACGCGCGGTAGCCGTCGCGCGATCCGGGCGCCCGCGCGCGGCGCGAGGAGCGCCGTGCCCGCCGCCGCGGCGGCGAGCGCCGTGAACGCCACGGCGCCCGCGATCACCGCGCGCCCGATCCCCTCGACGCGCGGCAGCGCCGCGGCGGCGGCCGCGCCCAGGAGGACGACGGCGCCCAGCTCGAGGAGCTTCGCGACGAGCTGCGAGGAGAGCGCCGCCGCGAACGGCTCGCGCGAGCTGCGCGAGAGCACGAACGCGGCCGCGAGCGGCCCGAGCTTGCCGGGAACCGTGTTGTGCACGAGGGCCCCGAGCGCGGTCGCGTGGTAGGCGTCCCGGTAGCGCGGGCGGGGCGGCGGGGCCACTACCCTCCAGACGAGCGCACGCCATGCGAACAGGGAGATGGCGAGCGCGAAGAAGCCGGGCAGCCATCGGGCGTGCTCGGGCAGCCGGCGAACGAACGCGCCGAGGTCGAAGCGGGGGACGAGCGCGGGGCCTCCGTGCCACTCGAGGCGGAAGAACACGAGCGAGATCAGGAGCGCGCCGACGAGCGCTCCGGCGATCCCTGCGACCACGTGGCGCGGGCGGACGGAGCGGAGCGGCATGGCTCGAACCTCGTCACTGCCGCGGCGGGGTACACCTGCGAGGCGTGCCGGCGGGACGGTGCGTGAAGAACGTTCGATCGTGCGAACGCGCTCCGTCCTGGCTGGGCTCGGAGCCGCCACCTTGGCGGCGGCGTTCGGGGGGCACCTCACCCGCCGCCTGCGCCGCGCCCAGCTCTCTCGGCGCATGCTGAGATACGCCGACGAGGTCCCGCTGGACGTGCTCCTCGAGCGCGAGGTCGGCGTACCGGTGCGCGACGGCAACTCGGTCGACCTCATCGAGGACGGCGCCATCTTCGACGCGCTGGAGGAGGAGATCCGCGCCGCCCGCGATCACATCCACATCTGCGAGTTCATGTGGATGGGCAAGGGCGATCCGTCGGCGCGGATCGGGAAGGCGATCCTCGAGCGGCGCAGGGGGGTCACCTGCCGCATCGTGCTCGACTGGTTCGGGTCCAAGCGCTTCAGCGAGCCGCGGTTCGATCCCGAGCTCGAGCGGCGCCTCGTCGCGAGCGGCGTCGAGCTCAGGACGCACGTGCCCTGGCCCGACCCGTTCCGGCTCTCTCACCGGCGGATCTTCGTGTTCGACGGCCGGACCGCGTTCGTGGGCGGGTTCGGCATCTGGAAGAGCTGGCTCGGCGACGGGGTCGGGACGGACGAGTGGCGCGACACCTCCTGCCGGGTCCGCGGCCCGATCGTCTCGGACCTGCAGCGCGCGTTCGACCACAGCCTCCAGGCCGCCCGCGGCGAGCCCCTGCCGGGCTCGGCCTACCCGCGCCTCCGGCGCGAAGGCGACGTCCACGCCGCGGTGGTCGCGAGCACGCCGAAGTGGGCCCGCACGACGACCGCCGCCCGCATGTACTACGCCCTCATCGCCTCGGCGCGCAGGCGCCTCCTCGTCGCGAACTCGTACTTCGTGCCGGATCGCTCGCTCCAGAACGTCCTCATCGCGCGGGCGAGGGCCGGCGTCGACGTGCGCGTGCTCGCGCCCGGTCCGCACCACGATCAACCGCTCGTGCGCGCGGGCCAGCGGCGCACCTACACGCGCCTCCTGCGCGGCGGGGTCCGGATCTGGGAGTACGGCGCCTCGATGATGCACGCGAAGACGCTCGTCGCCGACGACGTGGCGGTGATCGGGTCCACCAACATGGACTCGCAGAGCCTGTCGTTCCTGTGGGAGACGTCGGTGGTGTGCGACGCCGCGGCGATCGCGCGGCGGCTCGCGGAGCGGTACCACCTCGACCTCGAGCGCTCGAACGAGGTCCGGCTCGACGCGTGGCGGCGGCGCCCGCTGAAGATGCAGCTCGGCGAGACCGCCGCGGGGATCACCGAGCCCTGGCTCTGAGCGGCGCGACGAGGGTCGCCGGCGGGGCGGGAGCGGCGAAAGGCGACGGCCGGCGCCGCTGTTCGCGGGACCGGCCGTCGAGCGATGCTCCGAGGATTCGGCCTAGCGCTTCGAGAACTGGAAGCGCTTGCGGGCGCCGGGGCGGCCGTACTTCTTGCGCTCGACCGCGCGCGCGTCGCGCGTCATGAAGCCGGCCTTCTTGAGGATGGGCCGGTACTCAGGGTTGAGGTCGCAGAGCGCGCGGCTGATGCCGTGCCGGATCGCGCCGGCCTGCCCGGAGAGACCGCCGCCGCGGGCGGTCACGAGCACGTCGAGCTTGCCCATCTGATCGACGAGCTTCAGCGGCTCGACGAGGATCATCTTCGACGTCTCGCGGCCGAAGTACACGTCCATCGTGCGGCCGTTGATCGTGATGTTCCCGCTGCCGGGCACGAGGCGCACGCGCGCCACCGACTCCTTGCGGCGGCCGACCGAGATGTTCGCCTGAGTCGCCATCTTCGTCTTTCCTTACTGCGCGAGGGGGAGCGCCTCGGGCTTCTGGGCGGCGTGCGGGTGCTCGTCGCCCGCGTAGATCTTCAGCTTCGTCATCATCTGCCGGCCGAGCGCGCTGCGCGGCAACATGCGGCGGACGGCGTTCTCGAGGATGTCCTCGGGGTGACGCTGGCGCAGCTTGTTCATCGGCGTGAGCTTCTCGCCGCCCGGGTACATCGTGTGCGTGAAGAAGACCTTGTCCGTCTCCTTCTTGCCGGTGAAGCGGACCTTGCCCGCGTTCACCACGACCACGAAGTCACCGGTGTCGAGGGAGGGCGTGTAGAGCGGCTTGTGCTTGCCCTTGAGGATCGACGCGATGCGGGTCGCGATGCGCCCGACCGTCTGGTCGTTCGCGTCCACGAGCCACCACTTGCGGCCCTTCAGGGCCTCGGCCTTCGTCGCGCTGTGGGTGGTGCCTTTGGCCATGGATGAACCTAGGGAAATCCCGAAATTGGAAACGCGCCTTTTAGAGGAGGGATGCCCGGTTGTCAAGGGCGAACCCGGCCGCCTCGCGATCGCGGGCGTCGTCCTTCAGAGGCCGGCGCAATCTAGCCTCTTCAGGTCGGTCCCACAAGAGGCGGCGCTCTCTCCCACGGCCCTCTGGCCGCGCGGCGTGCTTGCGCCGCCGTCTCGCGCGGTGTGAACTCGTACGAATGCGCGCCGCGATCACCTTCCTCCTCGGCTCCGCCGCGCTCGCCTCCTGCTCTCACCCCCGCCCCCGGCCCGCGGCCGAGGTGGCGTGCCGCGCCGCCCGCGCCGACGAGACCCGGCTGAAGACCGACGTCGAGGCGCTCGCGACCCGCTTCCAGCCGCGCAGCGCAGCGCACCCGCAGAACCTCGACCGCGCCGCCGCGTACGTGGCGGACGCGTTTCGCGCCGCCGGGGGCGAGGTGGCGGTGCAGGCCTACCCCGCGCTCAAGTCGACCTACCGGAACGTCCTCGCGCGCTTCGGGCCGGACACGCCGGAGCGGATCGTGCTGGGCGCCCACTACGACGCCGCCGGCGACGACCCCGGCGCGGACGACGACGCGAGCGGGGTGGCAGGCCTCATCGAGATCGCCCGGATGCTCGCCGCGAGCCCGCCGCCCATCCGCGTCGAGCTCGCCGCCTACACGCTCGAGGAGGCGCCCGGGTTCGCGACGGAGGCGATGGGGAGCGTCGTGCACGCGCGCTCGCTCAAGGAGGCGGACGTCCGCGTGCGGCTCATGATGTCCCTCGAGATGATCGGCACGTTCTCCGACGCGCCGGGGAGCCAGCAGGTCCCGGTGGGACTCGACCGGAGCGCGTACCCCACGATCGGCAACTTCATCGCGATCGTCGGGCGGAGAGGTCACGCGGGGATGGTGTCGGAGATCGCGGCAGCGATGCGCTACGCGTCGTCGGTGCCCGTCGAGACGCTCGTCGCCCCGCGCGATCTGCCCGGCGTGGACCTCGCCGACCACCGGAGCTTCTGGGATCTCGACTACCCCGCGGTGATGGTGACGGACACCGCGTTCTTCCGGAATCCGCGCTACCACACGCCCGAGGACACGCCGGATACCCTCGACTACCGCCGCATGGCGGAGGTGGTGGAGGGCGTGCACTGCGTCGTGCAGGCGGTGGCGAGACGTTGAACGGGGCTGCGCCCCCGCCCCGCCGACGCTGAGCCTGTCGAAGGGCTACCCCTTCGCCCCCAGCTTCGCCCGCAGGGCGGCCATGACGCTCTCGGTCTGGGCCGCGACCTGCTCCGGCGAGGACGACAGGGCGGTGGGGTCCACCTGCTCGTGGGCGGCCGCGGGCAGGTCTTCGAGGAAACGCGACGGCGTCCTCGGCAGGAGCTTGCCGCGCTTGGTCCGCGTCTCCGCGCGGGTCAGGTAGAGCCGCTCGCGCGCGCGCGTGATGCCGACGTAGGCGAGCCGCCGCTCCTCGTCGAGATCGCGCGCCTCGCCCTGGATCCCGGCGCAGGGCAGGAGGTCCTCCTCCACGCCCACGAGGAAGACCACGGGGAACTCGAGCCCCTTCGCGGCGTGCAGCGTCATGAGCGTGATCCCGTCGTCGACCTCGGGATCCTCCTCGGACCGCGAGTCGAGCGCGAGCCGCGAGAGCCAGGTCGCGACGGACGGCCGTGCGGTGCGGTGCTCGTACGCCTCGAGCGAGCGGAGGATCCCGTCGAGCGCGTCGACCTTGCGCTGCCCGGCCTCGAACGACTGCACGCTCGCGCGGGCGTGGCCGTACAGGTCCACCTCGGCGACGAGCGCGCGGGCCGCCTCGGAGACCTTCCCCTCCTCGAAGCGCGCCCGGAACTTCTCGACGAGCGCGACGAACGCCGCCATCCGCTCGGGTGCGCCGCGCGGCAGGTCCGGGATCTCGGCGGCGCGGCGGAGCGCCTCGAAGAGGTGGACGCCCCGCTCGACCGCCCAGGAGTGCACGCGCTCGAGCGACGCGTCCCCTATCCCGCGGGCCGGGACGTTCACGATGCGCGCGAGCGAGACCTCGTCGCGAGGCGAGACGCAGACCTTGAGGTAGGCGAGGAGATCGCGCACCTCGGCCCGGTCGAAGAACGCCGGCCCGCCGTGGACGACGTACGGCATCGACGCCTCGCGTAGCGCCTCCTCGATCGGGCGCGACTGGGCGTTCAGGCGGAACAGGATCGCGAAGTGTCCCCACGGCCGCCCCTCCTGACGGAGCCGGGCGAGCTCCTCGGCGACGAAGCGCGCCTCGTCCTCCTCCTGCGCGAGCGCGACGACGCGCACCGGATCGCCCGGACCGGCGGCGGTGAAGAGCCGCTTCGCCTTGCGCTCGGCGTTCCTCGCGATGACCGCGTTGGCGCAGTCGAGGATCCTCCCGGTCGAGCGGTAGTTCTGCTCGAGCCGGATCTCCTTCGCGCCGGGGAAGTGCCGCTCGAAGCGGAGGATGTTCCGCACCTCCGCGCCCCGCCAGCCGTAGATGGCCTGATCGTCGTCGCCCACCGCGCACACGTTCCGCCGCTCGCCGGCGAGGTGCTTCAGGAGCTCCAGCTGCGAGACGTTCGTGTCCTGGTACTCGTCCACGAGCAGGTAGCGGAACCGGCGCCGCAGCCGGGCGCTGACCCCCGCGTCCTTCGCGAGCAGCGCGACCGGCTTCGCGATGAGGTCGTCGAAGTCGACCGAGCGCTGCGCTCGCAGCGCGCGCTCGTACCTCGGGTACACCTCGCTCGCCACGAGATCGTAGTCGTCCCCCTGCCCCGGCGCGCCCACGTCGATGCGCTGCTTGCCCGCGTTCTTGGCGCGCGAGACGAGCGCGAGCACGCGCTGCGCATCGAACGCGCGGTCGTCCACCTTCACCTCGCGCATGCAGCGCCTCACGAGCGCGACCTGGTCGCCCGCGTCGCAGATCGCGAAGCGCTTCGGGAGCCCCGCCGCCTCGTGCTCCTGCTGCAGGATCCACAGGCCGAAGGAGTGGAACGTCGAGACGAACACCTCGACGCCCGGCGGCCCGGCGAGCGCGGCGACGCGCTCGCGCATCTCGCCCGCGGCCTTGTTCGTGAACGTCACGGCGAGGATCTGCTCCGGGTCGACGCCCTGCAGGAGCAGGTAGGCGACCCGGTGCGCGATCACGCGCGTCTTTCCGGAGCCGGCGCCGGCGAGGACGAGGAGTGGCCCCTCGGTGGTGGTGACGGCCTCGCGCTGCGGTGGGTTGAGCGTCGAGAGGTCCAGCATCGGAGGCGCGCGTTGTGACACGCGCGCCGGGCGGGCGGCAAGACTTGACTCGTCCGGCCGCCCGCCTGGCGCCCGCGGACCTCGCGCCGGGCGCACGGGCGTGGCCCTGCGTCGCCATGCCCGGCGCCCGTCCGCGGCGCCCCAGCGGCGCGCTTCCAGGCCGGCGTGCGCAGCGGGACAATGTGCTCGGGACACGGACCGTTCCCGGCCGAGCGGACGCTTGGGACGGGGACGGGAAGCGGCCCGCCGCGCGAGCCCGGGCGGACGCGCCGCATCTCAGCGACACGCCTCGCTCCTGCCCGGCGCGGGAGGAGGTGGACCATGGCAAGGATCGAGAGGAAGGAGCACGAGAAGGAGACGACGATCGTGCCGTCTCGCTCCGCGCTGGCGTTGCCGGAGTGGATGGAGCGGTTCGAGAACATGTTCGAGCGCACGTGGGCCCCGCTCCTGCCGGCGTTCCGGATGCCGCACGAGCTCGGGCTGCTCGAGGTGCCGCCGATGGACGTGTTCGAGGAGGGCGATGAGCTCGTGGTGAAGGCGGAGCTTCCCGGCCTCGCGCGGGAGGAGATCGACGTGACGATCTCGGGCGAGCTCCTCACGGTGGCCGGCAGGAAGGAGAAGGAGGAGAAGGTCGAGCGCAAGGACTACCACCGGCTCGAGCGATCGGCGGGCGCGTTCACCCGGACGATCACGCTGCCGGTCGAGGTCGAGCTCGAGAAGGTGACCGCCACCTTCAAGGACGGCGTCCTCGAGATCCGCGCGCCGAAGGCCCCCTCGGCGAAGTCGCGGACCCGCAAGATCGAGGTCGCGTGAGGCACGGCCAGGGCGCGCGGACGACCGGCACCTCCGGTATGCTGCGCGCCCATGATCGGCCGCAAGCAGCTCGCCCTCCCGCTCGCCGCGCTCGCGGCGGCGTCCGCGCTCGCAGCCGCCCCGGCGCGCGCCTGCACGAACATCCTCGTCGCCCGCGGCGCCACCGCGGACGGGTCGACCCTGGTCACCTACGCGGCCGACTCGCACGAGCTGTACGGCGAGCTGTACCACACGCCCGCGGCCACGCACCCCGCGGGCGCGATGCGCGACCTCCACGAGTGGGACACCGGCGACTACCTCGGCCAGATCCGCCAGGCCGCGGTCACCTACAACGTCGTCGGGAACATGAACGAGCACCAGGTCGCGATCGGCGAGACCACCTTCGGCGGCCGCGAGGAGCTCGTCGACCCGAAGGGCGGCATCGACTACGGCAGCCTCATGTACGTGGCGCTCGAGCGAGCGCGCACCGCGCGCGAGGCGATCGACGTCATGACCGGGCTCGTCGCGGAGTACGGCTACCGCAGCGAGGGCGAGTCCTTCTCGATCTCGGATCCGAAGGAGGTCTGGATCCTCGAGATGGTCGGCAAGGGGCCCGGGCGGAAGGGCGCGGTGTGGGTCGCCCGCCGCGTACCCGACGGCCACGTCTGCGCCCACGCGAACCACGCGCGCATCCGCCAGTTCCCGCGCAACGACAAGAACACGCTGTACGCGAGGGACGTCGTCGCGTTCGCCCGCGAGAAGGGCTGGTTCAGCGGCAAGGACGAGGACTTCAGCTTCTCCGACACCTACGCGCCCCTCACCGCGGGCGCCCTGCGCGCCTGCGAGGCGCGGGTGTGGAGCGTCTTCCGGCGCGTGGCCCCGTCGCTCGGCCTCTCGGTGGACCACGTGACCGGCGGCGCGAGCGCGCCGCGGCTGCCGCTGTGGGTGAAGCCGGACGCCAAGGTCTCCGTCCGCGGCGCGATGCAGCTCATGCGAGATCACTTCGAGGGCACGCCGCTCGACCTCTCGAAGGGCGTCGGCGCCGGGCCGTTCGCGCTGCCGTACCGCTGGCGCCCGATGACCTGGAAGGTGGACGGCGCGGAGTACCTGCACGAGCGCGCCATCTCCACGCAGCAGACCGGCTTCTCCTTCGTCGCCCAGTCGCGCGACTGGCTCCCGGGCGCGATCGGCGGCGTGCTCTGGTTCGGCCTCGACGACACCTACTCGACCGTGTACGTCCCGCAGTACTGCGGCAATCGCTCGGTCCCGAAGACGTTCGCGGTGGGCAGCGGCAACTTCCAGGAGTTCAGCTGGGACTCGGCGTTCTGGGTCTTCAACTTCGTCTCGAACTGGGCGTACTCGCGCTACAGCGACATGATCCAGGACGTCCAGAAGGTGCAGGGCGAGCTCGAGAGCGGGTTCCTCTCGCGGCAGGCGGAGGTGGAGAAGGCCGCGCTCGCGCTCCACGCGACCTCCCCCGGTCTCGCGCGCGACTACCTCACCCAGTACTCGGTCGAGCAGGGCGACCGCACCACGGCCCGTTGGCGCAAGCTCGGCGAGGCGCTCATCGTGAAGTACCTCGACGGCAACGTCCGCGATGAGCACGGCAAGGTGAAGCACCCCGACTACCCGGAGAGCTGGCGGCGCCGGATCGCGCAGGAGGAGGGGGAGAGGGTGCGGGTGGTGAGGTTCCCGGGGGAGAAGAGCGAGGGGGCGGGGACGACTTCGACTTCGACTTCGACCTCGACT
>DATIDF010000125.1:0-27759 GCA_035456445.1 Anaeromyxobacter sp.
CACCTCCTTGGCGCGCTCCTTGTGCATGGCGAGTGCGGAGGCCAGTACGCCGGAATGCGTGTAGGGCATGCCGATCAGCTCCAGCAGGCCCTGCACGCAGCCGTCCTCGCCCCAGCGGCCGTGCAGCGCGACGAACGCCACGTCGACGCGGAGCTCGCGGAGCTTGGCGGGGAGCTCGCCGTCCACGTCCACCAGCGTGACGTCGTGACCCTTCGCGCGGAGCGCGTCGGCGCACGCCGCCCCGGTGCGGAGCGAGACCTCGCGCTCCGAGGAGCGACCGCCGTACAGCACCGCGACCTTCTTGCCGGACCACTTGCCCATGTCGCCTCCTGTTCGCTCTTGTACCGCACCGCCGTGACCGACCCCAAACCCGGCGCATCGCCCCGAGCCCGAGCCCGGTCTATCGGGCGCGGGCTCGTTCACGGGTTCGGTCAACCGATGAGCCCCAGCGCCTCGAGATCCTCTGCAAGGAGCTCGCCCACGAGCCGCACCTCGGTCTCGAGCGAGATCCCGAACCGCTCCTTCACCCGCCGCCGTGCGAGCGCCATGAGCGCGAGCACGTCGCGCGCGGTCGCCCCGCCGAGGTTCGAGACGAAGTTCGCGTGGACGGGAGACCACGTGGCTCCCCCGACACGGTGCCCCTTCAGGCCCACCGCCTCGATGAGGCGGCCGGCGAAGTCGCCGGGCGGGTTCGTGAACGTGGAGCCGAAGGTGGGACGGTCGAGCGGCTGGGTGCGGCGGCGCCGGTCGCGGTCCTCCTCCATGACCCGGGCGCTCTCCGCGACGTCGCCAGGCCGGAGCGAGAGCTCGACGCGGGTGACGACCGCGTCCTGGGGGAGCCGGCAGGTCCGGTAGGCGAACGAGAGCGCCGCCGCCGGCACGAACCCGGCCCCGTCGGCGGTCGCGAGCTCCACCGCGGACACGACGTCCTTCATCTCGCCGAGCTTCGTCCCCGCGTTCATCGCCACAGCGCCGCCGAGGGTCCCCGGGATGCCGGCCACGAACTCCATGCCGACGAGGCCGGCGGCGTGCGCGCGGGTCCAGAGCCGGCTCGTCGGCGCGCCGGCGCCCAGCACGAGGCGCGCGCCGTCCTGCCGCTCCTCCCCGAACGACTGCGGGAGCCGCAGCACGACGCCGCGCACGCCGGCGTCGGCGACGAGCGTGTTCGCGCCTCCACCCAGGATGGTGAGCGGCACCGAGAGCTCGCGCACCGCCCGGAGCAGCGCCGCGAGCGCGCCCGGATCGGCCGGGCGTACCAGGAGATCCGCCGGGCCGCCCACCCGCACCGCGGTCCGCGCCGCGAGCGGCGCGTCGCGCAGGAGCTCTCCGCGCACGCGGCGTTCGATCTCCGCGCGCCAGTCTCCCGCGCCCGTCCCGGAGACCGCGAAACCCACGCGCTAGCCCTCGAGCAGCCCGATGAGCTCGGGACCGACGGCGGTGATGTCGCCGGCGCCGAGGGTGAGGACGATGTCGCCCGGCCGGACCCGCTGCCGCGCGGCGTGCGCGAGCTCCGCGCGCGGCACGAGCGACACGTCGCGGTGCCCGCAGGCGCGGATCGCCTCGGCGAGCCTCGCGCTCGTCGCCCCCGCGATCGGCTCCTCGCCCGCGGCGTAGATGTCGGTGAGCAGCAGCACGTCCGCGTCGTTGAACGCCGTCGCGAACTCGGACAGGAGGTCGCGCGTGCGAGTGTAGCGGTGCGGCTGGAACAGGCACACGACGCGGCGGCGGAACGCCTCGCGCGCGCCGAGCAAGGTCGCCTTCACCTCCGCCGGGTGGTGCCCGTAGTCGTCCACCACCGTGACGCCGCCGGCCTCGCCGCGCACCGTGAACCGGCGCTGCACGCCCCCGAACGACGCGAGCGCGGCGCGCGTGACGTCGGCCGGGACGCCCATCTCGTCCGCGAGCGCGACGACGGCGAGCGCGTTGAGCGCGTTGTGGCGCCCCACGAGCTTCACCTCGAATCGGCCGAGCGGCTCCTCGCGCCGGAACGCGTCGAAGCGCACCGCGTGGCCGGAGACCTCGATCCCCTCCGCGCGGTAGTCGGCCTGGTGGCTCTCGCCGTACGTCACGTAACGGCTCTCCACCTCCGGCAGGAGCGACTGCACCGTCGGGTGGTCGATGCAGAGGATCCCCCGGCCGTAGAACGGGACCCGGTTCACGAAGTCGAGGAACCCCTTCCTGAGCGCCTCCTCGGTCTTCCAGTGGTCGAGGTGCTCGGGGTCGATGTTCGTGACGATGGCGATCGTCGGCGGGATGTGCAGGAACGAGCCGTCCGACTCGTCCGCCTCGACGACCATGTAGTCGCCCTTGCCGAGCTTCGCGTTCGAGCCGAACGTGTTCACCTTCCCGCCGACGACCGCCGTCGGATCGAGCCCCGCGTGCGCGAGGAGGTGCGCGGCGAGCGAGGTGGTCGTCGTCTTGCCGTGCGAGCCGGCGATGGCGACGCCGTACTTGAGCCGCATGAGCTCGGCGAGCATCTCGGCGCGGGGGATGACCGGGATCTTGCGGCGGCGCGCCTCGACGACCTCGGGGTTGTCCTTCCTGACCGCGGAGGAGGTCACCACCACGTCCGCCTGCTCGAGGTGGAGGGCGTCGTGGCCCTGCTCGATCCGCCCGCCGAGCGAGGCGAGCCGGCGCGTCGTCTCCGACTCCTTGAGGTCGGAGCCGGACACGGCGTAGCCGAGGTTGAGCAGCACCTCGGCGATGCCGCTCATGCCGATGCCGCCGATGCCGACGAAGTGGATCTTGGCGGGTCTGGAACGGAAGAGGCTCATGCGAGTCGTGGGTCCGGGGCGCTAGGCGGGATCGGGGGGGCGGACGGGGAGGTGGCCCGGGGCGCGCGCTTGCCCGTAGGGCGAGCCCCACCGGCGGCGAACGAGCTCGGTGCAGACGTCGGCGATCTCCTTGGCCGCCTGCGGGCTCCCGAGCCGGCCGGCGGCGCGCATCATCCGCTCGCGGCGCTCCGGGTCGGAGAGGATCGTGCGGATCTCCGCCGCGAGCAGCTCGCCGGTGAGGTGGTGCTCCTCGATCATCACCGCCGCGCCCGCGTCCACGAGGCTCTTGGCGTTCAGGACCTGGTGGTTGTCGGCGGCGGCCGGGAAGGGCACGAGGATCGACGGCTTCTTGCAGACGGTGAGCTCGGCGAGCGTCGTCGCGCCGGCTCGGCAGACGACGAGGTCGGCCCCCGCGTACGCCGCGCTCATGTCGTGGATGAACTCGCGCACGTCCGGCTCGAACCCGCAGGCGCGGTACCCCTTCTCGACCTGCTCGCGGTCGCGCGCGCCGGTCTGGTGCGTGACGCTGAGCTTCTCGCGCAGGTCGGCGAGGTGCGGCAGCGCCTCGATGACGCGCATGTTGAGCGCGTGCGCGCCCTGGGAGCCGCCGAAGACGAGGAGGCGCGGCCGGTCGTGCTGCGCGTCCGGCCGCATGAAGTTCTCCATGAGCGTGCGGCGGATGGGATTGCCGAGCTGGTAGACCTTGCGTCCGGCGAAGTGCCCCGCCGCCTCGGGGAACGCGGTGAAGGCGGCGTCGACGAACCGCCCGAGCACGCGGTTCGTGAAGCCCGCGATCGCGTTCTGCTCCTGCACGGCGGTCGGGATGCGGAGCAGCCACGCCACGAGCACCACCGGCCCGCTCGCGTAACCGCCCACCCCGACCACCATGTCCGGCCGCCACTTGCGGAGGATCCGGTACGACTGGAGCAGCGCGCGCGGGATGAGGAGCAGGTTCACGAGGAGCGCGAGGAGCCCCTTGCCCTTCAGCCCCTTCACGTCGATGAGCTCGATGGGAAACCCGGACGCCGGGACGACCTTCGCCTCGAGCCCGCGCTCGGTGCCGACGAACACGACGTCGTTCGCGGGGTGGCGGCCGACCACCTCCTCCGCGAGCGCGATGCCGGGGAACACGTGGCCCCCCGTGCCGCCGCCGGCGATGAGCATCCTCATGTGGTCGTCCCCTCCGCCCCCGTCTCGAGCCGTACGCCCTCTCCCGCCACCCGCACCGCCGACGGCGCGCGACGCAGAAAACCGCCGCGCTCGCCGCTCACCGCGAGCAGGACGCCCGACGCCCCGAGGAGCGTCATGAGCGAGGAGCCCCCGTAGGAGACGAAGGGCAGGGTGAGCCCCTTCGTCGGCAGGAGGCCGAACACCACCGCGAGGTTCACGAGCGCCTGCGCGCCGATGAGCGACGTGACACCGAGCGCCGCGTAGCAGCCGAACGGCTCCGACGCGTTCAGCGCCGCGCGCACGCCGCGCCACACCACCACCGCGAAGAGCGCGACGAGGAGCAGGATCCCGAGGAGGCCCGCCTCCTCGGCGATCACCGCCGCGATGAAGTCGGTGTGCGCCGCGGGCAGGTAGAAGAGCTTCCCCTTGCCCTGGCCGAGCCCTTGCCCGAGCCAGCCGCCGTGCGCGGTCCCGAGCAGCGACTCCCAGAGCTGGAATCCGGGCCCGTAGCGGTAGCGCTCCGGATCGAGGAACGCCATCACGCGCTCGTACCGGTACGGCGTCGACTTCACGAGGTGCCAGGCGACGGGCATCGCGAGGAGCCCGGCGCCGATGAGGTACGAGACGCGCGCGCCCGCCGCGAACAGCATCGCGAACAGCACGAGGAAGAGGATGACGCCGGTGCCGAGGTCGCTCTGCCAGAGGCAGAGCGCGACGAGCGCGCCGGTCACGAGGAGGTGGGGCAAAAGGCCGATGGAGAAGAGCCTGACCTTCTCCTGCTTCCGCGCGAGCGAGCGGGCGAGGTACAGGACGAACGCGACCTTCGCCGCCTCGGCGGGCTGGAACTGCACAGGGCCGAGCGGGATCCAGCGCTGCGCGCCGCCCGCGCTCCTCCCGATGAGCGGGACGAGCAGCAGCGTGAGGAACGTGACGCCGAGGATCGGGTAGGCGAGCGCGGCGATGCGGCGCGTACCGAGGCGCAGCGCGAGGAGGAGGAGCCCGATCCCCACCGTCGCCGCGACGAGCTGGCGCTTCAGGTAGAAGAACTCGTCATTGCCGAGCCGCGTGCTCTGCGAGGCCGGGATCGCGCTCGCCGAGTAGACCATCACCGCGCCGAGCGCGGTGAGCGCGAGCAGCGCGGCGAGCAGGATCCCGTCGACCGTCGTCCCCGCGCGCGGCGCGGGCGCCTCCTCGGCTCGGCTCATGTCAGCTCCGCGACGTGGCGGCGGAACGCCTCGCCACGCTCCTCGTAGTTGCGGAACTGATCGTAGCTCGCGCAAGCCGGAGAGAGGAGGACGGCGTCCCCCGGACGGGCGAGGGCCGCGGCGCGCCGCACCGCGTCGGCGAGCGTCCCGCACGGCTCGGTGGGGCAGAGATCGCCGAGCTCGCGCTCCACGGCGTGGGCGTCCTCTCCGATCGTGAGGAGCGCCTTCACGCGGCCGACGAAGAGCGGGCGGAGCGGCGCGTACGGCGCGCCCTTGCCGCGCCCGCCCATGACGAGCACGACGCGCGGCGCGCCGGGCGGGAAGGCGGAGAGGCCGACCTGGGTCGAGTCGACGTTCGTCGCCTTCGAGTCGTTCACCCACTCGACGCCGCCTCGCTCGGAGACGAGCTCCAGCCGGTGCGGCAGGCCGGGGAACGCGTCGAGCCCGGCCTGCACCGCGTCCCCGGGGACGCCGAGCAGCCGGGCGCAGAGGACCGCGGCCATCGCGTTCTCGCGGTTGTGCCTGCCGCGCAGGGCGCGGTTCGCGAGCCGGAACCGCTCCGGCGCCCCGCCGCGGCGCTGCACCCAGAGCTCGGTCGCGCCGCCCACCCCCGGCTCGCCGCCGGGATCCCGCGCGCCCTCCGGCGCGGGCGGGCCGAAGCCGAACGTGTGGAGCGCGCCGCGGGAGGCCTCCGCCATCGCGAGCGCGCGCGGGTCGCGGGCGTTCGCGATCGCGAGGTCGCCTGCCTCCTGCAGCGCGAACAGGCGCGCCTTGGCCGCGGCGTACTCCTCCACGTCGCGGTAGCGGTCGAGGTGATCCGGCGTGACGTTCAGGATCGCGGCGACGCGGGGCCGCAGCGAGAGGAGCCCCTCGATCTGGAACGAGGAGAGCTCGAGCACGATCGCCTCCGCCCCGCCGCCCTCGAGGACGTGGGCGCAGAGCGGCGTCCCGAGGTTACCGCCCGTGAACGTGCGCCGGTGGCGCGCGAACAGCGCGCCGGCGAGCGCGGTGGTCGTGCTCTTGCCGTTCGTGCCGGTGATCGCGACCACGGGCACGCCGGGCAGGAAGCGGGCCGCGAGCTCGGCCTCTCCCCAGATCGGCACGCCGGCCGCGCGCGCCGCCTGGAGCTCCGGGAGGGCCATCGGGACGCCCGGGGAGACGACGACGAGCTCCGCGCCCGTGAAGTCCGCGCGGTCGTGCCCGCCGAGCGCGCGGCGCACGCCCGCGCCTTCGAGGTCGGCGAGCTGGGCGGCGAGGTGCTCCTCGCCGCGGCGGTCGGTGACGGTGACGCGCGCGCCCTCGCGCGCGCAGAGGCGCGCCGCTGCGACGCCGCTCTTCGCGAGGCCGACGATGGTGACGCGCTGTCCGCCGAGATCGGGGGTGGCCACGTCGCGCTACCTCAGCTTGAGCGACATGAGCGCCACGAGGGCGAGCATGATCGACATGATCCAGAACCGCACGATGATCTTCGGCTCCGCCCAGCCCTTGAGCTCGTAGTGGTGGTGGATGGGCGCCATCCGGAAGATGCGCTTGCCGGTCGTGCGGAACGACCAGACCTGGAGGATGACGCTGACCGTCTCGGCCAGGAACACGCCGTGGAGGATGGCGCTCGCCACCTCGTTCTTGGTGAGCACGGCGAGCATGCCGAGGCCGCCGCCGAGCGCGAGCGACCCGACGTCGCCCATGAACACCGATGCCGGGTACGTGTTGTACCAGAGGAAGGCGATGCTGGCGCCGAAGATGGCGGAGCAGAACACGCCGAGCTCCTCCGCGCCCGGGATGTACGAGATGCGCAGGTACTCGGCGAGGCTGAAGCCGGCGATCGTCGCGCCCGCGACGTAGGAGAGCGCGAGGAACGTCATCGACGACACGATCGTCGGGCCGATGGCGAGGCCGTCGAGGCCGTCGGTGAGGTTCACCGCGTTCGACGTCGCGACCACGACGAAGATCATGAACGGCAGGTAGAGCGAGCCGAGCGACGGCGCGAACAGGTGCGTCGGCACGAACGGCAGCGTGAGGTGCAGGTCGACGAGGCTGCCCACCGTGACGAACGGGAACGCGCCCGTCGCGCGGACCTGCCAGTCGGTGAGGAACGCGTAGTACACCGCGAGGACGACGAGGACCTGGAAGGCGAGCTTCTTCTTCCCGGCGAGCCCCTTCGAGTTCCTCTTCGAGATCTTGAGCCAGTCGTCCCAGAAGCCGATCGCGCCGTAGCCGAGCGTCACGAGGAGCGCCGCCCAGACGAGCCGGTTCCCGAGGTCGGCGAAGAGCAGCGTCGAGATCGTGACCGCGAGGAGGATGAGCGCGCCGCCCATGGACGGCGTCCCGGCCTTCTTCTTGTGCCGCTCCGGCGTGTCCTCGCGGACGTTCGAGTGCCCGTACTGCAGGACGCGCATCCGCTCGATGAAGAGCGGCCCGAAGAGGAGCCCGATGACGAGCGCGACGAGCCCGGCCGCGACGATGCGGAACGACGGGTAGCGCAGGACGTTGAAGAGCCCGAACTGCCCGGAGAGCGGGTAGAGGAGGTGGTAGAGCATCTAGCGGAGGGCCTCGACGAGCCGCTCGAGCTTCATGCCCCGGCTGCCCTTGACGAGGAGGACGTCCGAGCCCGGCGCGAGCGCGGCCCGGGCCCAGCGGACGAGCGCGTCCATGTCGTCGGTGTGGAAGGTCTCGAGACCGGCGGCGCGGGCCGCCTCGGCAGTCGCGCCGGAGCGCGGCCCGAACGCGGCGAGGAGCGCCACGCCCGCGCGGGCGGCCTCCGCGCCGAGGCTCCGGTGCGCCTCCAGCTCGAACGCGCCGAGCTCGAGCATGTCGCCGAGCACCGCCACCGGCCGCGCGGCGGGCCGGGCGAGATCGACGAGCGTGCGGAGCGCGGCGGACATCGAGACGGGGTTCGCGTTGTAGCAGTCGTCCACGAGCCGGAGCCCCGAGGCGAGCCGGTCGAGCCGCAGGCGCCGCCCCACCGGCCGGACCGCCGCGAGCCCCTGCGCGATCTCGCGATCGCTGCAGCCGAGCGCGACCGCCGCCGCCGCCGCCGCCGCCGCGTTCGCGGCGTTGTGCGCGCCCACGAGGGCGGGGATGTGCACCGCCACCTCGCGGTTGCCGACGCCGAGGATGAAGCGGAGGCCATCGTCGCCCTGCGAGGTGATCTCGAGCACGACCACGTCGCCGCGCCGGCCGGCCGCCGCCGCGAACGTGAGCATCCGTCGCCCGCTCGCCTGCGCCTGCGCGCGCTTCAGCATCCGCGGATCGTCCGCGTTCGCGACGAGGATGCCGGTCTCGGGGAGGCCCTGGTACAGCTCGGCCTTCGCGTCGGCGACCGCCTCCACCGTGCCGAGCCCCTCGAGGTGGGCCGGCGCGGCGAGCGTCACGACGCCGACGTACGGCTCCGCGATCGCCGCCAGCCGCGCGATCTCACCGGGGTGGCTCATGCCCATCTCGACGACCGCGGAGCGGTGCTCCGGCCCGAGGCCGAGGAGCGTCAGCGGGACGCCGACCTCGTTGTTGAGGTTGCCCTCGGTCTTCAGGGCGGGGCCGCGCGTCGCGAGGATCGCGGCGATCATCTCGCGCGTGGTGGTCTTCCCGTTCGAGCCGGTGACGCCGACGACCGGGACGTGGAAGCGCCGCCGGTGGTGGCGCGCGATCGCGCCGAGCGCGGCAAGGGTGTCCGGGACCGCGAGGAGCGGCAGCGGCGCGGGCTCGGGCGCGCGGTCCTCCGCGACGACCGCCGCGGCCGCGCCCTTCGCGGCGGCCTCGGCGACGTACGCGTGGCCGTCGAAGCGCTCGCCGGAGAGCGCGACGAAGAGCGCGCCCGGCGCGAGGGTGCGCGTGTCGGTCGAGACGCCAGCGACCTCCGCGGGCGGTGCGCCGATCCAGCGCCCGCCGGTCGCGGCGGCGAGCTCGTCGGGGGAGAAGCGGGGGATGGTCATGCTGTGCCGAGGGCCCTCAGGGCCTCCTCGCGGTCGGAGAAGGGGTGCTTCGTGGTGCCGACGATCTGGTAGTCCTCGTGCCCCTTGCCTGCGACGAGCACGGCGTCGCCCGGGCGCGCCAGCGAGACGGCGAGCGCGATGGCCGCGCGGCGGTCCGGCTCGACGAGGAAGCCGCGCGCCCCGCCGTGCGCGGCGGGGCCGGAGAGCCGCGCCGTCCCGGTGCGCTCGAGGCCGGGCAGGATGTCGGCGATGATCGCGCCGGGCGCCTCCGTGCGAGGGTTGTCGCTCGTCACCACGACGACGTCGGCGCCGCGCGCGGCCACCTCGCCCATGAGCGGGCGCTTGCCGCGATCGCGATCGCCGCCGCAGCCGAAGACACAGACGAGCCGGCGCGGGCCGAGCGCGCGGAGCGCCTCGAGCGCGCGGGCGAGCGCGTCGTCGGTGTGAGCGTAGTCGACGAAGAGCGAGACGCCGCGGCCGTCGATGCGCTCGAGCCGCCCCGGGGCACCCGCCGAGGCGGACAGGCCGCGCGCGATCGCGTCCAGCGGAAGGCCGAGCCCGAGCGCGAGGCCTGCCGCGCAGAGGAGGTTCTCGAGGTTGTGCGCGCCGACCAGCGGGGAGCGGATGGCGACGGGGCCAGCCGGCGTCTCGAACGCGGCGGTGATCCCGGCGAGCCCCAGGGTGACATCGTGGGCGCGGAGCGCGTCGTCTGCGCGCGTGCCATAGCGCCAGACGCGCCTGCCCGGGCCGATCTGGTCGGCGAGGCGGGCGCCGTAGGGGTCGCGCGCGTTCACGACCGCGACCCCTTCCGGCGCGAGGTGCTCGGTGAACAGCCGGCGCTTCGCGGCGAAGTAGGCCTCCATGTCGCCGTGGTAGTCGAGGTGATCGCGCGTGAGGTTCGTGAACCCCGCCGCCGAGAAGCGCATCCCCGCGACGCGCTCCTGCGCGAGCGCGTGAGAGGAGACCTCGAGCACGACCGCTCGCGCGCCGGCCTCGCGCATCTCGGCGAGGACCGCCTGGACGTCCGTCGACTCGGGCGTGGTGTGCGTCGCAGCGCGCTCCACGCCGGGGAAGCGCTGCGTGACCGTCCCGAGCACGCCCACGGGCAGGTCCGCCGCACGCGCGCAGGCCTCGACGAGGTAGGTGACCGTCGTCTTGCCGTTCGTGCCGGTGACGGCGGCCGCGCGGAGCGCGTCGCCGGGTCGGCCGTGGAAGTTCGCGGCGGCGATCGCCATCGCGCGGCGCGACGAGGGTGCGAGTAGGAGGGCGGCCGGAGCGCATGGGACCGGCCGCTCCGCGACGACCGCGAGCGCTCCGCGGACCGCGGCTTCTCCGGCGAAGGTGTGCCCATCGTGCACCGCGCCGGGGAGCGCGAAGAACACGGTCCCTGGGACGACCTCGCGCGAGTCCCCCGTGACGCGCACGATGTCCGGATCCCCCGGCACCTCGCCCCGCGCGCCCGTACCCTGGATGACTGCCGAGAGCTTCATCTCACCGCACCGGAATGCAAGCCGCCCTCCGGAACCTCTTCCCCTGTGCGTTCGCCGGGTTACGCACCGGGCGTGTCCGTCGGGACACGTGCGACGGCGCGGCGCGGCACATCTTACAGCAATGGGGTCCGGGGCCCATCTTCGACGCGCTGCTGCCGGGCGAGCGAGCGCCACCTCACCCGGTGGGCGCGAGGCGCATCCGGACCCGGGTTCCGCGCTCCACCACCTTGCCAGGGGGAGGCCATTGCCTGACGACCCGGCCCGAACCGTCGAGCTCCGCCGCCAGATCGAGCCCCTCGAGCGTGCGGATGGCGGATCGCGCGGGGAGCCCGGAGAGCGATGGGACGGCCACGTTCAGGCCGCCCTCGGCGGCCGCCGCGCGCGCGGCGAGCTCGACCGGCGGCGGGCCCTCCGGCTCGTCCTCCGGCGGCGTGGCTGCGGCGACCGGAGCGAGCTCCGCCACCGGACCCGTCGCCGGGACGCCCATGAGCCTCATCGCCTCCTCGACGATCTCGCGGAACGCGGGCGCGGCGACCTCGCCGCCGTGCACGTCGCCCTTGGGCTCGTCGAGGAACACGCCGACGACGACCCGCGGAGACTCGGCGGGCGCGAACCCGATGAACGAGCTGAAGTGGCGATCGGACGCGTAGCCGCCGGAGACCGGGTCCACCTTGCGCGCCGTGCCCGTCTTCCCCGCGACGCGCCAGCCGTCGAGGCGCGCGCGCTTCCCGGTCCCCTTGGGATCCTCCACCACGCCGACGAGGAACCGGGTCATCGTCTCGGCGACGTCGGGAGGGACGGCCTCGCGGACCACCGCGGGCGTCGCCGCCTCGAGGACCTCGCCCGTCGCGGGATCGACGACCCGGCGCACGACGATCGGGCGCATGAGCTTGCCGCCGTTCGCGATCGCCGCGTACGCGGCGGTCATCTGGAGCGCGTTCGCGGTGAGACCGTGGCCGAAGCTCTGGGTCGCGAGCGCGACGTTGGAGCGGGGCGGCGGGAGCTGGCCGCGGATCTCGCCGGGGAGGCCGACACCGGTCCGCTCCCCGAGGCCGAACGCGCCGAGCGACTCGTGCAGCCCGGCCCGACCCAGCCGCTCCCCGATCTTGGCCGCGCCGATGTTCGAGCTCACCGCCAGGATCTTCGACGCACCCGCCCAGCCGATGCCGTCGTGATCGTGGATGACGTGCGCACCGATGGCGTACCGGCCGTTCCCGCAGTCGATGGGGTCGAGCGGCCTGACCGCGCCGCGCGCGAGGGCGCCTGCGATGGTGAGCGTCTTCACCGTGGAGCCGGGCTCGAACGAGTCGGTGACCACGCGGTTGCGTAGCTCGGCGCCGCGCTTCGGGGCGTTCGGGTTGAAGGGCGGGAAGCTCGCCATCGCGAGCACCTCGCCGGTGCGCGGCTCGAGCGCGACCGCCATCCCGGAGAGCGCGCGCGAGCGCTTCACCGCCGCCGCGAGCGCCCGCTCCGCCGAGAGCTGGATGCCCTGGTCGATCGAGAGCTCGACCCGCGCCCCCTCGCGTTCCTGTCCCGCCTTCGGCGCCTGCGAGAGGACGACCTTCCCAGCGCCGTCGCGGAGCGACGGCATCTTCGACGACTCGCCGCGCAGCACCTCGTCGAGGCCGAGCTCGACCCCCTCGAGCCCCTCGCCGTCGTCGCCCACGACCCCGAGGAGCTGGCTCGCGAGCTCCAGCTTGGGGTAGTAGCGGCGCGTCTCCGGGACGAGCGCGACGCCGCGCACGCGGCTCGCCTTCAGGATCGCCTGGACCTGGGCCGCCTGCGCGGGCGAGATCCGGCGCGCGATCCACACGAAGCGGCTGCTCTTGCCGAGCTTCCTGCGCACCGCGCCCGGGTCGAGCTTGAGCGCCAACGCGACCTTGCGGAGCGCCTCGCCGCGGCCGTCCTCCTTCTCGAGCACCGCCGGATCCGCGAAGATCGACTGGGCGTCGGCGCTGCCCGCGAGGAGCACGCCGGAGCGATCGGTGATGACGCCGCGCCGCGGCCTCAGGACGAGCTGGCGCCGGTACTGGTCGACCATCTCCTCGACGAGCGCCTCGCGGCGCAGCACCTGGAGCTGGAACGCGCGACCGGCGACGACCGCGAAGCCGGTGGCGAGGAGGAGGGCGATCGCGGAGATCCGGATGGCGATCCAGCGGGTCGCGCGCGGATCCGGGCCCGGGCGCAAGGCGCTATCTCTCGCGCGGCGAGCGGCCCGCCCGCAGCGGGTCCCGGTCTCGCTCGCCCTTCGACACGTTCAGGACGAGCGGACCGGAGTCCGCCGCGGGCCCCGCCGCCGCCCGCGCAGCCTTCGAGGAGAGGGATGGCTCCGCCGGCCCGGACCGGTGATCCACACCGTCCACGCCCGCCCCGCCCGCGCCCGCCGAAGCGGGGCGCGGGCCTGCCGCCCACACCGGACCCGAATCCGGCGGAGCCATGCCCAGCTTGGTCCGAGCGAACTCCTCGAGCGCGCGCGGCGCGCGGAGGGTCTCCACCTCGATGCGGAGGCGGTCGTACTCGGAGGTGAGCTTCGTGTGCTCGGCCTGCAGCGCGCCGAGCCGGTACCCCGCCGCGACGACGCGCGTGCGGGACCAGATGTGGAAGACGCCGAGCGTGACGACGAGGAGCGCCACGAACGCCCCGCGGGCGATCGGGAGCACGCACGGGACCGCGCGGCCTTCGCGGGCGGGCGCGCGCCTCACCGGATCTTCTCCACGGCGCGCAGCTTCGCGCTCCGGGCGCGCGGGTTCACCGCGACCTCGTCCTCGGCCGGTACGACCGCCTTGCGCGTGACCGCCGCGAACGCCGCGCGCGCGCCGCAGGCGCACACCGGGAGATCGGGCGGGCAGGTGCAGGCCTGCGTGAGGGCGCGGAAGCGCTGCTTCACCATGCGGTCCTCGAGCGAGTGGAACGAGATCGCCGCCGCGCGGCCGCCGACGTTGAGCATCGCGGGCAGCCCGTCGAGCCAGGCGGCGAGCGCGCCGAGCTCGTCGTTCACCGCGATGCGGAGCGCCTGGAACGTGCGGGTCGCCGGGTGGATCCGCCGCGGCCAGGCCTTGCGGGGAATCGCCTTCGAGACGATCTCGGCGAGGCGGGCCGTGTCGAGCTTCTCGTCCGACCCGACGGCGCGCTTCACCGCGCGCGCGATCGGCCGCGCGAACGGCTCCTCGCCGTACTCGCGGAGGATGCGCGCGAGCTCGCGCTCGTCGATGCGGCGGAGCAGGTCCTCGAGCCGCTCGCCCTCGTCGCCCATTCGCATGTCGAGCGGGCCCGGGCGCGAGAACGAGAAGCCGCGCTCCGCCTCGTCGAGCTGCGGCGAAGACACCCCGAGGTCGACGAGCGCCCCGTCCACGCCGGCGAGCCCGAGCGCGGAGAGCACATTCTTCGCGTCCCGGAAGTCCGCGCGGACGGCGCGGAACGCCTCGCCCCAGCGCGCGAGGCGGGCGGTCGCGGCCGCGACCGCTCGCGGGTCCCTGTCGAGCCCGATCACGCGCGCCCCCCGTTCGAGGAAGAGCTCGGAGTGACCGCCGCCGCCCAGCGTCCCGTCGACCAGGAGCTTGCCCGGCGCGGGGCGCAGGAGCTCGACGACCTCTCTCGCGAGTACCGAAGCATGGACGAAATCCCCGCTCACGCCGCCCGGAAGGCCGCCTCCACGTCCTCGAACAGCTCGAGGTGTCCGCCCGCGCCGCCCGCGTGGACGAGATCGCGGACGTAACGGCTCGCCCCTGCGGCGCGCAGCCCCGGGATCGCCTTGAGGAGCGCGGCGCCGGCGTAGTGCAGGTGCGTCACCTGCTTGAGATCGACGACCACGCGGCGCCCGTCGTCGCGTGCGCGTCGCGCGATCGTGGCGATCGCCGAGAGCTCGTCCTTCGTGAGCTCGCCCACTCCGCGGATGATCGTCACGTCGTCCTGGTGCCTCGCCTCGAACATCTCGCGCCTCCCTTCGTCGCCCGCCGCTAGACCTTCCCGAAGAAGTCCACCACCTGCTCGCTCGGGATCTCCGCCGCCATCTGCTCCTCGTAGGCGGCCTTGTCGTAGAGGTGGATAGTCCGCCCCATCCCGACCCAGACGACGTCCTTCTGCAGCCCCGCCCACGCGCGCAGCATCGGCGGGACGAGGACGCGGCCGTTCGCGTCGAGGTCCACCTCGTGCGCCGAGGACACGAACTTGAGGACGCTCCGCTGCGTCCTCGCGTCGAGCGGGGAGGCGTCCATCACCTTCTTCACGAGCTCGTTCCAGACCGATTGCGGGAGCGCCTGCACCGCCCGCCAGTGCGGGTACTGCATGAGCACGATCCGCGGCTCGCCTGCCGCCGAGAGCGCCTCGCGGAACCTCACGGGGAGGCTCGTCCGCCCCTTCGCGTCGATCGCGTGGTTGAAGGTTCCGAAGAACACGGGCTGGTCGATCCTGCCGCTCTGATCCGCTTCTTGCCACTTTTTCCCACTGAATGGTCCCGATCTACGGAGATCGGACGGTGAAGTCAACGGGCGCCCGGATCAGCGGTTTCCGCTGGCTGGCAATGCGTTCAGGGCGCGATCGCGGCGGGTGGGTGTAGGTGTTCGCCCACATACGACGGGCAGGCGCCCGGTGCCCTTACGGGCATGAGATCGCTCGCCCGGTGGGATGTGGCGGTAGGCGGGGGGATCGCGAGCCGGCCGGCCGGGTCGTGATTGCGGTCGGGCAGCCCCGTCCGTCTCGTTGCTCCCGCCCGGGTCTCTCGCCATCCTCCGGGCGCACTCCAGCGCGAGGTCGCCATGCCTTCACTTCGAGGAAAGACGGTCTTCATCACTGGCGCGAGCCGCGGCATCGGCAAGGCGATCGGGATCGCCGCCTCGCGCGAGGGCGCGAACGTGGTCGTCGCCGCGAAGTCGAGCGTGCCGAACCCGAAGCTCCCGGGAACCATCCACTCCGCGGCGGAGGAGATCGCGGCGGCGGGCGGTGAGGCGCTCGCGGTGCACTGCGACATCCGCGAGGAGGACCAGATCGCGGCGGCGGTGAAGGCGGCGCTGGATCGCTTCGGCGGGATCGACGTGCTCGTGAACAACGCGAGCGCGATCTTCCTCGCCGGCACCGTCGAGACGCCGATGAAGCGCTACGACCTCATGCACCAGGTGAACGCGCGCGGGACGTTCGCGTGCTCGCAGGCGTGCATCCCGCTGCTCGAGAAGAGCGCGAACCCCCACATCCTGAACCTCTCGCCGCCGCTCTCACTGAACCCGCGCTGGTTCGCGCCGCACGTCGCCTACACGATGGCGAAGTACGGCATGAGCCTTTGCGTGCTCGGGATGGCGGAGGAGCTCCGCGGGCGCGGCATCGCGGTGAACGCGCTCTGGCCGCGCACGGTGATCGCGACCGCGGCGCTGAACCTCCTCGGTGGCGAGGAGACCGCGAAGCACGGGCGCACGCCGGAGATCGTCGCGGACGCGGCGGTCGCGATCCTGAAGCGCGACTCGCGCACTTGCACCGGCAACTTCTTCCTCGACGAGGACGTGCTGCGCGAGGAGGGCGTGACGGACTTCGCCCGCTACGCGGTGAAGCCGGGCGAGCCGCTCATGAAGGATCTGTTCCTCGACTGAGCGGGCGCTGCCCGCGCGATCGGGCGGATCAGAAGCCGCTCGCGTTCAGCCGCCCGCCCGTCGCCGTGCGGCCGTCGAGCGAAGGCGTCGGGACGGTGTCGCCGAGGAGGGCGGCGCGGATCTCCGACGCGGTCGCGAGAGGGTGTGACGCCGCGTACAGCGCTGCGGCGCCGGTGACGTGCGGGGTCGCCATGGAAGTGCCGCTGTAGGAGCCGTAGGACGACGTCCCGTTCTTGCCGGGCAGCGTCGAGTACACGCCCGACCCCGGCGCTCCCAGGTCCACCGACGTCCGCCCGTAGTTCGAGAAGCCGGCCCGCGCGCCGCTCGCGGTGATGGCGGCGACGGCGACGACGCAGTCCCAGCTGCGGCCGCGCACGCACTGGTACGATGAGGGGTAATTCGGCGTCACGTCGTTGTCGTCGCCGACCCCGTCCCGTCCGCCGTTCCCGGCCGCGGCGATGAACAGGATGTCCGCGTCGCCGCCGCGGTCGATGGCATCGAGGAGCGCCTGCGAGAAGCCGCCGCCGCCCCAGGAGTTGTTCGTCGCGACGATGCGGAGGCCGTGCCGCGTCTTGAGATCCGTGACGTAGTCGACCGCCTTGATCGCGTTCGCGGTGGTTCCGCCGTTGCGCCCGAGGAACTTCGCCGAGATGAGGGTGACGTTCCAGCTCACGCCGGCGACGCCGAGCCCATTCCCGCCTCGCGCCCCGATCGTGCCCGCGACGTGCGTGCCGTGGTCGTCCTGGGTCCCATCGAAGATGCTGGCGTCGCGGCCCGCGAAGTCCCAGCCGTGCGCGTCGTCGACGTACCCGTTCCCGTCGTCGTCGACGCCGTCGACCGGATCGAACGGGTTCGTCCACACCTGGCCGTCCAGGTCCTGGTGCGTGAACATGATCCCCTCGTCGATCACCGCGACGTACACGGCGGCCGACCCGACGTTCCCGCGTGCCCACGCCTCGCCGGCCTGGCTGCCGTACGCGTTCGCCGGGCTGGTGCCGTCGCCGTACATGCCCCATAGCGACCCGTTCGCGTAATACGGGTCGTTCGAGGTCGCGTCGTGCGTGTAGATCCAGTTCGGCTCGGCGAACTGCACGACCGGGTCGGCCTCGAGCTCACGCACCGCGTGCGCGACGGTGAGGCCGGGCGGAAGCCGGACGAGCTCGAGGTCGCCGCGCCCGTCGCGGCGCCACGCCTCCGAGACGACGTTCTCCTGGAGCACGCCGCCGACCCGGCCGCGCGCGATCGCCCGCCGTGACTCGGAGATCGAGGGCTGGAACTGGACGAGCACCTCGTTCGCGACGTGTGGGGCGTCCGGCGGGCCGCGGTCCGGGCGGTCTTGCGCCGCCGCGGGGAGAGCGGCGAAGGCGAGCGCGAGCGCGCCGAGCCAGCGGATCACGCGGCGGACATCCATGGGTTCTCCCTCTCAGGGACGCGTGCGCGTCGGTCATTCACTGGCTGTGGAGGCAAAAGTAGGTGCGCGCTTCGCCGCAGGTCAAGGCAAACCCCCATCGCGGCCCATCTCCTGGCAGCGGACACTCGCTCGGGGCCTCCTGCTCGGCGCGGCACGGGCGAGTCAGTGGCGTCATCCGTTTCCGACTGCCCGCGGGGGCGCCGACGCCGGCGCCGGTGTCGCGCGCGCGTGGGTGCGGCCGGCCTCGCCGCTCCGCACGAGGGCCAGCCGGTACACGGCGGGGGCGACGAGCTCGTTCATGGCGACCACGCCGAGCGCCACCGCGGAGGCCTCGCCGCCGAACTCGGGGAAGGCGCGCGTGAAGAGGAGCGCGAGCGCGAGCGCGACCCCCGCCTGTGGCAGGAGCCCGTACGGCGCCCAGCGCGCCACCTCCGGCGGCGCGCCCGCGAGCCGGGCCCCCGCGCGGCCGGCGGCGAGGAGCGACGCCGCTCGGACCGCAACGATCGCGAGCACGGGCAGGGCGACGGGCGGCACGTCGGCGAGGTGCAGCTTCGAACCCGTCACCGCAAAGAAGATGACGTACACCGGCAGCGAGGCGCCCCCGACGAGCTCGTGGAGCTCATCCCCGAGCGCGGTGAGGTTCCGCACGAGCACGCCCGCGGTCAAGGAGACGAGGAGCGGGTCGAACCCGATGCGCTGGCCGACCTCGGCGACCACGAACGCCGCGGTGAGGAGGAAGAGCGTCGACCCGCGCCTGACCCAGCGAAGGTACGCGGCGAGCAGGGCGGCGAGGACGAACCCCGCCACGATCGAGCCGAGCAGCTCCCAGGCGATGTGCCCGACGGCGATGCGCGCGCCACCCGCGACCCCGAGCGCGGCCTTCGCGGCCGCCGAGGCGAGCGCGAAGAGCACGATCACGAACAGGTCCGCGAGGACGACGACGCCGAGCACGACCCGCGTGACGGGGCCGTCGGCGCGGAGCTCGTCGGAGAGGGCGACGACGACGGCGGGGGACTGGGCGACGAGCACGACGCCCAGGACGAGCGCGACCGCTGCCGCCTGCGCGGCGGGGAGCGCCGAGAGGAAGGCGAGGTGGCCGCGCAGGAGGAACACGGTGGCGGCGATCGCGAGCGCGCCGCCGAACACGCCGAGGGCGGTGGTGAGCCCGATCGTGCGCGCGAGCGGCCGGACGCGGTCGAGGCGCAGCTCGGTGCCGGCGGTGAGGGCGATGAGCGACACCGCGATCCCGTTCACGATCTGCAGGTTGTCGACGACGGTCGCGTCGACGAAGCCGAGCACCGACGGGCCGACCACCACCCCCGCCGCGATGTAGCCCGTCAGCTTCGGGAGGCGCGCCGCCGCGAAGATGCGGCCCGACAGGAACGCCGTGAGGAGCAGGTACCCGAACCCGAGCGAGGTCCCCGCCGCCGCCTGGCCGCCGGCCGAGAACGTGCGCGCCGTGTGCATGAGGCCGGCGAGCAGCGCGAGCAGGACCGCGTCGATCACGGCGAGGGCTCCGGCGCGGCTCTCGGCGCGGGGCGGCCGCGGTGCACCGCGTGGACGAGCGCCTCGGTCGCGAGCGCGCCGCCGACGACCGCGACGACCGCGTCCGCGATGGAGCCGCCGGGATAGAGGAGCTGCGCGTTCACGACGATCGCGATCGCGAGCGAGCCGACCGGCGCGACCGCGATGACGCGGCGGGCGCCCTCGTCGAGGTCGAGCGCGCCGATGCGGAACGCGGCCTTCGCGCCCGCCCAGCGCCCGAGCACGCGCGCGGAGACGAACACCGGGATGAGGAGCCAGCCGGTGACAGAGCGCGTCGGCCAGAGCGCGCCGAGGATGACGAGCAGGACGAGGTGGATGGGTCGCTCGAGCAGGTCGAGCACGCCGCGGAAGCGCGCCTTCTGCGAGCCCGGGAAGTTCGCGAGGAGCACGCCCGCGACGAAGCACACGACCACCGACGAGAGGTGCAGGTAGCCGGCGAGCCCGGACGAGAACGCGACCGAGCCGAGGGTGAGCACCGAGAACTCGGCGCCGCTCCGCGCGCGGCGGAGCAGGACGAGGACGACGAGCCCGAGGAGCGTCCCGGCGCCTGCGGTGAGCATGAGCCACGCCGTCCCCGGCAGCCGCCAGGTCACCGCGTCGCCCTGGGGGCGGAAGTACGCCGCGACGAGCGCGAGCCCCAGGATGCCGGCGATCTCCTCGAGCCGGACGATCCGGCCGACGATGGCGGCGGCCGCGGGCGGGGTGCGCGCCGGCAGGAGCTGCGGCACCGTCGCGGCGGTCATCGACGCCGCCGTTCCGAGGACGATCGCGTCGCGGAGGAACACCGGGTCGCGGAACCGCTCCGCGATCGGGCCGGCGGCGGGCACGAGCACCGCCGCGGCCGCGGCGACGACGGCGACGAACGGCAGCGACGAGAGGAGCGCCGCGGTGGCGACGGTCCGCTCGTCGGTCCCGGTGAGCTGCCGCGCGTCGAGGCGGAAGCCGACGATGAAGCCGATCCAGCCGAGCCCGAGCCGCAGCACCGGCCCGAGCTGCGCGAGCACGTCGTCCGAGAGCACGCCCACCATCGGCATCCGGGCGAGCATGCCGAGGGCGATGAACGGCAGGCCGGCGGTGACGAGATGCGACACGCCGATGCGCCGCTCGAAGCGCTCGACCGCGGGATGCGCCGCGGCGTAGGCGAGGCCGAGCAGGAGCGCGAGCCCGAGGATGGTCCGGATGACGACCCCCGGCCGCTGCCGCGGGGAGATCGCCTCCGGTGGCTCGGGCGGCTGGAGTATCGGCGCGACGGCGTTGTTCGGCGCGACCGGCGGCAGCGCGCGGGGGGGAGGGCGGGTGGGGATGGGTTCAGTGAAATTGGGGAGAGCCGGGATCGGGGCCGGGGTCGGGATCGCGTCCGGGGTCGGGATCGGGGTCGCGGTCGGGGTCGCGGTCCCTCGACTTCGCTCCGCCGCGAACGCGGCTTCGCTACGCTCGGGATGACCGGCCTCCGGAGATCCGGCGCCATTCCCGTTCGCGGTCGACTCCATCGAGCTCGCGGTCGGGGTCGCGGCAGACGGCGCGCGCGGCTCCGCAGCCGCAGCCATGGCGGAGACGAGCAGAGCGGAGACGACGAGCGCCGCGGCGAGAGGCCCGCGGCGCGGGATCGTGCCCGGCAAACTAGAGCTTTACCTTCGGAAGGTTGGCGAGCGACGCCGCGACCTTCTCGGCCGGGTACTCGAAGTCCTCGAGCTGCCCCGCGAAGTAGGCGTCGTACGCCGCCATGTCGACGTGGCCGTGGCCGGAGAGGTTGAACAGGATGACCCGCTCCTTCCCCTCCTCCTTCGCCCGGAGCGCCTCGTCCACCGCGCCGCGGATCGCGTGCGACGACTCCGGCGCCGGGATGATCGCCTCGGTGCGGGCGAAGAGCGTCGCCGCCTCGAAGCAGGCGAGCTGCCCGACCGCGCGGGCCTCGACGAGCCCGTGGTGGACGAGCTGCGACACGAGCGGCGACGCGCCGTGGTAGCGCAGGCCGCCGGCGTGGATCCCGGGCGGTATGAAGTCGTGACCGAGCGTGTACATCTTGGTGATGGGTGCCATCTTCGCCGTGTCGCCGTAGTCGAACGCGTAGACGCCCTTCGTGAGCGTCGGGCAGGATGACGGCTCGACGGCGACGATCCGGACCTGCTTCCCGGCGGCCTTGTCGGCGATGAACGGGAAGCCCACGCCGGCGAAGTTCGAGCCGCCGCCGTGCGCCGCGATGACGATGTCGGGATAGTCTCCCGCGAGCGCGAGCTGCTCCTTCGCCTCGAGGCCGATCACGGTCTGGTGCAGGCAGACGTGGTTCAGCACGCTGCCGAGCGCGTACTTCGTGTCCTCGCGCGAGACCGCGTCCTCGACCGCCTCGGAGATCGCGATCCCGAGGGAGCCTGGGCTGTCGGGATCCTGCGCGAGGATCGCGCGGCCCGCGGCGGTGCGCGGAGAGGGCGACGGCACCACCTCCGCGCCCCAGAGCTCCATCATGCTCTTGCGGTAGGGCTTCTGCTGGAACGAGACCCTCACCATGTACACGGTGCACTCGAGCCCGAACATCCGGCTCGCGAGCGCCATGGAGGTGCCCCACTGCCCCGCGCCCGTCTCGGTCGCGATGCGCTTCGTCCCGGCGAGCTTGTTGTAGTAGGCCTGCGGCACCGCGGTGTTCGGCTTGTGCGAGCCCGCGGGCGAGACGCCCTCGTACTTGTAGTAGATGCGGGCAGGGGTTCCGAGCGCCTGCTCGAGCCGGCGCGCGCGGTAGAGCGGCGACGGCCGCCAGAGCGCGTAGATCTGGCGGATCTCCTCGGGGATCGGGATCCAGCGCGCGCTCGACATCTCCTGCTCGAGCAGCGCGGGCGGGAAGAGCGGGAGCATGTCCGCCGGTGTCACCGGCTCGCCGGTCGCGGGGTGGAGCACCGGCGCCGGCGGCGCGGGCAGGTCCGCGATCACGTTGTACCAGTGAGTCGGGATCCGGTCCTCGCCGAGCAGGTACTTGGTCTGCTGCATGGGTCTCCTCGGGGAAAGGGGGCGATTAGGGCAAAAGGAGGCGCGGTGCGTCAAGCCCCGGCCGGCGCCGCGTGCTTCGACAGGCTCGGCGGGCGTCCATGCAGTGATCAGGCCTCGGGCCTCAGGAACTACGTCGCACGATCCCTGGGGCCTGAAGCCTCGGCCTCACGCCATCACCTCGCCGCCATCGACGTGGATCGCCTGACCGGTGATCGCGCCGTTGGTCGCGAGCAGCACCGCGACCTCCGCGACCTCCTCCGGCAGCGCCGCGCGGCCGAGCGGGTTGTCGCGCAGCATCGCCTCGCGCACCTCGTTCTCGCTCCGGCCCGTGGCCGCCGCGAGGTCCTGTGCAGCCTCCTGCATCATCCGCGTCTCCGTCCAGCTCGGGCAGATCGCGTTCGCCGTGACGCCCTTGCGCGCGCCCTCCAGCGCGAGGCTGCGCGTGAGCCCGATGAGCCCGTGCTTCGCCGCCGAGTAGGCTGCGCCGTACTTGAGCCCGATCTTGCCCGCGACGGACGCGATGTTGATGACTCGCCCGAAACGTCGCTCGTACATGCCGGGGAGGCAGGCGCGCGTGAGGGCGAACGGCGCGGTGAGATCCACGGCGAGGATGCCGTCCCACTGCGCATCGTCGAGACGCTGTAGCGGCGCGCTGCCGTGGATGCCGGCGTTGTTGACGAGCACGTCGACGGGGCCGAGCCGCGTCTCCACCTCCCGCGGCGCCGCCGACACGCGCGAGCGGTCGGAGACGTCGAGCGGGAAGAAGTGGGTGCGGCGCCCGAGGGCGGCGATCTCGGCCGCGACCGCCTCGATCTCCGGCACCGTCCGTGCAGCGACGGCGACGTCCGCGCCGGCGCGCGCGAGCGCGAGCGCGATCGCGCGGCCGATGCCTCGTCCGCCGCCGGTCACGAGCGCGACGCGTCCTTGCAAGGATCCCATGGTTGCCTCCTCGGTGCGAGCGGGGACGCGGACGATACCGGCGAGCGGGCGCCGCTCGCAATCCCCGGGCCAGCTTCGCCTCGGGCCGGCCCCGCGATCGGCGGATCCGGCGAGCGGCGCCTCCGCTGGGCCGCGGCGGTTCGCCCGGGTTGACGGCGCCGGGACCGATGCACATCCATCGGCTAACGCGATACCGGTCTCATGCCGGTAAACCGAGGAGTGGTCGCCCCGGTACGTCGCTGCGAGGGTCCGCCGTCGAGCGGACCCTCTTATTTTTTCCCCACGATGGCGCGGCACGGCATCGACGGCGCCACGCCGGCTGGTCGCCCCCCATGCGTGTTGCCGGCCGCGCGCCGCCGGGCTAACTTCCCGCGCACGCCACGTCCTCCCTTCACGCGAGCGGAGAATCCATGGAGAAGCTCTCGGCCCACATCACGGGAACGGTCGTGCGCATCGAGAAGCGGCCGGGCGACGCGGTGAGCGCGGGCGACCCGGTCGTCATCCTCGAGTCGATGAAGATGGAGATGCCGGTCGAGGCGACGGGCTCGGGCAAGGTCCGCGAGCTCCGCTGCTCCGAGGGGCAGCCCGTGGCCGAGGGTGATCTCCTCGCGGTGATCGACTAGCCGATGGCACCCCGCGTGCGCGCCGAGGACCACGGCTCGGTCCGCGTCCTCGTCCTCGACAACGCCTCGAAGCGGAACGCGCTCGACTTCCAGGCGCTCGAGGAGCTGGAGGTCGCGTGCGGCGCGGCCACGGCGGACGGCGTCCGCTGCCTCGTCCTGCGCGGTGCCGGGGACGACGCGTTCTCGTCGGGCTTCGACCTCGCGGAGATCTCCCTCACCTCCGCGCGCGGCGAGCGGCCGGACGAGGCGGTCGAGCGCGCCGCGGCGGCGCTCGACGCGGTGCCATGCCCGACCGTCGCGTTCCTGAACGGCGGCGCGTTCGGCGGCGGCTTCGAGCTCGCGGTCACCTGCGACCTGCGCGTCGCCCGCGCGGGCGTGAAGGTCGGGATGCCCCCCGCCAAGCTGGGCGTCGTCTACCCGGAGGGCGGGCTGCGCCGCTTCCTCGACCTCGTCGGTGCCGCGCGCACGCGCGAGCTGTTCTTCACCGGGCGGCCGCTCGACGCGGAGACCGCGCTCGCCTGGGGCATCGTGAACCGCGTCGTGCCCGCGGGCGCGGCCGAGGCGGACGCGCTCGCGCTGGCCGCCGAGATCGCCGCGAACGCGCCGCTCGCCATCCGAGGCATGAAGCGGATCATGCGGCTCCTCGAGGGAACGCACGAGCGCGGGCTGGCCGAGGCGGAGCGCGGCGAGATCGCCGAGCTGCGCCGGCGCGCGTTCGAGAGCGCGGACATACGCGAGGGAAGGGCGGCCTGGCAGGAGCGGCGCCCGCCGCGGTTCAGGGGCGAGTGATCGCCGGCGGAGAATCGGGCGACGGCGCGGTCGCGACGCCGGCCGCCCAGCCCGCGGCGGCGCCGAGCGCGAGCGCGAGCGCCGCGGCGATGAGCGTGCGGAGGACGTGACCTCCTGCTGGGCGCCCGCCCGCGCCGACCGGCGCGGGCCGAGGCGTCGGCGCCCGCGGAGCCGCCTGTGCGATGGGCACCGCGGCGGCGATCACGGGCGGCACCACCGCAGCCAGCGCGGCCGGCGCGGCATCCGACGGCGGGCGCGGCGTGGGCGGCAACGGCGGCGGCGGCGGCTCGCCGGGGACGACTGCCTCGGCCTCGCCGAACAGCGCGAGATCGTAGTCGCCGATCTGGACGAGGTCGCCCTCGCGCAGGCGCCGGCGCCCCGTGATCCGCTCGCCGTTCACGCGGGTGCCGGTGAGGCTCCCGAGGTCCTCGACGTGCACCGCGCCGTTCGCGCGGAGGAAGCGCGCGTGGCGGCGGGACACGTTGCGGTCCGGGAGCCGGAACGCGACGCCCCCCTCGGCCCGGCCAACGATGAGCTCGTCGCCGGTGAACGGCACCGTCGAACGGGTCCCCCCCTCGTCCTCGATGACGAGCCGCATCGCCTCGGCCGCGATCATGGCCGCGGCTTGCCTCGGTCGAGGCGCGCGAGCTTGCGCGCGTATTGAACGCCGTCCTTCTCGGGCAGCACGACGAACTGGTCGATCTCGTGGCCCGGGAGCGTGAGGTCGATGCGGTGCCGCTCGTCGAGCCGCACCTCCGGGATCGTGATAGGGGTCCTCCCCGCTGACCGCTCGTCGAGCCGCACCTCGGCGCCGGGCGGGTCGCTCTCGACGCGGACCGTGCCGAGCGACGAGGCCAGCTCGGCGTGCACGCGCGCCACGAGCCGACCCGGCGTCGGCTGCGTCGAGAGCGTGACGCCCCGCAACCCTTCGCCGCCGAGCGCGACCTCGTGCGGCCGGGTCAGGCGGACGTCCTCGATGACGGCCGGCGTCGTGAGCCCGGTCGCGGCGCCGTCGAGGGTGACGTCCGCGCCGACGGGGGTCGAGGTGACGACGAGCACGCCGGTCCGGAGCCACGGGTCGGCGTAGCGCAGCCCGGCGAACCCGGCCCCCGCGACGACGAGCCCGGCGAGGAATGCGGTACGGAGCCGGACTCCGTCCCTCACGATCGTCCGCGGCCGCGCGGGGCGCCGAGGCGCGCGGCGGGGCTCCGGCGCGGACGCCGGCATCGGCGCGGGGTGGGGCTCCCACGCTTGCGCGGGCGTCGCCTCGACCGGGAGCGCGCCGGCCGCGGCGGCCGCGTTCGTGAGCACCTTCATGATGAGCGGGTCGTGCGCGCGCGCCGCGCGCTGGCGCGCGACCTTGTCCGCGAACACCGACTTCATCTGGCTGGCGAGCAGATCCTGGATGGACGAGTGCGGCGTCGGGAAGAGCACGTCCACGAGCGCGTCCGCGAAGGAGCGCGCGTCGGGGTAGCGGCGCTCGGGATCGTAGGCGAGCGCCTTCGCGACGATCGCGTCGAGGTCCTTCGGCAGTCGCGGATCGATCGCGGTGGGCGGGACGACCTTCGCCTTGCGGGCCTGCACGAGCGACTCGACGTCGGTCGCCTTCGGGAACGGCTTCTGCTTCGTGAGCAGCTCGTACAGGAGGATCCCGGCGGCGAAGAGATCGACGCGGTGATCCCAGCGCTTCTCGAGCGAGGCCTGCTCGGGCGCGACGTACCCGAGCTTCCCCATCAGCATCCCCTCCTTGTAGTTGGAGAGGTTCGTCGCGGCGCGCGCGATGCCGAAGTCGAGCAGCTTCACCTCGCCCTCGTACGAGACGAGCGCGTTGTCCGGCGACACGTCGCAGTGGACGATACGGAGCGGGTTGCCCTGGCCGTCCGTCTTCCGGTGCGCGTAGTCGAGGCCCTGCAGCAGCTGCAGGACGAAGAACATCGCCTGCTCGGGCGTGAGCTGCGTGCCGGCCTTCGCGAACGCGGCCATCATCTCCTTGAGGGAGACTCCGTTCACGAGCTCCATCGAGATGAAGTAGTTCCCCTCGATGCTGCCGCACTCGTAGATCTGCGCGATGTTCGAGTGCGTGAGCTGGACGGTCAGCTTCGCCTCGTTCACGAGCATCTTGATGAAGCCCTGATCCTGCGCCCGCGCGGGCAGGATGCGCTTCACCACGAGCTCCTTCTCGAACCCGCCCGCGCCGGGCACCCGCGCGCGGTAGATCTCGGCCATCCCCCCGACGGCGACCCGCTGGAGGAGGAAGAACTTCCCGAAGAGGTGCGGCTTGAACTCGGAGGCGCCGCTCGCCTGGGGTGCGGCCTGGGGCACGATCGTGCGGATGTTAGCCCGCACCACCGAGGCCCCACAAGGCGCGCGACCTGGGGACGGGATGGTGGCCGTCCTCACGCTCCGTGAGGCGGCGCGGGCCGGTGAGCTGCTCGCGGTGTGGTGCGGACGCCCACGGGCGTCGCCAAGGTGGATGTGCGGCCGCCACCTGGGCGGCGGCAGGAGGCTACGGCGATGGCCGAGAGCCGCGACGCGAGGGACCCGCGCGACGAGCTGCGCGCGATGAACAAGCAGGCGCAGGCGGAGTTCGAGCGGGAGGAGGAGGGCGACACCGGCGGCGGCGAGCACGCGAGCCGGGCCGAGCGCGAGGGCGTCCCCGCGAAGCGACCCGAGGCGGGCGCGCCGACCGAAGCGCCGAATGCGGATCGGGCGAAGCGCTAGCGCGCGCTGAGCGGCCGCGCCCGGCGGATCACCCATCGGGCCGGCGGGCGCGGGATCGTCCGGCGGCGGTGCCGCGCTAAGCTCGATCGCCGGAGGTCGAGAACGATGAGCGATTCCGGGTTCGCCGCGCTCGCGGCGCAGATCGTCGAGGGCGCGGGCGACGCCATCATCTACGCCGATCGCGACGGAGTGGTGCGGCTGTGGAACCGCGGCGCGGAGCGGATGTTCGGCTTCAGCGCGGCGGAGGCGATCGGCCAGTCGATGGACTTCATCATCCCCGAGCGGCTGCGCGCCAGACACTGGGACGGCTGGAACCGCGTGATGGAGACCGGCGTCACGCGCTACGGGACGGAGGTGCTCGCCGTCCCGGCGCTGCGCAAGGACGGCCAGACGATCTCCATCGAGTTCACGATCCAGCTCGTCCGCGACGCCGAGGGGCGCATCCTCGGGCCCGCCGCGGTGATGCGCGACGTGACCGCGCGGTTCAAGCGCGACAAGGAGCTGCGCGCCCGGCTGAAGGAGCTCGAGGCGAAGCAGGGGTGACGCCAGCGAGCGACGCGAGCCGCCGGGGCGCCACCGCGTTCGCGGCGAAGCCGCCCGCGGTGGCG
>DATIDF010000126.1:0-15741 GCA_035456445.1 Anaeromyxobacter sp.
AGCTGGCGCTGCTCGACGAGCGCGCGCAGCCGCCGCTGGCGCGCGACGTCGTGAGGGGTCACCATCGCCGTGTTGGGGGTGGCGAGCGCCGCGCCGAAATGGGCCATGCGCAGCTCGTTGCTCGCGGTGGCGATGCGGATCTCGAGGGCGTGGATCACCGCCGCGAGCCGATCGGCCTCGTCGCGCGCGGCGTCGGCGCGCTCGCGCAGCTCCTCGGGCGAGGGGGGCAGCGCGATGGGCAGCGCCCCCTCGTGGTTGAGCTCGGACTCGATCGCGCCCGCGAGCTCCTGCGCCCGCACGAGCAGCCGCTCCAGCTCGCGACGCACGTTCTCTCCGTGGATCTGGCGGAGCTTGAGCTGCTGGATGCGACCCGCGAGGTCGTCGAGCTCGGCGCGATGCGCGTCGAGCGAGGCGGTGGGGGCGCAGAGGAGCAGCGCGAGCGCGAGACCTTCGAACATCCGGCCGCGCGAGGAGCAACTCACGTGCCCGGCCGCGGCGCGGCGCGGATCAAGTACTTACATGCGGTGCGCGCGCCGAGAGGTGCGCAAACCCGTCGGAATCCTCGGAAATCCGTGGTCCCGAGCGCGCGGGCGGGCGCGGGGGCTCGCCTGCCCGACTCGGGGCAGCAAGCGCTCAAGGCGTGAGCGAGGGCTCACCGTATTCGCCGCTGCCGACGAGCGACCCGCGATCGTCCCAGCTGCGCCACGGCCCGCACTGCGCGCCGCCGCAGCGCCGACCCTCCGTCTTCTTCGCGCCGGTGGGCCAGAAGGCGGTGAACCGTCCGTGCGGGACGCCGTCCCTGAACTCGGCTTCCTCCTCGCGCGCCCCCAGCGCGGACCAGACCGTCCAGAGCCCCGTCTTCGCGCCGCGCGTGTAGCTGCCCGCGCGCGCCTTCGCGCCGCCCCGGTAGTACTCGACGAACGCGCCGTCCCGCTCGCCCGCGCGGTAATGCTCCTCGATGAAGAGGTCGCCGTCGTCGTAGTAGCGGCGCGCCGGCCCCTCTCGCCGGGGGCGCCCCGCGTCGTCCTTGCCCTCGCACCACTCCTCGAAGCCCTCGGGCGGCCCCAGGCCGCGGTGCTCCGTCCCGGGCGGACACGCGAGCGGCGCGGCGGAGAGGGCGAGCGCGAGCGCGAGCCCTGTCATGGCGCCACCCGCTCGCATGGAGCCTGCTGCACCGCACGCTGCCTGCCCGCGCCGGGCGCCATCACGGCGTCTCCTCGGCCTTCTCCCCGGCCTTCACGATCCCGTACTTCTCGAGCTTGTAGTAGAGCGCCGACGGCTTGATGCCGAGGAGCCGCGCCGTCTCCGCCTTCACGCCCCGCGCCTTCTCGTACGCCGCGAGGATGAGCTGCTGCTCCAGGTCCTCGAGGATGTCGGTGAGGCTGCGGTCGCCGGTCGGCACCGGCAAGGACGGCGCAGGCGAGGCCCTGCGGATGCCCTCGGGGAGGTCGCGCGGGCGCACGAGCTCACCCTCCGCGAACACGAGCGCCTGCTCCATCACGTTCTCGAGCTCGCGCACGTTCCCCGGCCAGCGGTGGCGGCGAAGGAGCTCGAGGGCCTCGGGCGCCAGGCCGGTCACGGCGCGGCCCATCCGCGGGGCGATGCGCGCGACGAAGAACCGCGCGAGCTCCTCGACGTCGCCGGGGCGGTCGCGGAGGGGCGGCAGCAGGATGGGCACCACGTTCAGCCGGTAGTAGAGGTCCTCGCGGAAGCGGCCCGTCGCCACCATCTGCGAGAGGTCGCGGTTCGTCGCGGATACGACGCGCACGTCCACCTCGACCGTCTCCTCGCCGCCGACGCGCTCGAACTGGCGCTCCTGCAGGACGCGCAGGAGCTTCACCTGCACGGCGTGCGGGATCTCGCCGACCTCGTCGAGGAAGAGCGTGCCGCCGTTCGCGAGCTCGAACCGGCCGAGCTTGCGGCGGATCGCGCCGGTGAACGCGCCCTTCTCGTGGCCGAACAGCTCCGACTCGAGCAGGCCCTCCGGGATCGCGGCGCAGGAGATCGACACGAACGGCTGCTCGCGGCGGGGGCTCGCGTCGTGGATGGCGCGCGCGACGAGCTCCTTGCCGGTGCCGGACTCGCCGAGCACGAGCACGGTGGCGCCGGTCGAGGCGACCTTGCGCACCTGCTCGAGCACGCGCCGCATCGGCTCCGAGCTGCCGACCAGGCCGTGCGGGCGATCGCGGCCGAGGTCCTCCTCGAGCGCCTCCGCGCGGCCGCGGGCGGTCCGCGCCCCCTTGCGCTCCCGCGCGATCTCGATGGCCTTCTCGACCCGGGCGCGGAGCACGTCCGGCGAGAACGGCTTCTCGATGAAGTCGATCGCGCCCCCGCGCATCGCCTCGACCGCGATGGCGATCGTGCCGTGCGCGGACACGACGAGCACCGTCGCGTCCGGATCGAGCTCGCGGAGCCGCTTCACCACCTGGATGCCGTCCACCGGGACCATGCGCAGGTCGGTGACCACCACCTCGGCCGGCTTCTTGCGATACGCGGCGATCGCCTCTGCGCCGCCCCTGACGGCGAGCACGTCGTGGCCGAGCCGCGAGAGGGCGATCGCCATGCCGTCGCGGATCGCGTCGTGGTCGTCGGCGATTAGGATGCGTGCCATCGGGGGCGAGAGTGTACCCGACGCACCTGATGGGACGCTCGGCCGCTCGCTCTCGCATCATGAAGGTCTGACTGCGACATTTCGTATTTGTCATCGACCGGGGAGCGGTTACGGATGGGGGAGACGCCGGATCCGCCGGCCGGAGAGCCAGCTCGATGCCCCCCGACAAGAAACCTCCCGGCTTCAACAAGAAGGCGACCAGCTTCAACCTCGGCTACGTGCTGCTCGCCGCCCTGGGTGTGATGCTCCTGCAGAACTGGTGGTTCCAGTCACAGGCCATCCAGACCATCCCGTACAGCGAGTTCCAGAAGCTCGTCCGCGAGGACAAGATCGAGCGTGTCGTCGTCTCGGAGGGCGAGGTCCAGGGCGAGTTCAAGGAGCCCGTGAACGGGAAGAAGCGCTTCGCCGCCACCCGGGTCGACCCGGACATCGCGAAGGAGCTGGACGCGCACGGGGTCGTCTACGCGGGGCGCTTCGAGAACGAGCTCCTCCCGCTCATCCTCTCGTGGGTCGTCCCGATCGCGCTGTTCTTCGGGATCTGGGTGTTCCTCGGGCGCCGGATGGCGAAGCAGCTCGGCGGGCCCGGCGGCGGCGGCGGGCTCATGGCCATCGGCAAGTCGAAGGCGAAGGTCTACGTCGAGACAGACACGAAGGTGACGTTCGGTGACGTGGCCGGCGTCGACGAGGCCAAGGCGGAGCTGAAGGAGGTCGTCGACTTCCTGAAGGACCCGGAGCGATACGGCCGGCTCGGCGCGCGGATGCCGAAGGGCGTCCTCCTCGTCGGCCCGCCCGGCACCGGCAAGACGCTCCTCGCGAAGGCGGTGGCCGGCGAGGCAGGCGTCCCGTTCTTCTCCATCTCCGGCTCCGAGTTCGTGGAGATGTTCGTCGGCGTGGGCGCAGCGCGCGTGCGCGATCTGTTCGAGCAGGCGCGGCAGAGGGCGCCCGCCATCATCTTCATCGACGAGCTCGACGCGCTCGGCCGCGCCCGGGCGTCGATGCCGGGCATGATGGGCGGCCACGACGAGAAGGAGCAGACCCTGAACCAGCTCCTCGTCGAGCTCGACGGCTTCGATCCCTCGGCCGGGATCGTGCTCATCGGCGCTACGAACCGGCCGGAGATCCTCGATCCGGCGCTCCTGCGCGCCGGCCGCTTCGACCGGCAGGTGCTCGTCGATCGCCCCGACCGCGTCGGGCGCGCGCAGATCCTGGCGGTCCACACGCGAAAGGTGAAGCTCGGCCCCGGCGTGAAGCTCGAGGAGGTGGCGGCGCTCACGCCCGGCTTCACCGGCGCGGACCTCGCGAACCTCGTGAACGAGGCGGCGCTGGTCGCGACCCGCCGCAACGCGGACGAGCTCTCGATGGAGGACTTCAACCTCGCGATCGAGCGGATCGTCGCGGGCCTCGAGAAGAAGAACCGGCTGCTCAACCCGCGCGAGCGCCAGATCGTGGCGCACCACGAGCTCGGCCACGCGTTCGTCGCGCAGGCGCTGCCGGGCTCCGACCCGGTCCACAAGATCTCGATCATTCCGCGCGGCATCGGCGCGCTCGGCTACACCATCCAGCGCCCCACCGAGGATCGCTACCTCATGACGCGCGAGGAGCTCGAGGCGAAGATGGCGGTGCTCCTCGGCGGCCGCGCCGCCGAGCACATCGTGTTCGGCCACTTCTCGACGGGGGCGGCGGACGACCTCGCGAAGACCACGGACATCGCGCGCAACATGATCACCCGCTACGGCATGGGCGGCGAGCTCGGCCCCGTGACGTACGAGACAGAGCCGGAAGGCTTCCTCGGCCAGGTGACCGGGACGCGGCGCCTCTACTCCGAGGCGACCGCGCGCGAGATCGACGTCGCCGTTCGCGAGCTGGTGGAGGCTGCGTTCCAGCGCGCCCGCACGATCCTCGCGGAGAACCGCCCGCTCCTCGAGGAGTCTGCGAAGGAGCTGCTCCGCAAGGAGACGCTCGCCGGCGACGAGCTCGCCGCAGTGCTCGGCCGCGTGCGGCAGCAGCATCCGCACGTCGCCGCCGCCACGCCGCTCTGACCCTCCGCTTATCCCGGGCCCGGGCCCGAGTCCGAGCCCGAGCCCGAATTTCGGGCGCGGGCTCGTTCACGGGGAGTCCCGGGAGCCCGGATCGGGGTGTTCAACCGCCGGCCGGATCAATGCTTCCATCGTTCCTCGCGTGCTCGAGGACCTCTGGACCGTGGTCGCGGCGTCGTTCACGCTCGCCGTGGCGCTCGCGGCGAGCGGACACGCCGTGCTGCACAAACGCGACGTGCGCGCCGCGCTCGGGTGGATCGCGCTCATCTGGCTCGCTCCCATCGTCGGTGGCGCCGCCTACGCCGTCTTCGGCGTGAACCGCATCCGGCGCCGCGCCCACGCGCTGGGGCTCCCGGAGCTCCGCGCGCGAGCCCAGCAGGAGGACGCCGCCCCGTCCCCGCCGCTCGCGCCCGCGGCGGCGCACCTCGAGGGCCTGCACTCGCTCGCAGACACGGTCGTCCGCCGCCCACTCGTCGCGGGCAACTCCGTCGAGCTCTTGCCCGGAGGCGCCGTGGCGTACCCGGCGATGATCGCTGCGATCGACGCGGCGCAACGCTCCGTCACGTTCTGCACGTACATCTTCGACCCCGGCGTCGCGGGCGAGGCGTTCGCGGACGCGCTCGCGCGCGCCCGCGAGCGGGGCGTCACCGTGCGCGTGCTGGTGGACGCGGTCGGCGCGCGCTACCGCTGGCCACCGGTGCACCGCAGGCTGCGAAGGCGCGGGATCCGCACCGAGCTGTTCCTGCAGCGGCTCACGCCCGGGTGGCTCCCGTTCGTCAACCTGCGCAACCATCGCAAGGTGCTCGTCGTGGACGGCCGCGTCGGCTTCACGGGGGGCATGAACGTGCGCGACGACTTCCTCCGGCCGCCGGGCGGCGGGCTGCCGTTCATGGACCTGCAGGTGAAGGTGGAGGGGCCGGTCGTCGCGCACCTCCAGGGCGCGTTCGCGGAGGACTGGCTCTTCACCACGGGCGAGACGCTCGACGGCGACGCGTTCTTCCCGCCGCTCCGTCGCGCCGGACCGGTCGTGGCCCGCGGCGTCGCCGACGGTCCGGACGAGGACTTCGAGGCGATCCGCTGGGTGCTCCTCGGCGCGCTCGCCACCGCGCGGCGGCGGGTGCGGATCGTGACGCCCTACTTCCTGCCGGACGCGGGGCTCATCACCGCCCTGTCCGTGGCGGCGATGCGCGGCGTCGCGGTGGACGTCGTCCTCCCGTCGCGCGGGAACCTGCCGCTCGTGCAGTGGGCGCAGACCGCACAGCTCTGGCAGGTGCTCGAGCGCGGCTGCCGGGTGTGGACGACGCCGCCGCCGTTCGATCACACGAAGCTCATGGTGGTGGACTCGGCCTGGACGCTCTTCGGCTCCGCCAACTGGGACCCGCGGAGCCTCAGGCTCAACTTCGAGCTCGACGTGGAGTGCTACGACCCCGAGCTCGCCGCGCGCGCCGAGGCGCTCGCGGAGGCACGGATCGCCCGGGCGCACGAGGTGACGCTCGCCGACGTGGACGCGCGCCCCCTGCCGGTGAAGCTCCGCGACGGGGCCGCGCGGCTGCTCTCGCCGTACCTGTGATCTGAGCCGCCCCCGCCCGCTCCGCGGGGCCCCGCGGAGGCCGGGGGCACGCGCGGATGCCGTCCTTATGCTCGCCGTGTATGGGCCGGGCCTGCGCTGTCGCTGCCTGCGCCGCGCTCGCGCTTGCGGCGTGTGCGCACACCCCGCGTCCAGGGCCCCGCTTCGAGTGCCCGGCGCGGGGCGGCCCGCCGTGGAGCGAGCTTGCGACGGAACACTTCGTCGTCGCTTCCGATCTCACCCGCGGGGACGGCGACGCGCTCGCGCGCGAGCTGGAGGCGGTCAGGGCGTGGGTCATCGCCGCGCTCTTCCCGCACGAGGCGCCCGCAATCCCCGGGCGCGTTCGCGTCGTCGCGTTCCGCACGCCGGAGGAGTTCGACGAGTTCGCGCCGCCCGGCCTGCGCGCGTTCTTCACGCGGAACGGGCTCGGCGAGTCGGTCATCGTGATCCCCGGCGACGTGGGCCCGGTGCTGCGGCTCGTCCTCGCGCACGAGCTCACGCACCAGGTGGCCCGCCACGTCTACCCGCGCCAGCCGCGCTGGTTCGGCGAGGGGCTCGCCGGGCTCGCGGAGGCCGACGTCGACGCGACCGGCCGCCCGGTGTACGGACCCCTGCCGGCACACCGCGCGCGCGGCTTCGAGGCGCGGCACGTCGGAGTGCGCGAGCTCCTCGCCTGGGACGGCCGCGCCACCGACGGCCGCTATCACGACACCGCCACGGTCCTCGTGCACTTCCTCCTCGCGCGGGAGGGGGAGCGGTTCGAGGACGTGCGGCGGCGGCTCGCGCGCGCCGAGGAGCCGGACGAGGTCTTCCGGGCGGTGTTCCCCGAGTGGGCTCCCGGCAACGGCAAGCCCGAGGACCTCGACCGCGCGCTCGAAAGCCACGCGAGCGAGGCGCTCCTGGGGGGCGGCGAGCGGCGGCACATCGAGGTCCAGGCCGGCACCGAGCCGGTCGCGCGCACGATGTCGCCAGGCGAGGTCCATGCGACGCGCCTCACGCTCACCCGCTTCGCCCGCGGCGACGCCGCCGCTGGCGCGGCCGAGCGCGCGGAGATGGAGGAGGCGCTCGCCGAGGATCCCGACCACGTAGTTGCACTTCACGTGAAGGCCGCCCTCGACGGCCTGGACCCCCTGCCGCTCGCGCGCCGCGCCACCCGCGCGCACCCGGAGGACGTGCGGGCGTGGCTCTGGCTCGCGGCCGCCGCCCGGGGCGGAGAGCTCGAGGCGGAGCGGCTCCGGGCGCTCGAGCGCGCCGTCGACGTCGCGCCCGCGAGCGCGATGGCGGCGAACAACCTCGCCTGGAACCTGCTCCTGCGCGGGGACGCCGGCCGAGCGCTGCCGCTCGCGGAGAAGGCGGCGGCGCTCTCCCCGGGGGATCCCGCGATCCTCGACACGCGCGCGGGCGTGCTCGAGGCGCTCGGGCGCTGCGGCGAGGCGCTCGAGACGGCGGAGCGCGCGCTCGAGCTCTTGCCGGAGGGCGCGCCCGACGCGGCACGGGATCCCTGGCTCGAGCGGGCGGCGCGGCTCCGCGCACGGTGCGGCGGGGGCAAGGACGCGGGGGCGGGTGCGGGTTGAAATGCGGACCGCGGCCGTGACCTGCAAGGAAGTCCGTTCGTCGAAGCACGAAACGGGAGCGATCGCGACCTCGACCGCAAGCTCGACCCCGACCGGCAAGACAGTCCGTTCACCCTGAGCGTAGCGACGCCGCGTCAGCGACGGCGCGAAGTCGAAGGGCGAACGGGAACGGCCCGACCCCCGACCCCGCCCGCACGCTTGCCACGGCCCCCGCGCGCCAGCGCGCACCCCCGCGCTCCGTCCGTGCTGGCGCTCGCCCCGCCCGCGGGCCCACGCGGGTGATACGCTCGCACGTCGGAAGGGGGGTCCGCATGGAACGGGCATCACGGGGGTTCCGCGAAGGGCTCAGGCGCGAGCTGCCCGCCTGGCGCGCCGAAGGGCTCGTCACGGACGAGACCGCTCGCGCGCTCGGGGCGCGCTACGACCTCGCCTCGGTCGAGGCGGGTGGGCCGAGCTTCCTCGCCGTGTACGTGCTCGGCGCGCTCCTCGTCGGCGCGGGCGTCGTCTCGCTCGTCGCCTGGCACTGGGAGGCAATGAGCGCCCCTGCGAAGCTCGCGACGCTCGCCGTGGCCATGATCGCGGCGCACGGGGCGGGCTTCGCGCTCTGGCGTGGAGGCCGCTCGCAGCGGCTCGGGCACGCGCTCACGGTCCTCGGCACGCTGGTGTTCGGGGCGAGCATCGGGCTCGTCGCGCAGATCTTCCACGTGTCCGGCGCCTGGTGGGGCGCGTTCGGCGCGTTCACCCTCGGCGCGCTCGCCGCCGCCCTTCTCTACGAGAGCCTCCCGCACCTCCTCCTCTCCGCGATCGCCGGGCTGTGGCTCTTCGGCCCCGGGCTCGCGAACGACCATGCGTTCGTGGGCGTCGCGCTCGGCTACGCCGGCGGGGCGGCGGTGCTGGCCCTCGCCTGGCGCGAGCGCTCGCGCGCGCTGCTCGCCCTCGGCGCGATCGGCGTCGCGCTCACCCTCGCGAGCGCGCTCGATGCGCTCCACGCGGACGAGGCCGTGCTCCCGATGGTGGCCGCGCTCGGGGCGGCGCTCGCCGCCGCGGCGCTCGTCGTCCGCGATCCGACGCGGCTGCCGCTCGCAGCCGCGGCGCGCCTCGTGGGCCGCCTCGCGTTCTACGGCGCGGCTTACTTGCTGTCCTTCCACGACGTCGCGAGTCACCTCAGGTTCGAGCAGGGCTTGACGCGCGAGGTCGCGCTCGGCGTGCTCCCGCTCCTCGCGGCGGCGACTGCCGCGCTCGCGGTGGGGCTCCGCCGCGACGACGTCGACCCGCTCGCGCGCGGCGAGGCGATGCTGCTCGGCGCGACGGTGATCGCGATAGGCGCGGGCCTCTCGCTCGAGGCGGGGCGCGGCGCCGTCGTCGTCGCGAACCTCGCGCTCGCGTTCCTCGCCATCGGCCGCATCGTGCGCGGGCTCTCCTGGCTCGCCCGCGGTCCGTTCTGGGAGGGCATGGCGGTCGCGGGCGTCGTCGTGGCGAGCCGGTTCCTCGAGATCGAGACGCGCCTGTGGCTCAAGGGCGCCGCGTTCATCGCCTGCGGCGTCCTGGTCATCGCCGCGGGGGTCGCGTTCGAGCGGCGCCGCGCGCGGCGCGAGGAGGTGAACCATGCGCTCGCGTAGCCCGCTCCGGATGGCCCTGGTCCTCGTGGTCCAGGTCGCGATCCTGGCCGCCATCCCGGTCCGCCAGGTGCGCGCGCGCCTCGACGGTACGGTGGTGACGCTCGAGACCGTGCCGTTCGATCCCTTCGACGTCCTCTCCGGCTACTACGCCACGCTCCGCTACGCCGCCGAGACGCCGCCGGGGCTCGCCGAGGCGAGGCTCGCGCCGGGCGACACGGCGTTCATCGTGCTCGAGCGGGCCGAGCCGGCCTGGCGCGCGGTGGGCGTCGCGCGCGAGCCACCGGGCGGAGGCGTCGCGGTGCGCGCGGTCATGACCCGCCGCGGGCTCGAGATCGTCTCCGCGGGCCGATTCTACGTGCCGGAGTCCCGCCGCGCCGCGGTGGACGAGGCGCTCCGCGCGCGGCGCGGGAAGGCGCTCGTGGACCTGCGGGTGGACGCGGCGGGGAACGTCGCGCTCCTCCGCCTGCGCGACGGCGAGCGCGTGCTAGCGGAGTGAAGGGCAGCTCGTTCGCCTGGTCCCGTGAACGCGCCCGAGCCCGAGCCCGCTCGTGGTTCGACAGGCTCACCACGAGCGGTCGACAAGAGCCGCTCGCCCTGAGCCTGTCGAAGGCCGAGAGACTCACCACGCGCGGTCGATAAAGGCCGCTCGCCCTGAGCCTGTCGAAGGGCGAGACCCCGACCTCGACCCCGACCTCGACGATCGAATCGCGATTTGTCGTTCACCGCGATCGGCTTCGCGGCACCGCTCGCGCCGCGACGGCCTTCGCGGCCTTGAGCGCGCTCGTCCGCGTCGGCTCCGCCGGGATCGCGAGCCGCGCCACCGTTCCGCCGCCCTCGCGCCCCTCGAGCGAGAGCGTGCCGCCGTGGGCGTCGGCGACCTTCTTCGCGAGGGCGAGGCCGAGCCCGGTGCCCTTCTCCTTCGTCGTGAAGAACGGCCGGAACAGGCTCGCCCGCGCCTCGGCGGCGAGCCCCGGCCCCCGATCGCGGACCTCGATCGCCGCCTCGCCGTCCCCCAGGCGCCCGACCACCTCGACCTCGCTCGCCGCCGGCGCCGCCTCGACCGCGTTACGGACGAGGTTCAGCGCGGCGCGGCGCAGCTGCTCGCGGTCTGCCTTCGCCTCGCCCTCGCCGTCCACCGAGACCGACACCTGGCGCTGCGCCGCGAGCGGCGAGGCGAGGTCCGCGACCTCGGCGAGCAGGATCCTCAGATCGACCGGCTCGCGCAGGGGCGGCCGCGCGCGCGCGTAGTCGAGGAACTCCTCGACCACCTTCGAGAGCGCGGCGAGCTCGCTCTGGATGCGCGCGACGTGCGGCGCCTGCGGGCGGCCCTGGAGCTCCTCGGAGAGGAGCCCGGCGAACAGGTCCAGCGCGCCGAGGGGGTTGCGCACCTCGTGGGCGATGCCGGCGAGCAAGGTCTCGCGCTCCTCGTCGCGCGCGCGGAGCGCCCGGCGCATCTCCTCGAGCGTGTCGCGCAGCGTGCCGATCTCGTCGCGCCGCGCCCGCCGCCAGAGCGGCGTCTCGAGGTCGCCGCGCGCGATGCGCCGCGCCGCCTCGGTGAGCCGCGTGAGCGGACGCGTGACGGAGAGCGACGCGAGGGCAGCGGCGAGCGCCCCGAGCACCGCGCCGGCGACGGCGACCGTGCCGAGGAGCCGCCTGAACCGGCGCAGCGTCGCGAACGACGCCGCCGTCCCGTCCGCGCCCACGACCGCGACGATCGTCCCGTCCTCGGCGACGAGCGGCGCGTAGCCGGTCTTGTAGAGCCTGCCGTCCGAGCCCTCGAACAGGACCTGGCTCGGCACCGCGCGGCCCTGCGCGGCCTCCGCGATCTCGAACCGATCGCGCTCGAGCGCGTGGACCGGCTCGCCGATGGGGATGCGCCCCTCCGAGTCGACGAGCGCGGTCCGGTCCGGCCTCACCACGAACAGGCGCGTCCCGGTCGCGCGCGCGACGGGGAAGAGCCGGGCGCGGAGGTGGCCGTAGGTGCGGGAGGACTCCTGACCGGCCTCGAGGCGCGCGACGCGCTCGGCGGGGAGCGCCTCCGCGGCGGCCTTCGCGGCGACGACGAGGCGCGCGGAGAGCTCGTCGTCGAGCGCGCGCCGGGCGAGCCGGTCGGCGACGAGCGCCATCGCGCCCAGGGAGAGGAGCGCGGGGAGGAGGGCGGCGAGGGCGAAGCGGAGGCGCACGGGCGGATGCTACCCCGGGCCGGGCGCGCCGGACGAACGGGGCCCGGCGCCGTTCCCGCCGGCGAGCGCCGCGCCGGCCGCGGGGCGGGGCGCGGGCGCGACCTCGGCGCTCTGCTCGAGGAGGAAGTCGCGCAGGATGGGGAACACGAACTCGGGCGAGTTCCGCCCGAGGAGCACGTCGCCGTGACCGTAGTCGCGGCCGCAGCTCCAGTAGCGCTTCGGCCCGCCCCAGCGCCGGAACGCCGACTCCACGACCGCGGGCGGCGCGAGCCCATCCTTCTCGGCGGACACGAAGAGCGCCGGCTGGCGGGTCGTCGCGAGCAGGGCGCGGTAGTCGAGCGTGCCGTCCATCGAGCGAAACGAGTCCTCGCTCACGAACGCGGCGAACTGCGCGAGCACGCCCGGGTGCAGGTTCTCGATGGCGTTCGCCAGGATGCGCCGGTACACCGGCCGCTCGACGTTGCGCATGTTGATGGCGAGCTCCGCGACGGCCGGGTGCCAGTAGCCCGCGAACGGCGCGACGAGGCGCGAGGCGAGCCGGACGAACCCGCCGACCGGCAGGTGGCGGAGCTTGACGAGCGAACGGAGGCGCTCCTGGGCGTCGAAGTGCGCGGGCGCCGCGAGCGCGACGAGCGCCGCGATACGCTCGGCGTAGAGGGAGCACGCGGCCATGCCGAGGAGCGCGCCCTGGCTGTGGCCGACGTAGAGGACGCGCGGCTCGCCGGTGGCGGCGCGGATCGCGTCGAGCGCGACGGGGAGGTCCTCGCGCAGGTAGGTGTCGAGGTCCCAGCGCCGGGTCGGGCCCTTCCGCGACCCGCCGTGGCCCCGCAGATCGAGCGCGAAGCAGTCGAAGCCGGCGCGGGCGAGGAACGCGGAGAGCGAGTAGCGCTCCACGCCGAAGTCGAGCGCCTGCCGGTTCATCGCGATGCCGTGGACGAGCAGCACCGGCGGCCGCCGCGATGGCGCGCGCGGCCGGCGCCGCCCGAGCTCGAGCGTCCAGCCGTCGCGCGTGCGCGCGTGAACGACCTCGTCCTCGCCGGTCGGGGCGGCGAAGCGCCACTGCCAGAAGGCGTAGTGGAGGACGGTGAGGACCCCGAGGGCCGCGAGCGCGGCCACTGCGAGGAGCGCGAGCGAGGTGAGTGACATCGGGCGCGGATTCTAAACCGGCCGTCCGGACCGTGGCCTGACGGTTGCAGCCTCGTCGCCCGTGGTCCGGGCCCCTGGCGGTCGTTCGCATGGGCCTCCGTCGGTCTGGCGCGGGCCACGCGGAGCAGTGACACTGGTGTGCAGAGCGCTGTCTGGATCTCGTGCAGCAGCATGCCCGGAACCCAGGCAGCACGCCCGCAGGGCGGGCAGGTGGGAGACGTTCCGTCGGGTCCGTTGACCGGCGGTCGGGCCCGGGCGTAGCGTCGAAAAACAGACACTTACCCACAGGGGTGCGCCGTGAAGAAGGTCGAGGCGATCATCAAGCCGTTCAAGCTGGACGAGGTGAAGCAGGCTCTCTCCGAGGTGGGCGTCGCCGGCCTGACCGCCACGGAGGTGAAGGGCTTCGGCCGCCAGAAGGGGCACACCGAGCTGTACCGCGGCGCCGAGTACGTGGTGGACTTCCTCCCCAAGGTGAAGGTCGAGGTGGTCGTCTCCGACCAGCTCGTCGGCCGCGTCGTCGAGGTGATCGAGCGCGCGGCGAAGACCGGGCGCATCGGCGACGGCAAGATCTTCGTGCTGCCGGTCGAGGAGGTCATCCGCATCCGGACCGGCGAGCGCGGCGAGGAAGCGCTGTAGGACGGGGAGCTTGTCCCGGACCGGCAAGGCTCCTCCGCTCCCGGCCTCGCTCGCACGCGCGGCCCTGGACTCCATCGCCGACGCGGTGGTGATCGTCGGTGCCGACGCCGGGGTCGTGCACCTGAACCCCGCCGCGGAGGAGCTCTTCGGCCGCAGCCGGGAGCGCGCCGTCGATCTGCCGGTGCGCGCGCTTCCGGGCGGCGCGCAGCTCGCGGTGCTGGCCGATCGCGTGCGCGTGTCGCAGGAGAGCCAGTCGATCGACTACCCGAGCCCGCAGGATCCGGGCGTCGCGGTCTCCGTGGAGGCGAGCCCGCTCATGGACGGGCCCGCCTGCGTCGGCACGGTGATCGTGCTGCGCGTCCCCCGCGCCTCGGAGCGCACGCTCGACTTCGAGGCGCTCGCGGCCGGCCTCGCCCACGAGATCCGGAACCCCCTCGCCGGCCTCCAGGGCTCGGCCGAGCTCCTGGCGCGCGAGGCGGATGGGCCGGCGCGCGAGTATGCCGCGGTGATCGCGCGGGAGGCGAAGCGGGTGGACGGGCTCGTGCGCGAGCTGCTCGACCTCGCCCGCCCGGCGGCGCTCCAGACCGGGCCGTTCGACCTGCACGACGTCGTGGGCGACGTCCTCGTGCTCGTGCGCGGCATCCCCGGCGCCGAGCGGGTCGCGTTCGTCGAGCGGTACGACCCCTCGCTGCCGAAGCTGCACGGCGACGACGAGAAGCTCACGCAGGTGCTCCTCAACCTCGTCAGGAACGCGCTCGACGCGGTGGCGGGACGAGAGGCCCCGCAGGTGACGCTCGAGACCGGCGTCTCGTCCCTGCGGCTCCGCGCCGCGAGCGGGCGAACCCGGCCGCTCGCGCGGCTCTCGGTGCAGGACAACGGGCCGGGCATCGCGGAGGCGATGCTCCCGCGCCTGTTCACGCCGTTCGCGACGTCGAAGCCCCACGGCACCGGCCTCGGCCTCGCCGTGTCGCGCCGCATCGTCGAGGCGCACGGCGGGCGGATCGAGGTGAGGAACCGCGCGAGCGGCGGGGCGGAGGCGAACGTGTATCTCCCGCTCGACGCCTGATCGCGCGGAGGAGATCGCCGCGCAGCGGTGGCGGGCTGGCCCTGTCCTTGCTTAGCTAGGACGGAGCGGTCCCCAAAAGCGGGAGGCATGTTTGCGGAAGGTCCTCATCGTCGACGACGAACCGTCCGTGAGGTTCGTGCTCGCACGCACCTGCGAGCGCGCGGGCGTACCGTTCGAGGAGGCGGGCAGCGCCGAGGAGGCGCGCGAGAAGCTCCGCGCGCTGGGCGGTGGCTCGAGCGGCGTGGGTCTCGTGCTCCTCGACGTGCGGCTGCCCGGGGACGACGGGTTCAAGCTCCTCGGCGAGATCGGTGGGCGCTCCGACTCGCCGTTCATCGTGGTGATGACCGCCGAGGACACGATGCGCTCGGCGGTCGAGGCGATGAAACGCGGCGCCGCCGACTACCTCGGCAAGCCCTTCGACCTCGCCCGCGTCGAGAAGCTCGTGAAGGACCTCGCCGCCGCGGAGCCGGCGGGCGCGAACGGGCACGAGCTCGTCGAGAGCGGCGGGATCGAGCGCCACATCGATCCGCACGCGGAGCCGCGCCGCTACAGCGAGATCTCGCTGCCGGATACGCTCATCGGCCGCTCGGCGGCGATGATCGAGGTGTACAAGGAGATCGGGCGCGTCGCGCGGACCGAGATGACGGTCCTGCTCATGGGCGAGTCGGGCACCGGCAAGGAGCTCGTCGCCCGCGCGATCCACTCGAACTCCACGCGCTCGCGCGGGCCCTTCGTCACGGTCAACATGGCCGCGATCCCGAGAGATCTCATCGAGAGCGAGCTGTACGGGCACGAGAAGGGCTCGTTCACGGGCGCGGTGGAGCGGCGGCCCGGCAAGTTCGAGCTCGCGAGCGGCGGGACGCTCTTCCTCGACGAGATCGGCGAGATGCCGATCGAGCTGCAGGCGAAGCTCCTGCGCGTGCTCCAGGAGCGCGAGGTCGATCGCGTCGGCGGCTCGCGGCCCCTGCCCGTCGACGTGCGCATCGTCGCGGCGACCAACGCCGACCTCGCGCGCTCGGTCGAGGAGGGCCGCTTCCGGCGCGACCTCTACTACCGGCTCGCCGTGGTGCCCATCCGCCTGCCGCCGCTCCGCGAGCGCGAGGGCGACGTCATCCTCCTCGCGCGCCACTTCGTCGCGAAGTACGGCGAGCAGCTCAAGGGGCGTCCGGTGGCGCTCGCGCGCGACGCGGAGCCGCTCCTGCTCTCGCACGCGTGGCCCGGCAACGTCCGCGAGCTGCAGAACGTCGTGCAGCGCGTCTTGCTCAAGCTCGCAGGCCCGCGCGTCACGGGGAGGGACCTCTCT
>DATIDF010000127.1:0-6655 GCA_035456445.1 Anaeromyxobacter sp.
AGCGGCTCTGCCGCTGGGGCGGGGCAGTCCCCGCTGGATCAATCGAGCTGCCCGCGCGTCGCGCCGACCGGATCCTGCGTCGTGTGGTAGTTCACGTAGAACGCGCCGGGATCGTCGCAGAGGTCGAAGGCGTCGAAGGCCTCGGGGACGGCGACGACCTCGTGCTGGACGAAGTGCTCTCCCGAGAACGAGCCGGAGAAGAGCGGCACGACGACCGGGCCGTTCGCGGTTGGCGGCCCCACGTGAATGTGACCTGCTGTGATCGTCTCCGCGTCCTGGTTCAGGATGAACACCTTGATCTCGAGCGTGCCGTCGTTGCGCACCTTCACCTGTGCGTGACCGGTCGCAGTGGACTCGACGGTGGGATCGTTCGTGTTGGCCGCCGTGCGGACCTCGTTCTCCGGGGAGAGCCGGGTGTTGAGCACGCACAGCGTGCCTTCGTCGGATCCCTGACCACGGGCTTCGCCAGAGAGTGCAGCGAGACTTACGACGGCGAGAAGAACGACGCGACGCATGGGCCACCTCCAGCCCCGGAGTTAACCGGAGCGCCCCGCGCGGCCGCTACGCGGGCGGGGTGCGCTCGAGGCGGTAGACACGAGCCGTGCTCGCGCTCGCTGGTCCGCCTCGTCACCGTGCGAGTGCTACCGCCCGCGCGAGCACGGCGTCGAGCATGGCCGCCGTGAGCCGTCCGGTCTGCGTGTTCTGGCGCGAGGGATGGTAGCTGCCGAGGAGGACCGGGGCGGCCGCGAGCCGCAGCTCGGCGCCGTGGCCGAAGCGCGGGCGGGGGCGTGGCACCATCCCGCGCGCGAGAGAGAGGTGCGCGAGGGCAGCGTCCCACGCGATCGCGCCGAGCGCCACGATGACGCGCACGTCGCGCAGCGTGGCGAGCTCGCGAGCGAGGAACGCGGCGCAGCGCGCGAGCTCGTCCGGCGCCGGGCGGTTGCCGGGAGGGGCGCAGCGGCACGCGTTCGTGATGAACGCGCCCCGCAGCGCGAGCCCGTCGTCCCTCGAGCGCGAGATCCCGTGCGAGGCGAGGCCGGCACGGTGCAGCGCGGCGTACAGGAAGTCGCCGGAGGCGTCGCCGGTGAACATGCGCCCGGTGCGGTTCGCGCCGTGGGCGCCGGGGGCGAGGCCGAGCAGCACGACGCGTGCGGCGGGATCGCCGAAGCCGGGGACGCCGCGGCCCCAGTAGGCCTCGTCCCGGTACGCGCGCCGCCGCTCGCGCGCGATCTGCTCGCGCCAGGCGACGAGCCGCGGACACGCGCGGCAGGCGGCGACGTCGCCGGCGATCGCGGCGAGCGCGCGCTCGAAGGCATCCTGGTGGCTCACGAGCGCGAACCTCCTGTCGCGCCACGGCCCAGCGCGCCCGGAAAGCGGCGCGCCCGCGCCGCCGCTCGGGGAGCGGCGCGGGCGGCGGGTGCTCCGTCCGCGCCGCCGCGTATCACGGCGGCGGTGCGGCGCTCGCTACTTGCCCATCCGGCGCTTCGCGTCCTCGACCTGGCTCTTCGCGACGGTGTCCGTCACGCCCTTCATCGCGACGGCGGCGGCGTAGGACTCCTTGGCCTTCGCCTTCTGCTTCGCGTCCTCGTACAGACGGCCGGCGCGATACAGGGCGCGGGCGGCGACGTTCGGATCGGCGCTCCCGCACTTCTCGTCCTTGCCGAACGCGACGTAGCGCTCGGCGGCCTGCGCACTCTTCTTCGCCATGTCGAGCTCGGAGGCGACGTTCTGCAGCGCGACGCAGCGGTTCGGCGACTCGGGGTGCTTCGCGATGAACTCCTCGTACAGCTTCGCCGCGCCGAGGTGCTCGTTCTTCTTCGACTTGTACACGGCGAGGAGGAGGATGTTGTTCGGCGCGACCTTCGAGTCGCCGTGCTCCTTCAGGATCCGCTCGCGGAGCTGGGCGGCGCGATCCGCCTTGCCCGCCTTGTCCCACGCGACCGCTGCGTTGTGGAGCGCGTTCGCCGCGTCACCGCCCTGCGGATCGGACGCGAGCTGCTCGAACGCCTGAGCAGCCTCCGCGGCCTTGCCCTCGTCGAGCAGCTTCTGGGCGGCCGCGAACTGCGTGCCGGCCTCGGCGCGGGAGAGCGACTCGAGCACCTTCTCGAAGCTCTCCTTCTGCTTCGGATCGGTCGCCTTCTGCGCTCTCGTCCCGACGAGCTCGCGGACGCGCGCGACCTCGGCCTGGTAGCCCTGCGTGTCGTTCGCGTAGAGGAACGTCTGGAGGTAGAGCGGGACCGCGCTCTCGAGCACCTCGCCCTCGTCCGGCCAGCGGTTCAGGATTTCCGAGAAGCGGCGGCGCGCGTCGTCCATGTTGTCGAACGCGTACTCCACCTCGCCCGCGATGAGCGCGAGCTGCGCGGGCGGCAGCCCTCCCCGACGCTCGGCGGCGGGCTTGCTCGCCTCGGGGTCTGCGTCGAGGTTCGCCAGGTAAGTGTCCGCGGCGTCGACGAAGCGCTTCCACTCACCCGGCGGGACGCGCGGCTGCAGGGGCTGACCCCGGCGCTGGTCGGCGTTCGCCAGCCTGATGGGCTCGAGCTGGTTCGCCTTCACCTTCTGGTTCGCCACGTTGAGCCACGCCCCCGCGGCGAGGCGCGAGGCGAGGGCCTTCGACGAGGCGTCCGCCTGCGGATCCGAGATGACCTTGTGCGCCACCTCGGCCGCGCGCTCGAACTGCTGGCCCTGCATGTACAGCTCGGCGGCGCGATAGCGCACCGGCATCCGCCACTCCGACGACTGGAACTGGTCGGCGAACTGGGCGTACCCGTCCGCGGCGGTGACCCACTCGGCGCGCGCCTGGTCGATGTTGCCGGACTGCTGCGCGACGAGGCCGCGCTCGAAGTGCGTGCGCGCGTCCCGGATCTTCCCGCGCTCGGCGTCGTCCAGCTGGCTCTCGGCGGGGAGCTTGTAGTTCGCCTGATAGAACCGCCCGCTGGTGACGCCCTTGCCGCCGCCGCCCGTTGCGCAGGCTGCGGTGAGGGCGAGCAGGACGACCGAGATCCGAAGCTTCGATGTCATGTCGTGTACCTCTCCGTCTACCGTTTGATCCGCGCGGCCCGGCTCGCCCGTCGCACGGCGCCTCTCCTCGCGGCGCACCGGCCAGCGGCGGGCACAGGTCCCGGACGCGCACACCTGGCGCGCGGAGGCGGCGTAACATACCGCGCCCCGGGGGCGACGGCCTGTTCGTTTACCGCTTCGCCTCGCGGCAGCTCGCGTTCGCGCCACGCCGCGGCGAGGGGCGCCCCGGCAGGTACGCGGCGAGGGCCCCCGCGACACTGGCGAACCGAGCGATACACGCACCGTCACGGCCGGGCGCCGGAGGGGGCCGCGTCACCAGGGGGAGCGCCCTCGCCGGGCCTTTCGTGCTGGACCGCGAGCTCGAACCGGACCGCCGCGCGCTCCTCGTCGGCCACCGCGGCGTCACGCGCGTGGGTGACGAGCGTGACGCGCGTCATGGACCCGGTCGGCGCGTCGAAAGCGTAGGACGAGCGCACCTCGAGCCGGCGCGGCGCGCCGGCCCCGCCGGTGCGCACGTGGAACACGAGCTCCGCCGAGACGCGATGCGCGCCGGCCGCGACGCGCCGATCGAGGACCTTCCTCACGCGCCCGCGCGGGGACGCCTGCGGGCGGTCGGGCCCGACACCGTCGATCGCGTAGGAGGCCGACTCGAGCTGGTACGCGGGCCCGAGCTCGTTCCGGTGGATGACCACGGCGCGGGCGCCCGCCGCGAGCTCCGCGCCGACCCGCTCCTGGAGATCGCGGAGGCGCGCGTTCGCCGGCGCGAGCTTGTCGCGCAGCCCGGAGACGCGCTCCTCGAGCGTTCGGACCGGTGAAGCGGGTGGGGCGCCCTCCGCGCCCGCGAGCGGGGTCAGGGGGAGCGCGGCGACGCCGAGGGCGATGAGGCAGCGGACCCGCACGACGCCCCCTCCGAGCCGCGCTACCCGCCCTTCTTCAGCTCAGTCAGGACGAGCTTCGCGACCGCCTTGAGCGTGTCGAACACGCCGACCCCGGTGGGCGCGACCGCCTGGTACTCGGGGACGCTTCGCGGGTTGATGAGGCGGCGCAGCTCGTCCACCGTGGCCACGTTCGGCAGGTCCCGCTTGTTGTACTGGACGACGTACGGGATCTTGTCGAGGTCGTAGCCCTGCTCGGCGAGATTCACGCGCAGGTTCTCGACCGACTCGAGGTTCGCCTCCATGCGCTCGATCTGCGAGTCCGCGACGAAGACGACCCCGTCGACGCCCTTCAGGATGAGCTTGCGGGAGGCGTCGTAGAAGACCTGGCCCGGCACCGTGTACAGGTGGAAGCGGGTCTTGAAGCCGCGGATCTCTCCGAGCGACAGCGGCAGGAAGTCGAAGAAGAGCGTGCGCTCGGTCTCCGTCGCGAGGGAGATCATCTTGCCCTTCGCGTCGGGGTTCGTCTTCGCGTAGACGTACTGGAGGTTCGTCGTCTTACCGCAGAGACCTGGGCCGTAATAGACGATCTTGCAGTTGATCTCGCGCGAGCTGTAGTTGATGAAGCTCATGATCACTCGCTGAAGAGGTTGTCGATGTCGTCGTCGGTGATCTCGGCGAACGGGCTCGCCGCCCCGGGGGCGGTCTGCTTCTTCGCGAGACCGTCGAACACCTTCGCGAGCTCCTCGCCGGCCTTCTTCACCCGCAGGCGCACGAGGCCGAGTGAGCTCCTCGCGTCGAAGATGACGACGAGCACCACCCGCCCGCCCACGATGCTCATGTGGAGCGACTCGCGCTCCCCCTCGTGGAACTGGTTCGGGAACTCCTTCTCGCCGATGAGCTTCGCGAGGCCGCCCATCGCTGCGACGTTGCCAGCGGTGAGCGACGCGAGCGAGGTCGTGTCGAGGTTCTGCGCCTGGCCGCTCGAGGAGATGAGCTGACCGTTCTTGTCGACGAGGAAGACGACCTTGGCGTTCGCGTCGCGGGTGAGCCGGTCGCAGATCCCGGCGATGAGCCGGAACTCCTCCTCGTACATCACCAAGCCGGAATTCATGCGCGCTGGGCTCCGCGAAGGTCCGAATCCATGGCGGAATACCAGGGAACCCCGCCCCTTTCAAATCCGGCGGCCACGGCACCGCGGGCGGTGTAGCCGCCTGTCGCATGGTTCGACAGGCTCACCACGACCGGTCTCACCGGCTCGCCACGAACCGGGCGATCCGCTCAGAGCTCGCGGCGACCGGCCAGCGCACGCGCCAGCGTCACTTGATCAGCGTATTCGAGATCACCGCCCATGGGAATTCCTTGGGCGATGCGGGTGACCTTCACCCCGAGCGGCTTGAGCAGCTTCGTGAGGTAGAGCGCGGTCGCCTCGCCCTCGACGTCGGGGTTCGTCGCGACGACGATCTCGCCGGCCGGCTCTCGCTCGAGCCTGAGGAGCAGCTCGCGGATCTTGAGGTCGGACGGGCCGATCCCGTCGAGCGGCGACAGGGCGCCGTGGAGCACGTGGTATCGGCCGCGGAACTCATGGGTACGCTCGATGGCGAGGAGGTCCGGGACCCCCTCGACGACGCAGATGATGCTCGGGTCCCGGCGCGGGTCCGCGCAGACACCGCAGGGATCCTTGTCGGTGAGCGTCTGGCAGCTGGAGCAGAGCCGGACGTCGCGGACCACCCCGGCGATGGCGCCGGCGAGCTCGCTCGCGTAGGCGGGGCCGGCCTTGAGGATGTGGAACGCTAGCCGCTGGGCGGTCTTCTCGCCGATGCCGGGCAGCTTCGCGAGCTCCTTCACGAGCCGGGCGATGGGGTCCGCGACCGCCATGAGCTAGCCGACGACCCCCGGGATCTTGATACCCCCCGTCGCCTTCGCCAGGTGCTCGTCGGCCGCGGTGCGCGCCTTCTCGACGCCCGCGTTCACTGCGGCCGTGACGAGGTCCTCGAGCATCGCCTTGTCCGCCGGATCCACCGCCTTCGGATCGACGACGAGGCGGGTCACCTCGCACTTGCCGTTCATGGTGACCTTCACGAGCCCGCCACCGCTCTCGGCCTCGACCGAGAGCTCGCCGAGCTGCTCCTTCGCGTCGGCCATCGCCTTCTCGAGCTTCTTCGCCTGACGCATGAGGTACTGGATGTCCATCGTCGCTCCCGGGCTCCTCAGAGCTCCTCGATCTTCTCGACGCCGCCGTCGAGGATGCGCGTCGCCTCGCGGATGTTGGGGTGGTTGCGGGCCGCGTCCCGCACGCGCGCGCTGCGCGCCTGCTTCTCGGCGGCCTCCGCTGCAGCGATCGACGCGGGCGAGGCCGCCGGGGCGGTCCCGTCGGATGCGCCCTGCTGCGCGCCGGCGGGCGCGGCGCCGATCGAGATCGCGAGCCGCGTCGGGCGGCCGACGAAGCGCGTCAGCACCTCCTCCACCTCGGCGCGGCGCCGCTCGACGCTCTTCGCGAGGAAGTCGGTCGGCATGACGATCGCGACCTCTCCATCGCGGAAGCCGCTCAGCGCCGCCTGCTTCAGCATCGGCGCGGCGAGCGGGCTCACCTTCTCGACCTCGTCCACGGCCGCGCGCCACCGATCGCCGTCCGAGCCGTACGCGGTCGAGGTCGAGGTCGGGGTCGTCCCTCGACTACGCTCCGCCGCTGGCGCGGCTTCGCCACGCTCGGGATGAGCGGCCTCTCGGTTCGTCGACGCCGAAATCGCCGGTAGGTCTGC
>DATIDF010000128.1:0-3010 GCA_035456445.1 Anaeromyxobacter sp.
GGAGGTGGACGCCGCCGTCGCGCGGGCCCGGGAGGCGTTCCCCGCCTGGCGCGCGCTCGCGCCCGAGCGGCGGGCGGCGCTGCTGCACCGGCTGGCGGACGGGCTCGCCGCGCACCGGGAGGAGCTCGCGGTGCTCGAGGCGCGCAATGCCGGCAAGCCCATCTCCGATGCGCGCGCCGAGATGGCGATGGTCGTGGACACCTTCCGCTACTACGCGGGGGCTCCCCAGCGCCTCTTGGGGCACACGATCCCGGTCGCGGGCGGTGTGGACATGACGTTTCGCGAGCCGCTCGGGGTCGTGGGCCTGATCGTGCCGTGGAACTTCCCGCTCGCGATCGCCTCGTGGAAGGTGGCGCCGGCGCTCGCGGCCGCGAACACGATCGTGCTGAAGCCGGCCGAGCTCACGCCGCTGACGGCCCTCGAGCTCGAGCGCATCGCGCTCGAGGCCGGGCTGCCGGAGGGCGTGCTGAACGTGGTCGCGGGGCCCGGCAGCGTGTGCGGCCGGCGGCTGGTCGAGCATCCGGACGTGGCGAAGATCGCGTTCACGGGCTCCACCGAGGTCGGGCGCGGCATCGCGGCCGGCGCGGCGGGATCCATCAAGCGAGTGACGCTGGAGCTGGGCGGGAAGTCGGCCAACATCGTGTTCGCCGACGCGAACCTCGAGCACGCGGCGGCGGCGGCGCCGGGGGCGGTGTTCGGAAACGCCGGCCAGGACTGCTGCGCGCGCTCGCGCATCCTGGTCGAGCGCTCGATCCTGGATCGCTTCATGGACGCGCTCGAGGAGGCCGTGGACGGCATGGTGGTCGGCGACCCGCTCGACGAGCGCACGCAGATGGGGCCGCTGATCTCGCGGGACCAGCGCGAGACCGTCGCGTCCTACGTGCACGGCGACGCACCGGTCGCGATCCGGGGCGCCGCCCCGGAGGGGCCCGGCTTCTGGTTCCCGCCGGTCGTCCTCTGTCCCGTGGCGAACTCCGACCGCGCGGCGCGGGAGGAGATTTTCGGGCCCGTGGCGAGCGTGATCCCGTTTCGGGACGAGGACGAGGCGGTCCGGTTGGCGAACGACACGATCTACGGCCTGTCGGGATCGATCTGGACGCGCGACGGCGCGAAGGCGCTGCGTGTGGCACGCGCCGTCGAGACCGGCGTGCTGTCCGTGAACTCCAACACGTCGGTGCGGGTGTCCACGCCGTTCGGCGGCTTCAAGCAGTCCGGTGTCGGTCGCGAGCTCGGGCCCGACGCGCTCGACGCATACACCGAGGTCAAGAACGTCTACTACGCAACGGAGGAGTAGTGGCGGGGCGGCTGGCGGGAAAGGTGTGCGTGGTCACCGGTGCCGCGAGCGGGATCGGCGCCGAGACCGCGGTCCTGTTCGAGGAGGAGGGAGCCACGGTGGTGGGGGCGGACCTGAACCCCGGGTCCTCCGGGAGCCTGCGGCTCGAGGTGGACGTGAGCGACGAGGACCAGGTGCGCGGGATGTACGAGCGCACCCGGGCCGAGTTCGGCCGGATCGACGTCCTGTTCAACAACGCCGGGATCAATCCCAACGACGACACCTCCGTGCTGGAGACCTCGCTCGAGGCCTGGCAGCGGGTCCAGGACGTGAACCTGAAGTCCGTCTTCCTGTGCTGCAAGCACGGCATCCCGCACCTGCTCGAGGCCGGCGGCGGCTCGGTCGTGAACACCGCCTCGTTCGTGGCGGTGATGGGCGCGGCGGTGTCCCAGATCTCCTACACGGCCTCGAAGGGCGGCGTGCTCGCGCTCTCGCGCGAGCTGGGCATCGAGTTCGCGCGCCGCGGCGTGCGCGTGAACGCGCTCTGCCCCGGCCCGGTGAACACGCCGCTGCTGCAGGAGCTGTTCGCGAAGGACCCCGAGAAGGCGGCACGGCGGCTCGTCCACCTGCCGATGGGCCGCTTCGCGGAGCCGCGCGAGATCGCGCAGGGCGCGCTGTTCCTGGCCTCCGACGAGTCCTCGTACGTGACCGCGTCGACGTTCCTCGTGGACGGGGGTCTGTCGGGTGCTTACGTGACGCCCGAGTAGGCCAGCCAGCGGTCGCAGAGAGCGCGACCGGTCTCGTTCCACGCGTCGATCGATTCGCGAGTCCGATGCCGTAGTGCGTCGGCGTCGAGCCCGATCCCCACCGCGTCCTCGTCGGAGCGAAAGTCCTCGATCCAAGCAAGCGCGTCGTCGCGGGTGACCTCGGCGTGGAACTGGATCCCGACCGCGTTGCCGAGCCGGAACGCCTGAAGGCAGACTTCGCTCCGCGCCAGCGCGGTCGCCCCGGGCGGCAGCGTGAACTCGTAGCTGTGCCACTGGAACGCCTCGAACGCCGGCGCGAGCGCCGCGAGCAGGGGGTCGCCCGCACCCTCGGTCGTCTCGACGCGGTGCCACCCGATCTCCGGCCGCGGCGCCCGCCGCGCCGCGCCGCCGGCGGCCGCGGCCAGCAGCTGCGAGCCGAGGCAGACTCCGAGCAGCGGCACCTCGCGCTCGACCAGCTCGCGCAGCAGCGCCTGCTCGGGCGCGAGCCACGGGTGGCGGTCCTCCTGGTCGACGTGCATCGCGCCGCCGAAAACCATCACGGCGTCGTAGGAACGCGGATCCCGGGGGGGCGCGTCCGCTTCGGGGGGCATCCAAACGTCGTGCTCGACGCTCCGCTCCTGCAGCACGTCGGCGAAGACGCCGGGGCCGGCGTCCGCCTGGTGGACGATCGAGAGCGCCCTTACGGCGACAGCCGCACCGGCAGGGTCTTCGGCTGGTTCAGGAACGGCGACTCGACGCGCTTGACCTCGCCCGCGACGTCCATCGCGGGATAGCGCTGCAGCGTCTCCTCGAGCAGGATCACCAGCTCGAGCCGCGCGAGCGCCGTCCCCAGGCAGAAGTGCCGGCCGCCCGCGCCGAACGCCTGGTGCTCGGGGTTGCGGCGCACGTCGAAGCGGTCCGGGTCCTCGTAGCGGGTCTCGTCCCTGTTCGAGGACACGTACCACATCACGACCTTGTCGCCCTCCTTGAT
>DATIDF010000129.1:0-17374 GCA_035456445.1 Anaeromyxobacter sp.
GAGGTCGGGGTCGGGGTCGGGGTCGGGGTCGGGGTCGGGGTCGGGGTCGGGGTCGGGGTCGGGGTCGAGGTCGGGGTCGAGGTCGAGGTCGGGGTCGCGCTCACCTGACGAGCTCCTAGATCTCCGGCACCGCCTCGCGCCTCTCGAGCGGGATCACGCGCGCGGCGCCCCGGTCGCCGCCGATCGCGGCGAGATGAGCGCGCTTGCGGAGCGCCGCGATCCCCCACCCCGCGACGATGAGCGCCTCGATCGCCGCGTCAGCGAGATAGATGCGCCGGATCCGCCCGCGCGCCGCGTACCACCCGCCGGCGCCTCCGAGGGCGGCGGCGGAGGACGCGCCGAGGAACGCGATCTCGCCGGTCACGCGACCCCGGGCGCCCGCCGCTACGAGCGTCGCCCCGACCGCCGCGATGAGCGCGCCGACGGTCTTCACGAGCCAGCCCGCCTGCTTCGGGCCCGTGACGGCCTCGAAGCTCCGCAGGTGGGCGATCGGCCAGATGCCGCTCGCAGCCCAGTACGTCCCCTGGACGACGGCCAGCCTGCTCGCGAGCTCGCTCCGTCCCATGCCGGAACGATGAGCAGCGGTCACCGCTCGCGCAGCATCACCGCCCGCGGATAGGCGCACCGGAATCCCGCCTTCTCCAGGGTCCGCTGCGACGCGGTCCCGGGCTCGGTCGCGGAGGCGGCGAGATCGCACCCCCCCTCTTCCGCCCACGCGAGCCGCGCGCGCACGAGCGAGAGCTGGATGCCGCGGCCGCGCCGCTCTGGGAGGACGCCGGCGCCGGAGAGCGTCGCGACGCCGCGATGCGCCGACGCCAGCGCGACGCCGGCGAGCGCGCCGCCCTCGAACGCGCCGAACGCGACATTGCCATCGGCGCGCGGCATCGCGAGGAGCCCCTCGATCATCGAGGCGTACTGGGGCATGCGGCCGAAGTACGCGACCGCGAACGTCTCCGCCCAGGAGACCTCCTCGTCCGGGCGGATGCGGCGCACCTCCACGCGCGCCGGCGCCTCGGGCAGCGGTGCGGGCGCGCGCGACCAGATCTGGTGGAACCGCTCGATCCGGTAGCCCCGGCGCGCCAGCTCGGCGCGCAGCGATGCGTCGGCCGGCGCGGCAATCTCGATCCGGATCGCGCCGCCGCCGCCGCCGAGGTGCGCCTCGATGCGGTCCAGCTCCGCCGGCGTCACCGCGCCCGCGAGGCCGACGCAGAGCGCCGCCGAGAACGGCGAGCCCGGTCCCTTCGACACCGCGAGGCCGCCGGCGACCTCGATCGCGCCGCCCGTGCCGGGATCGCCGGTGCGCGCGAGCTGCTCGGCCTCCGCGCGCTCGATCCGGCGGGCGATCTCGCGCAGGTCGTGGAGGGACATGGACCGAGTCTCGACGCGGATCGGACGCGTTGTAAAGCGCGTTCGCGGCCGCCCGCCCGGTCGTTCTCTCGCTCGCGATGATCCGGCACCGTGCACGCCGCCTCCACCGGATCGCGGCACGCCGCCGCGGCCCATTCCGTGTGACGATCGCTCGCGTGCCGGCCTCATACCCTCGGTCGGTCCCGCGCGCACCCACCCCGGGTCACCGGGTCATCGGACAACAAACCCCCGACAAGCCTGTCGAAAACCCAAATTAGCTCGACCCTGACCCCGCCCCGGGTGACCAGTTGTTTTCAAGCCTGTAGTATGTGGGACCTGTCTCCACACGAGACACAGGGGGTCCAGTGACATGATGCGCGCGAACGTTCGCGTCCCGGCCCCGAGGGGCGCCGCGGCTCACTGCGAGGGCGACGGCATGCTCCGCTGCGACCGGCAGGCGGAGGACATGCTCCGGGTGTTCTTCCCGGACGCCACCGACGGCACAACGATCCCTTCGGAGCTGAGGGGCCTCACCGACGGTGCACAGCAGGGGTCACCCGGCATCCGCCGCACGCTCGTGATGGAGGGGCACGGAGAGCGGCTCCGGATCGAGGTCACCGCGGTCGGGAAGGGCAAGACGCAGCTGCACCTCTGGCGTGAGCCGCTGCCCGAGCCGGTGCAGGTCGGGCCGGAGCCGGTGCAGGCCCCGCCGTCGGATGGGCTCACCCAGCGTGAACGTGAGGTCGCCCTGCTCGTGGCCGACGGGCTCCGTTCCCGGGAGGTCGCGGAGCGGCTCGGGATCGCGTCGCAGACGGTGAAGAGCCATCTCAAGACGATCTTCGACAAGCTCGGCGTCCGTAACCGCGTCGAGCTGGCTCGCCGCCTGGTCCAGCACTAGCCCGGCTCACGAGGCTGCCCGCGCCGGCACGGTCCACCGGCGCAGCCTCCCCGTCGCCTGGCCTCGGACTCGAGCTTGCGATCCACCGCCGCCGAAGGTTAGCGTCGCGGTCCCACATGATCACGCTACAGGACGTCCAGGCCGCGCTGGCGCGCATCCGGGATCGGATCTACGTCTCGCCCTGCGCCCGCACCGAGACGCTCTCCAGGCTCACCGGCACGAACGCGCACCTCAAGCTCGAGAACCTGCAGATGACCGGCGCCTACAAGGAGCGCGGGGCGCTGAACAAGCTCCTCCTGCTCTCGCCGGCGGAGCGGGACCTCGGCCTCATCGCCGCGAGCGCGGGCAACCACGCCCAGGCGGTCGCCTACCACGCCGGCAGGCTGGGCGTGAAGGCGACCATCGTGATGCCGGAGACCACGCCGATCACGAAGGTCGCGAACACCCGCTCGCACGGCGCGAAGATCGTCCTCCACGGCGCGAACTACGACGAGGCGTACGCGGAGGCGCGCAGGCTCGAGCAGGCGGAGGGACTCACGTTCGTCCACCCGTTCGACGATCCCGCGATCATCGCTGGGCAGGGCACGATCGGTCTCGAGATCCTCGAGCAGGACCCGCAGGTCGAGACGATCGTCGTGCCGATCGGAGGTGGCGGGCTCGTGTCCGGCGTCGCGGTCGCGGCGAAGGAGCTCCGGCCCGGTGTGCGCGTCGTCGGCGTCCAGACGGAAGTGCTCCCCTGCATGATCGCGGCGCTCGACGCGGGGAAGCCGACCACCCTCGAGCCGGCGAACACGATCGCCGACGGCATCGCCGTGAAGCGCGCCGGCGATCTCACGCTCGACCACGTGAAGCGCTACGTGGACGACATCGTGACCGTCTCGGAGGAGGAGATCGCGAGCGCGATCCTGTACCTCCTCGAGAAGGAGAAGACCGTCGCCGAGGGCGCCGGCGCGGTCGGGGTCGCCGCCCTGATGCAGAAGAAGATCCGCGGCGTCGAGGGCCGGAACGTCGTCGCGATCGTCTCGGGCGGCAACATCGACGTGAACCTCGTCGCGCGGGTGATCGAGCGCGGCCTCGTGAAGGATGGGCGGCTCGTCCGCATCAGCGTGGCGCTCCACGACAAGCCGGGGCAGCTCGCGAAGGTGTCACAGATCATCGCGCACCACCGGGCGAACGTCATCGAGGTGCACCACACGCGCGCGTTCGCGTACCGCTTCGGCGACACGACCCTCCAGCTCACGCTCGAGACGCGTGGACCGGAGCACGTCGAGGAGATCCTGACCGCCCTGCGAGAGCGGGGATACCAGGTCCAGCGCATGGGGATGTAGCGCATGGCGAGCCGCCGGGAGCGGAACGAGAGGCGCGCGAGCGCGGAGACCTCGACCCAGCGGCGGCGAGAACGGGCGCGCGCGCTCCTCATCGGCGCGATCGTCGCCGCGATCGTCGGGTTCGGCGCGGGATGGCTCGCTCGGATGTGGACGGGCCGAACGCCCGAGGAGCGGGCGCACGAGAAGGTCGGTGAGGTCCGGGAGCGGGTCCGCGAGGTCACGCACTAGGCCCCCGTGAACGAAGCCTGCTTCTCTGTTCTGCGGCGCAATCCCTCACGAGCCGTTCCGATCGTGACGCCCTCCAGGCACCGGTCACATCGGCGTCGCCCGCGTCTCCGTCACCCCCGAGGGAGTCCCGCGCGACGGGGCGCCCCCGCAGGAGGTCGTCCTTCGACTTCGCTCCGCCGCTACGCGGCGTCGCTACGCTCAGGATGGACGGATTGGGCACCGTGTGCGTTGAACGGATCCGGGCGGGCCGTCATGATCGCCCGCCGGTAGTCGCGCCCAGTTTCCTGGGCGCCGGCGAGGAGGAGCGCGCCCATGAACGAGGACCGCGCCGGGGCGCTCATCGCCGCCGGCGAGCTCGCGGCCGGTGCCGAGGCGGTGGTGCGCGACTACGGACCCCAGATCCTCGGGTACCTCACCTCGATCCTGCGCAACGACGCGGACGCGGCCGAGGTCTTCTCCCAGTTCACCGAGGATCTGTGGCGGGGGCTGCCCGGATTTCGCGGCGAATGCCCAGTGCGCGTGTGGGCGTACCGGCTCGCCTGGCACGCCGCGGCGCGCCACTTGCGCGATCCGTACCGGCAGCGCGGACGCCGCCTGGAGACCACCGAGCTCTCGCGCATCGCCGACGAGGTCCGCTCGAGCGTGCTGCTCGGCCGGCGCGAGGCGCGCCAGCGGGGCATCGATCGGCTGCGCGCGCGGCTGTCGCCGGACGAGCAGACGCTGCTCGTGCTGCGGCTCGACCGTGGGCTCTCGTGGCGCGAGGTCGCGATGGTGCTCGCCGGAGACGGAGAGGCGGTAGACGAGCCGGCGCTGCGGAAGCGGTTCGAGCGCCTCAAGGAGCGGCTCGCAAGGATGGCGCGCGAGGAGGGACTCCTCGACTAGGAGCGCAGCCGATGGACGGCGGTCCGATCCCGAAGCGCCCCGTCTCGCCGGAGCTGGCCGGCGACAGCGAGGCCTTGTCGGCGCTCATGATGGAGCTCGCGAGCGCGCCCGTGCGCGATCCCGGCGAGCTCGCGCCGCCGCTCGTCGCGGGCCGGCGAGTCGGCCGGTTCGAGCTCCTCCGCGAGGTCGGCCGCGGCGGCTTCGGCGTCGTGTTCGAGGCGCGCGACACCGAGCTCGGCCGCCTCGTCGCCTTCAAGGCCATGCGCCCATCGCTCGCGCGCGCGGACGTCCTCGAGAAGCCGCTGCGCGAGGAGGCGGAGGCGGCCGCCCGGCTCAACCACCCGAACGTCGTCACGCTGCACGACTACGGCATCCACGAGGGCACTCCCTTCCTCATCCTGGAGCTCCTCCGCGGCGAGACGCTCCAGCAGCGGCTCCGGCGAGGCCCGATGGCGCCGCTCGAGGCTGTGCGGCTCGCACGCGACGTCGCGCGCGGCCTCGCGCACGCGCACGCCAACGGCGTCGTCCACCGCGATCTGAAGCCCGGCAACGTCTTCCTCACCGACGAGGGAGGTGTGAAGATCGTGGACTTCGGGCTCGCGCACCTGCTCGATCGCGCGAGCCTCGCCGGCGGGACGCCGGCGTACATGGCGCCCGAGCAGCTCCGCGGCGCGCCGGGCGACGCACGCGCCGACGTGTTCAGCGCCGCGGTGATGCTCTTCCAGACGCTCGCGGGCCGGCTCCCGTTCCCGGTGGTGGACGGGCGCAGCGCGGTGCTCGATCCCGGTCCGCCGCCGCCCCTGCCGCTCCATGATCCCCCGCCCGAGCTCGCCGCGCTGCTCGCGAGCGCCCTCTCGAAGGACCCCACCGACCGCCCGCAGAGCGCGAGCGCGCTCCTCGCCGCCGTGGAGGGCGTGGAAGAGGCCTACCTCGAGCGCGCCGCTGCCGCCTCCCGCGCGCTCCGACACAAGCGGTTGCGCCGCCTCGTCGCCGCGCTCGGCGCCGTCGCGTTCACCGCGGCATCGGCGGCGGCCGTGATCGCGCTCAGGGACCGCGCCGACGCGGAGCGGGCGCTCCGCGAGTCGCGCATCGCGAGCGCGGCCGAGGGCGCGTCCGATCCGCTCGCGGCGGCGCTGCTCATGACGGAGCTCGGCGACGATCCTCCGCCGCGCGCCCTCGAGATCGCTCAGCGGATCCTCTCGGAGCCGATCCCCGTCGCCGTGCTCGAGCACCCGCCGGGCGGTATGGGGCTCGCGGTCAGCCCCGACGGACGCCACGTCGCCGTGGGCGTGGGCACGGCGAAGGCCGGCGAGGGCGCTCCTGCCGGGGGCGTCGCCATCTGGAGCGCGGACGGGACGGGCAGCGCGCACGTCCTCACCGCGCCGGGCGCGCGCACGAACACGCTCGCCTTCACGCCCGACGGTGCGCGCGTCGTCGCCGCGGGGCATGACGGCGAGCTGCGGGTCTTCCGCACCGACGGCGCCGCGCCGGTCGTGCTTCACGCCGGGTCGAGCCCGCATGCGGCGCTCGCCATCGCGCCCGACGGCAAGACCGCCGCGGCCGGCGCGCTGGATGGACGGGCGTGGCTCGTCCCCCTGGACGGCGCTCGACCGGCGCGGGCGCTCGTGCACGACGGCGCCGTCCTGGCGCTCGCGTACGCCCCCGACGGCGCGCGCTTGGCCACCGGCGGCGGCGACGGGCACCTGCGCGTCTTCGACGCGCGCTCCGGCGCCCTCCTCGCTCGCGCCGCCGCCCGCGGGGGAGCGGTGTTCGCGCTCGCCTGGTCCGCGGACGGCAGCGCGATCGCCACCGCCTCGGAGGACGGCGTGGCTCGCCTCTTCGGCCGCGACGGCGCCCTCCGCGATACGTTCGGCGCGCCGGGCGTGCCGCTGTCCTCGGTCGCATTCAGCCCCGACTCGCGGCGGATCGTCGTCGCGTCGCAGGACGGATCGGCGCGGGTCTACCCGCTCACGGCCCCCGCGCACGAGGTGCGCCTCCGCGGCCACCGCGGCGCGGTCTACGACGCTCGCTTCAGCCCGGACGGCACGCGCGTCCTCACCGTCGGGGCCGACGGTACCGCGCGCGTGTGGGCGGCCGACGGGGACGGCGCGCCGTTCGTGCTCCGCGGCCATACCGCCCTCGAGGCGGCGTTCTCTCCCGACGGCGCGCGCATCTTCACCCGCGGGAAGGATCGGACGGTCCGCGTCTGGAGGGCGGAGGATCCGCGGGAACGCGGCGTCCTGCGCGGCCACGGCGACCTCGTGGACACGGTCGACTGGACGCGCGATGGCACGCGCGTCGTCACCGCGGGGCACGATGGAACCGCGAGGATCTGGCCCGTGCATGGGGGAGGCGCGCCGCTCGTCGTCTCGGACCCCGGGCGCGAGCTGCACGCGGCGGACCTCGACCGCGACGAGCGGCGGCTCGTGACCGCGTCCGAGGACGGCGTGCTGCGGATCTGGGACGCGCGTGACGGCCGGCTGCTCCGCGAGCTCCGCGGCCACACGAGCTCGGTGCTCTCGGCGGAGTTCAGCCCCGACGGCACCCGCATCGCGAGCGCCTCGCTCGACGGCACGGTGCGTATCTGGCCGGCCGATGGGAGTGGCCCGCCCCTCGTCCTGAACGGGCACGAGAAGGGAATCACCTCCGTCTGCTGGACGCCGGATGGCCGCTTCGTCGTCTCCGCCTCGCAGCTCGACGCCACGGTCCGGATCTGGCCGGTCGACGGCACGGCCCCGCGCGTCATCCGCTCCGAGCGGAGCGTGCTCCGCGCGACGGTGACGCCCGACGGGCGGCGCCTCCTCGTCGCGGAGGAGAACGGACCGCTGCACGTCTACCGGCTCGAGCCGTTCGAGGAGCTGCCTCCCATCGCTGCCCTGCCGGAGGGGCTCCTCTCCGCGGCGGCGAGTCCGGACGGCGACCGCATCGCGCTCACCTCGCACGACGGGATCGTGCGCGTGTACCCGGCGTCGGGCGCGGGCGATCCGCTGATCCTGCGCGGCCACGACGGCAGCGTGGGATACGCGACGTTCAGCCCGGACGGCACCGAGCTCGCGACGGCCTCGATCGACGGCACCGCGCGCGTGTGGACCGTCTCGTGGGGGCGCATGCTCGCGCTCCTGCGCGCCTCCACGAACGCGTGCCTGCCGGTGGCGCACCGGATCCAGATCCTCGGGGAGAGCGCCGCCGAGGCGGAACGGAACGCCGCTGCGTGCGAGGCGCGCCACGGGCGCACCCCGGACCCGCATGCGCGAGGCGCGTCCGCCGCGGGCGTCCTGCCGTCCTTCCCGGGGCGAGGAGGATGATCGTGAACGCCCGAGCCCTGGTGGCCGCCGTCGTGCTCGTCGCCTCCGGGGTCACCCACGCCGCGCCGCCGCCCAGGCTCTCGTCGCCCGCGCACACGCCGCCGCCCCGGGGGTCGGAGCGCGTCGAGGTCCACGTCACGTTCCCTCCGTGGCAGTACACCGGTACCTTCCGTGTCGAGTCGGCCTCGGGCGAGCTGATCGACCAGGGCACGGCGCGGGACGACAGCGGGTTCGGCTCCCAGGATGTCGTCGAGCGCGTCCTCGACGGCGAGCGCGGGACGCTCGTCCTGCGCGTACAACGCAGCGCGAAGGTGCCGCGCTTCCCCGCGGTGTTCGGGCGCTGGGAGATCGTCCGCGGCTCCGGCGCCTACGCGCGCGCCGCGGGCAGCGGCACGTTCACGAGCTGCTCGTCGGGCGAGGCCGGCAAGGCGAGCCCCTTCGAGCTGCAGACGCTCGTGGGTCACGCGCGGCTGCGATGATGTCGCACCTGCTGCGTAGGCTGATCCCCGCTGCGGCTCACGCTGGCTGCCTGCGTCGCTCGGCTACGGTCCCGCTTCGGACGCCAGTCCGCGCGAAGTCGAGGGGCGCCATCGAGCGACTCGCGCGGGCCGCCCCAGGCGAGCAGCGTTCTGGCCCCGCGGTGGGCCCCCGACGAAGCCGCGTCACGAGACGGCGTCGCGTCGCTCTTCTTCCATGGGTGGAGCATCGACTCGGAGGAGCGGGCCATGACGAACGTGAAGCAGAACATCCTCTTTGCCGGACTGCCGCGCAGGCGGCGTCTCGCGGGGATCGTCACGATCGGACTGTGGCTCGGCATCGTCGTCGCGTTCGTCACCGACGCCGTTCCGACCCACTCGAGCGTCGACTGGCTGTACGGCGTAGAGGCGCGACGCGATGCACACGCCCGCGCCCTCGCCTTGCGAGCGGCCGCCGAGCAGCCGCCCGCCGCACGCCGGGCCGCCCGGACCGCCCCTCCCTCCACCACCGACCGCGATCATCGCGCGATCCCGATGGTGAAGGTGGCGGCGATCCCGTCGCATACGCCCGTGTTCGCCTGCCAGCTGCCGTGACGGGCAGCGAGCGAGGAGACCGAGACCGACGGCCGCCGGATCTCAGCCGCGACGGCCGAGTAGCCAGAACAGGAGCGACAGGACGATCGACAGGACGATCGAGGTGCCCAGCGGGAAGTAGAAGCGGAACCGATCGCGCTCGACCGAGATGTCCCCGGGCAGCCGCCCGATGCGCAGCCCGGGGAAGCGCTCTGCGACGATGAGCGCCACGCCGGTGACCGCGATCACCGCGCCCACCATCACGAGCATCCGACCGAGGCTGCCCAGGCCGCCCGCTGGCATGCGGCCATCATATCCGGAGCGCTGTGCGCGACGCCCGCATCGTGGCAGACGCGTCCAATGCAGGTCACTTAGCGCTGGGCCTCAGACTCAGCCGGAGGAGCTGCAGGACCTCCTCGAGCGCCCCCAGGAACGCGTCGACCTGCGCGTCCGTGTGTCCCGCCGTCAAGGCGACGCGCAGCCGGCTCGTCCCGCGCGGGACCGTCGGCGGGCGGATCGCGCGCACGTAGAAGCCCCGCTCGCGTAGCGCCTGCGAGGCGGCCACGGCGCGCGCCTCGTCACCGAGCACCACCGGGAAGATCGGCGCGGCCACCCGCGCGACGTCGAACCCGAGCCTCGCGAGGCCGTCCTTCATGCGCGCGGTGAGCGCTAGCACTCGGGCGCGCCGCTCCGGCTCCGATGCGACGATCCCGAGCGCGGCGAGCGCCGCCGCCGACGCGGCGGGGGCGGGCGCGGTGGAGAACACGAACGTCCGCGCGCGCGTGACGAGGAGCTCCACGAGCCGCCGCTCCCCCGCCACGAAGGCGCCGGACGCACCGAGCGCCTTCCCGAGCGTCCCCATGTGCACGTCCACGCGGTCGGCGACGCCGAGGGCCTCTGCGAGGCCCCCGCCGCGCGGGCCGAGCACGCCCTCCGAGTGCGCCTCGTCGACGTAGAGCATCGCGCCGTGCCGTTCGCACAGCTCGGCGATCTCGCGAAGCGGCGCGGCGTCGCCGTCCATCGAGAAGATCGCGTCCGTGACCACGAGCTTGCGGCGCGCGCGGGTTCGGGCGAGGAGCTCTCCGAGCTCCTGGACGTCGACGTGGCGGTAGCGCACGAGCGCCGCGCGCGAGAGCAGGCAACCGTCCACGATCGAGGCGTGGTTCAGGACGTCGGAGAAGACGGCGTCGTCGCGGCCGACGAGCGCCGGCGGGATCCCCACGTTGGCGTGGTAGCCCGAGCCGAAGAGGAGCGCCGCCTCGGTCCCGGCGTGGGCGGCGAGGGCGCGCTCGAGCGCGCCGTGGACGGGGAGATCCCCGGCGACGAGCCTGGAGGCGCCGCTCCCCGCCCCCTCGCGCTCCGCGGCGTCGGCGGCGGCCCGGCGCAGGCGCGGATCCGCGGCGAGCCCGAGGTAGTCGTTCGAGCAGAGGTTCACGAGCCGGCGGCCGCCGACCTCCACCTCCGCTCCCTGCGGCGCCGCGATCGGCTCGAGCGCGCGCCGAAGCCCCTTCGCGGCGAGCGCCTCGAGCTCGCGATCGATCCAGTCGAGCGGCACGCGCGGCATCGTCTACGCGCAGCCGCCGCGCGGCGCGCCCACGACGGGCAGGCTGTGCTTCCCGCCCGGCTCGACGGCGCGGCGGTTCCACTCCGCGTCCGCGGGCGCGCTCCCGTCGAACGCCCAGTCGCGGCCGGTGCCCGGGGCCCTGAGCCGCAGCCCCTGCCCCTCGACCATCTCCACCGTCTCGCCTGGCCCTCGCCCAGCGCTCGTGAGGTAGTTGCCGACCATCGTGCCGTTCGCGCCCGCGCGGAAGATGAGGTGCTGGCGCGCGCCGAGGTTCACCTCGCGGCCCCCCATGACGAAGATGTGCGCCGCCGGCATCATCAGCCTGAACACCGCGATCGCGGCGAGGCACTCCTCCGCGGTGATCGCCTTCACGTGCGCCATCGGCGTGCCGGGCCGCGGGTTCAGGAAGTTCATCGGGACGCAGTGCACGCCGAGGTCGCGGATCGTCTCGGCGAGCTCGACGCGCTGCTCCGGCGTCTCGCCCATGCCGAGGATGCCGCCCGAGCACAGCTCGAGGCCGAGGCGCTTCGCGGCGCGGATGGTCTCGAGCTGCTCGTCGTAGGTGTGCGTCGTGCAGACGTTGCCGAAGAAGCTCCGGGCCGTCTCGAGGTTGTGGTGGTAGTGCATGAGGCCGGCGGCCTTGAGGCGGACGAGCTCCGGCTCGCGCACGAGCCCGAGCGAGGCGCAGGGTTCGACGGCGGTCTCGGCACGAAGCTTCCGCAACGCTTCCTCGATGGTCGCGAGCTCGCTCTCCTTCGCGACGCGCGTGCCCGAGGTGACGATCGAGAACTCGCGCGCGCCGGCGCGCTCGGCCGCCTTCGCCTGGGCGACGATCTCCTCAGCCGGGACGAGGGGGAAGACCGGCGCGTCCGCCTCGGGGAAGTGCGCAGACTGCGAGCAGAAGCCGCAGTCCTCGGGGCAGCGGCCGCTCTTCGCGTTCGTGATGCCGCACAGCGCGACCTCGTCGCCATGGACGGCGCGGCGTACTGCCTCCGCGCGATCGAGCAACGCCTCGAGCTGTGGCCCGGTCGTGTGGCGGATGAGCGTGCGCGCCTCGTCGGCGCTGATGGGCGTGACGCCGGGCGGCGTCGTCTTCGCGGTCTCGCACATGGGAGCCGCACGATAGAAGCGGGCGATCCGCTCGTCAACCAGGCGGGCAGGCGTGGGTTTACGACGCGCCGCAGCGCTGGCCCCGCGACCGGGCGGCACGCGGCTTCGGTGCTTGCGCGCGGGAGCAGTGAGTACTTTTCAATCGGGAGGGGAACGCATGCTTTGGACGGTCACGATTCTGCTCGTGGTGCTGTGGGCGCTCGGGATGGTCTCCGGCGCGACTCTCGGATGGTGGGTACACCTGCTGCTCGTCCTGGCGGTCATCTCGCTCATCTTCGCGGTGATGCGCCGCGGGACCGCCGCGTTGCGCTCTATGCCTTTCCGCGCGGCCGCCGCCGCGACCGCGCTCGCCGTCGGTTCGTCACGCGCGCTGCTGCGCGGTCGGAGGCGCCGCCTCCGGCAGCCCGGCCTTCCTGAGCAACATCTCCGCCGGGCAGAAGCCGGTGAAGGCGCTCTGCAGCAGGTTCAGGCCGACGAAGGTCGTGAGCCAGAGGAAGCGCTGCGAGACGAACAGCGGGCTCGCCTCGACGCCGAGGGCGAGCGAGGCGAGGACGAAGGTTCCGGCGACGACGCGGACGCCGCGATCTACGGTCATGAAAGCTCCTCGGGCGGCTAGGCCCAGGTGTTTGCTCTGATCGGAGACAGCGCCGGCGTCGAAGGGTTCGCAGCGCCCCGTCGGGTCGCGGTCAGAGGCCCGTGCTACCGGAGCGCATGGCCCGCCCCGCCCCGAAGGCGAAGACCGTCTACGCCTGCGCCGAGTGCGGCCAGTCGAGCCCGAAGTGGCTCGGCCAGTGCCCGGCCTGCCGGCAGTGGAACACGATGCAGGAGGAGATCGCGGCGCCCGAGCCGAAGGGCTCGGCACCGCGCGGATGGGGCCTCGCGACGACCGCGAAGCCGATCCCGCTCCGCGACGTGGAGGCGCGCGACGAGGAGCGGCAGCGGACCGGTATCGGCGAGCTCGATCGCGTGCTCGGCGGCGGCGTCGTCCCGGGCTCGCTCGTGCTGCTCGGCGGGGATCCCGGCATTGGCAAGTCCACCCTGCTCCTCGCCGCCCTCGACCGGCTCGCGCTCGCGACGCCGGATCGTCCGGTGCTGTACGTCTCTGGCGAGGAGTCGGCGCGGCAGGTGAAGCTCCGCGCCGATCGGCTCGGGGCCTCCGCCGAGAACCTCCGCGTCCTCTCCGAGACCGACGCGCAGAAGGTGCTGCACGCGGCGGAGGAGCTCGCGCCCACCGCGGTGGCGATCGACTCGATCCAGACGCAGTACCTCCCCGAGCTGCAGAGCGCCCCGGGCACGGTGACCCAGATCCGCGAGGTCGCCGCGAGGCTCATGGCGTACGCGAAGACGAGCGAGACGCCGGTGTTCCTCGTCGGGCACGTGACGAAGGACGGCGCGATCGCAGGCCCGCGCGTGCTCGAGCACATGGTCGACACGGTGCTCTACTTCGAAGGCGGCGGGGCGCACCCGTACCGCGTGCTGCGGGCGCACAAGAATCGCTTCGGCTCGGCGAGCGAGATCGGCGTGTTCGAGATGAAGGCGGGCGGGCTCGCCGAGGTGACGAACCCGTCCGCGCTGTTCCTCGCCGAGCGGCCGGAGGGCGCGCCTGGCAGCGCGGTGACCGCGGTGCTGAACGGGACGCGCACCGTGCTCGTCGAGATCCAGGCGCTCGTGGCGCCGACCGGCTACGGCACGCCGCGACGCACGGCGCTCGGGATCGACTCGAACCGCGTCGCGCTGCTCGCGGCGGTGCTCGAGAAGAAGGTCGGCATGGAGCTCCTCGGCTGCGACCTGTTCGTGAACGTCGCCGGCGGCCTCACGGTGGACGATCCCGCCGCCGACCTCGCGGCCGTCGCCGCGCTCGCCTCGAGCTTCCGGGACCGCGCCCTCCCCGCGCGCACGCTGGTGCTCGGGGAGGTCGGCCTCGCGGGCGAGGTGCGGGCGGTCTCCCAGCCGGAGATCCGGCTCGCCGAGGCGGCGCGGCTCGGGTTCGAGCGCGCGCTGGTCCCCGCCGCGAACGCGCGGCACGCCGAGGTTCCCGCGGGGATAGAGCTCGTAGGGGTGGAGACGGTCGCCGACGCGCTCGATCGTCTCGGATAACCCTCATCCACCGCTCGCCCTTCGACAGGCTCAGGGCGTCCAGAAGCATGGGCGAGCGTTAGAGACAGATCCGCTCGTGGTGAGCCTGGCGAACCACTGCGAGCGGGCCACTGGCATACCCGCTCGCGGTGAGCCCGTCGAACCGCGAGCAGGCTAGGCCGCCTGGACCGCTCGCCGCCACTTCGCCAGGTGCGCCTCGCGTTCAACCGCCTTCATCTTCGGCTCGAAGCGCTTGCCCACCTTCCATGTCTTGCGGATCTCCTCGCGGTCCTTCCAGAAGCCGATCGCGAGGCCGGCGAGGAAGGCCGCGCCGAGCGCAGTCGTGTCGATCATGCGCGGCCGCTCGACGGGCACGTCCAGCAGGTCCGCCTGGAACTGCATGAGCAGGTCGTTCTGCGAGGCGCCGCCGTCCACCTTGAACACCGGGTAGGCCTTGCCGGCCTCGGCGCGCATCGCCTCGGCGAGATCGTAGATGAGGAAGGCGATGCCCTCGAGCGTGGCGCGCGCGAGGTGCGCGGCGGAGACGCTCCGGTCGATCCCGCGGATGACGCCGCGTGCCTCCGGGCGCCAGTGCGGCGCGCCGAGGCCGGCGAGCGCGGGCACGAACACGAGGTCGCCCGTCTCCTTCACCTGCTTCGCGAGCGCCTCGACGTCCGGCGTGTGCTTGAAGAGCTTCAGCCCGTCGCGAAGCCACTGCACGGCGGCCCCCGCGATGAAGGAGGAGCCTTCGAGCGCGTAGCTCACCTCGCCCGCGACGTCCCACGCGACGGTGGTGAGCAGGCCGCGCGAGGACTGCACCGGCTCGGAGCCCACGTTCTGGAGCAGGAACGCGCCCGTGCCGTAGGTGCACTTCGCCTCGCCGGGGCTGAAGCACGCCTGGCCGAACAGCGCCGCCTGCTGATCCCCCGCCATGCCGGAGACCGGGATCCCGTCCGGCAGGTCCTTCACGTTTCGTGTGGTGCCGTACACGTGCGAGGACGGGACGATCTCCGGGAGCGCCGTCCGGGGGACGCCGAACAGGTCGAGGAGCTCGCGGTCCCACGCGCGGGCGCGGAGGTCCATGAGCATCGTACGGCTCGCGTTCGATGCGTCGGTCACGTGCACCGCGCCGTTCGTGATCCGCCAGACGAGGTAGCTGTCGATGGTCCCGAACGCGGCCGCGCCGGACTCGGCCCGCTCGCGCAGGCCACGCACGTTGTCGAGGAGCCAGCGCATCTTCGTCGCCGAGAAGTAGGGATCGATGACGAGCCCGGTCTTCTCGCGCACGCGCGGCTCGTGCCCCTCGGCCTTGAGGAGCGCGCAGAGGTCGGTGGTGCGCCGGTCCTGCCAGACGATCGCGTGGTGGAGCGCACGCCCGGAGATCCGGTCCCATGCCGCGGTCGTCTCCCGCTGGTTCGTGATCCCGATCGCGGCGATGTCCCTGCCGCGTAGCCCCGCCTCACGCAGCGCACGCTGGACGGTCGCGACCGTCGAGCCCCAGATGTCGTCGAGATCGTGCTCGACCCAGCCTGGCTTCGGGAAGATCTGCCGGAACTCCTGGTTCACGCGGGCGCGGAGCGCGAGCCGCCTGTCGAGGATGAGGACCGTGGTGCCGGTCGTCCCCTGGTCGATCGCCATCACGTAGGAAGCCATGCTCACCTCGCGCGCGGGCGCCGCCCCTGTCCGCGCCGCTTCGTGCCGCCGCTCCGCTCTTTCTCCGCCGGCCTTCCCTCTCCGCGCGTCCCCCGCCCTGGCTCTGCGGCGGCGCGCGCGCCGGGCACCGGCAGGCCGGAGAGGAAACGCGCCGCCTCGTCCGCGCAGAGGTCGCGCTCCACGTCGATGCCGACGAGGTGCCAGCTGTCCTCGAGGATGACGAGCTCCGCCGGGCCGCTCCCGATCCGCCGCGCGAGCCGCCGCGCCCCTGCGACGGTCACCGTGTGATCGTGGGCGCCCGCGACGACGAGCGCGGGCGCCGCGATCCCCGGCAGCTGCCGATCCACGTGCTCGCCGAGCGCGCGCAGCTCCGCCACGGCCGCGAGCGGGACGCCTTCGAGCGTCGCCTCCCGGTTGCGCGCGCGCATCTCGGGATCGCACACGTCCGAGCCGGCTTCCTTGGGAACGATGATGCGCGAGAGCGGCGCGAGCCGGCCGAGCTGCGACCCGATCCAGCCGTGGAGCTGCAGCTCGAGCGCGGGGGCGAGGAGGACGAGGCCATCGACGCGCTCGGGGTGATCGTGCGCGAGCGCGCAGGCGACGAGCGCGCCCATCGAGCACCCGACGACGAAGGTGCGCCGCGCGCCCTCGAGGCGCGCCAGATCCCGGCGCGCCTTCGCGACCCATTCCGGCCAGGGCACGCCGAGGAGATCGCGCGCCTCGCCGCCGTGCCCCGCCATGATGGGCGCGAGGCAGCGCATGCCCGCCTCGGCCAGCCGGCGTGCCACGACGTGCATCTCGAACGTGGAGCCGGTGAGGCCGTGCAGGAGCAGGACGGCGTCCGGGCCGCCGCGCAGCTCGAACTCCCTCCCGTGCTCGATCCCGGCGCGCGCCAAGTGAACGATCGGTTACCCCTCGACGGGCACCGTTTCAACGTTCCGGGTGCGGCAGCCCCCGTCCAGGCAGCGCTCCGGCGGCCGGCATGCTAACACCCGCGCCATGTCCGACAAGCCCGGAGTCCCGCCCCACACGATGCAGGTGCAGATCGAGATCGACCCCGTGACCGCGAACGGCATGTTCGTGAACATGGCGATGGTGAACCACACCGAGACCGAGTTCACGCTCGATCTCGTGTACGTCCAGCCGCAGGCGCCTAAGGCGACCGTCCGCGCACGGGTCATCACGACGCCCAAGCACATGAAGCGGCTCCTCCTCGCCATCCAGGACAACATCGCGAAGTACGAGGCGCGCTTCGGCACCCTCGACCTCGGCGACACGCCCCACTTCCCGCAGGGCGGAGCCGTCGCCTGAACGATTCGTGATTCGCTTCGCGAACCACGAGTCGTTCGGGCGACGGCATGATCTCACGCTCGCCGGATTCACATGGGAGTGCTCCGTGAAGATCACGTCCCCGCTCCTCGGCACCACGCTCGACCTGCCTGACCGCCCTGCGCGCATCGTCTCGCTCGTGTCGTCCGCGACCGAGACGCTCTTCGCGCTCGGCGCCGGAACCGCGGTCGCGGGTGTCACGCCCTACTGCGCCCGATACGTGCCGGGGCTCGCCGCCCCCGTCGTGGCGGACTACGTGTCGGGTGACGCGGAGGCGGTGCGCGCCGTCAGCCCCGATCTCGTCGTCGCGACCGACGGCGTGCAGCTCCCGCTCGCGCGCCGGCTCGCGGCGGCGGGGCTGCCGGTGGTGCTCCTGCCCGTGCCGCAGAGCCGGTTCGGGATCCTCGACAACACCGTCGCGCTGGGTGCGCTCGCCGGCCGGCTCGTCGAGGCGCGGGCGCTGTGCGACCGGATCGAGCGCGCGTGTGCGCAGCTCGTCGCCTCCGCGCCGGCGCCCAGGCCGCGCGCGTACGCGGAGCTCTGGTTCGGCCGCCACGTGCGGCGGCCCGGCGGCCGTGCGTTCGTGCACGATCTGCTCTGGCTCG
>DATIDF010000130.1:0-14546 GCA_035456445.1 Anaeromyxobacter sp.
TACGCTCGGGATGAGCGGATCGCCGCCCCTCAGTGCCTGAGGGGCGGCGGTCCGGCGGCCTTGCGGACGCGCTCCAGGATCTCGTCCATCCCGACGGACTTCGGGATGTAGCCCTGGGCGCCGAGGAGCTCCGCCTCCCACTCGAACCCGTAGGCGGAGAGGATCAGGATCGGCACCGCGGCGCTCTTCGCGTCGCCCCTCATCCGCTCCATGACGCCCCAGCCGTCGAGCACCGGCATCTTGAGGTCGAGCAGCACGATCCCCGGCGCCTCGTCCTTGACGCGGTGCAGGGCGATCTCGCCATTCTCGGCCTTCTGCACCGGATAGCCCGCGTCGACGAGCACCTCGGAGAGCGCCTCGCGGAAGTCGTCGTCGTCGTCGACGACGAGGATGTACTGGCCCGGCGTCATGATGAGGTCGGCTCCGTTCGCAGCGTCTGCGCGATCTCGCCCGCGACGCGCCGCGCGGCCTCCAGGCGATCGGGCGCGAGCGAAACCGCGCCGACGACCGGATGGCCGCCGCCGCCGTAGCGCTCGCACAGCTTGGAGATGTCGTGCGCGCGCGCCGGGCGGGCCCATGGATTCGAGCCGACGGAGACCTTCGCGCGCTTGGGATCGCGGCTCACGACGACGGTGTAGCGGGCCTCGGGGAAGAGCTCGTAGGCGATGAACTTGTTCGCCGACTCGATGGGCGTGTCGGAAAGGTCGATCGTGACCACCCCGTCCTCGACGCGGGCGAGCCGCCGGTACACGTCGATCGCCTCCGCGTGCCGCGCGAGGATCGGCTCGAGCGGGCGCACCACCCAGGGTTCGGCTGCAACCTCGGCGAGGGGGCGGTGCTGCAGGGCCTCGATGAGGCGGGCGGGGATCGACGGGTCCTTCGTCGCCTCGAGCAGCGTCATGATGCGCAACGCGGGCTCCTCGAGCCGCACCGCGGTGGCCGGCGAGTCGAAGCGCGCTGCGTCGATCACGTCGGCCCAGCGGACGAGCTCCGCGAGATCGTCGGCGCGCCACTCGAACCGCTCCCCCAGCGTGCGGGCGATGAACCCGGTGCAGCTCGGCGCGGTCGGGTCCCAGAACTTCTGCCCGCTGGTGTCGCGCTCGAAGACGTCGCGGTCATGCGCCGTGGGGAACGCGCTCGCGTGGTGGTCGAACCACCAGTGAAGCGCGGGCGACGCGGAGAAGCGGAAGTCCACGCAGGCGTTCACGTCGGCGTCGAACGCGCCGGCGGGGAACGCCTCGCCGGTTCCATGCTGGAGCGGGACGTGGCGCACCTCGGAGAGGCGGGTGCCCTCGCGCTCCGCGAAGAAGCGGCTGAAGAGCGCGGCGGAGGCGCAGCCGTCGAAACAGTTGCCGTGGTAGAGGACCTTGAGCTGCATCGGGCGGGGCAATCTAGTGACCGGCCGAGCATACCGTCAACGCGCGAGACGGGCCGCTGGACCTCGCGCGGCCCCCCACCGGGGCGACCGCGGGGCGCGCGGGCCGGGCGAGGGCGCACCGGCGCGGCCGGCGAGCGCCGCTACACGAATCGTGGAGGTCCGGTGGGCGCGCGGGTGCGTCCGCGGCCGGCGAAGCGAGGCGAGCCCGTCCGCCCGTCCGCCCGCGCCGTGGGTCGCGCGTCGCTTTCGGCAGGGCGTGCCGACGAGGTAGCGGCCAGCCGTTTCCGCGGGTTAGACTCGCTCGCGATGGACGCGATCCGCGTCGGGGCCCTCCTCGACGACAAGAAGTTCGACCTCCGGCTCACCCTCGTCGCGGGCAAGCAGGGGCTCTCGCGCCGCATCAGCTCCGCCCGGATCCAGAAGCCGGGGCTGGTGCTGGCCGGCTTCACCGAGAACCTCCACCGCGAGCGGGTCCAGGTGTTCGGTAACACCGAGATGAGCTACCTGCGGACGCTGCCGCGCGAGCGCGCGGTCGACGTCCTGCGGAGCTTCTTCTCCGCGGACATCGCCTGTCTCGTGGTGACGAAGGGGCTCGAGCTGCCGCCGGAGATGTGCGCCGCCGCCGACGAGGCCGGCGTGCCGCTCCTGCGCACGACGCATCTCAGCTCGAGCTTCATCGAGGGCGTCCAGAACTACCTCGAGGACATCCTCACCGCGCAGACCTCGATGCACGGCGTGCTGCTCGACGTGTTCGGCGTCGGCATCCTGCTCCTCGGCAAGTCCGGCATCGGCAAGAGCGAGATCGCCCTCGACCTCGTCATGCGCGGCCACCGGCTCGTCGCCGACGACATCGTGGACGTGAAGCGGCGCACGCCGGAGTCGGTCTACGGCGCGGGGTCCGAGATCATCAAGCACCACATGGAGATCCGCGGGCTCGGGATCATCAACATCAAGGACCTCTTCGGCGTCGCGTCCATCCGCGAGCGGAAGAAGATCGAGATCGTCCTCGAGCTCGTGGAGTGGGATCCGAGCGTCGAGTACGACCGGCTCGGCGTCGAGGAGAAGAAGTTCCGCATCCTCGACGTGGAGATCCCGATGCTCATCGTGCCGGTCCGTCCGGGCCGCAACATGACCACCATCGTCGAGGTGGCGGCGCGCAACCACCTCCTCAAGCTCCAGGGTCACCACTCCGCGCGCGAGTTCCAGGAGCGGCTCAACCGCGCCATCGCGCTCGCGCCGGGCGGGCGGGTCGGGGAGCTGGACGTCGAATGACCGAGATCGCCAATGGCGGCGGCCCGGAGGTCGTGATCCTCACCGGCGTGTCCGGGTCGGGGAAGTCCACCGCGCTGCGCGCGCTCGAGGACGCCGGGTTCTACTGCGTAGACAACCTGCCGATCCTGTTCCTCGAGAAGCTCCTCGAGCTCTCCGGGCACACCGCCGGGGAGGTCTCGCGCATCGCCCTCGTGGTCGACGCGCGCGAGGGACGGTTCCTCGCCGACGCGCCGCGCGTGATCCAGGAGATCCGGCAGCAGGGCGCGGACGTCGAGGTGCTGTTCCTCGAGGCCTCCGACGAGTCCCTCGTGCGCCGCTACTCGGAGACCCGGCGGCGTCACCCGCTTGCCGGCGAGAACGGCACCGTCCAGGACGGCATCGCTGCGGAGCGGCGCGCGCTCGCGGCGCTGAAGGCCATCGCGGACGAGGTGGTCGACACGACGACGCTCAACGTCCACGAGCTGAAGCGGCTCGTGACGCGCCGCTTCGGGACGTCGGAGGGGTCGCGGCTCGGGGTCACCGTGGTCTCGTTCGGCTTCCGCTTCGGGCTGCCCACCCACGCGGACCTCGTGCTCGACGTGCGCTTCCTCCCGAACCCGTTCTTCATCCCCGAGCTGAAGCCGCACCCCGGGACCGATCCGCGGGTGGCGAGCTTCGTCTTGGGCCAGCCCGATGCGAAGGCGTTCCTCGAGCGGATCACCGACCTGCTCGGCTTCCTGTTGCCGCGCTACCGCGCGGAGGGGAAGACCTACCTCACGATCGCCATCGGCTGCACCGGCGGGAAGCACCGCTCGGTCGCCATCGCGGCCGCGCTGTCCGAGCGCCTGGAGGGGGCCGGGCAGCCGGTGCGGCTCTGGCACCGGGACGTCGAGAAGGAGTAGGGGGACCCCTGGCCCCACGCGCCGCGCGACGCTATGGTACGCGCGCGCCGGGGGAGGAGCGCTCCTGATGGTCGGATTCGTCGTCGCCACGCACGGTCAGCTTGCCGAGGAGCTTCTCCGCACGGCGGAGGGGATCGTCGGCCGCCTCGAGCAGTGCGAGGCGGTGAGCATCGGCGCGTCCTCTTCCATGGACGACTGCCGCGCCCGGCTCGGCGCGGCCGTGAAGCACGTCGACACCGGCGAGGGCGTGCTCGTGCTCACCGACATGTTCGGCGGCACCCCGGCGAACCTGGCGCTCACCTTCCTCGACGATAAGCTCGAGGTGGTCACCGGCGTGAACCTGCCCATGATCCTGAAGCTCGCGACCGCGCGCGCGGAGAGCCTCGGCCTCCACGCCGCCGCCGAGCTGGTCGCCGGCTACGGCCAGAAGAACATCACGCTCGCGTCCGAGCTCCTCCGCACCCGCGCCCGCACGAGCCGGGCGTGAATCGACGCGGTCGCATCGCCGTCGGAACCTAAGTGATCGCCCTCGTCCGCGCCGACAACCGCCTCCTCCACGGTCAGGTGCTCGAGACCTGGCTCCCCCGCCTCGGGGTGAAGGAGATCGTGGTCGCGGACGACGAGGCGGCGTCGAGCGCGCTCGCACGCGCGGCCATGACGCTCTGCGTTCCGCCGGAGCTGCCGGTGCGGATCGCGCCGGTCGCCTCGCTCGACTGGGCCGCGCTCGCGGCTGCGCCGGGGCCGGTGCTCGTGCTCGTCCGCGACGTCGCCCAGCTCGCTCAGGCGCACGCCGCGGGCCTCACGCCGGCGCTCGCGCCCCGGCTCAACGTGGGGAACATCCACTTCGGGCCGGGTCGCCGCGCCGTCACGCCGTCCGTGTTCCTCTCCGAGGACGAGCTCCGGACGCTGCGGGAGCTCGCCTCGGCCGGCTTCGAGGTCGAGCTGCGCGCCGTCCCGGCCGAAGCCCCCGCGGGGATCGACGAGATCGAACGCCGGTACGCCGCGGCCCGTTAGGTTAGACTGCTTGGGCTTGTCCTACCTCGTCCTAGGGGTCGTCGCGGGCCTCGCCGCGGTGGAGCGCAAGGGCTTTCTGCAGGCCATGCTCTCCCGCCCGATCGCGCTCGCGCCGGTGACCGGCTGGGTGCTCGGCGATCCGCAGGGCGGGCTCCTCGTCGCCCCACCGCTGGAGCTGCTCTGGCTCGGCGCGGTGAACCTGGGCGCGTCGCTGCCGGTGCACGAGGTGCTCGCGACGGCGGCGATCACCGGCGGCGCGATCCTCGCCGGGCGGGCCCTCGGCGTGGGTGTGTCGCCCGAGGTGGCGATCCTGGCGGTGCTCCTCTGCGCGCCGCTGGCGCTCCTGGGCCGCCGCGCGGATCGGCTCATCGAGCACTGGAACGAGCGGCTCGCGGTCCATGCCGAGGCCGCGCTCGCGGGCGGTCACCTGCGCGCCGCGATGCGCTGGAACCTCTACGGCATCGCCGCGCCGTTCGCGATCGCCGCCGTCGCCGCCCCGCTCGCCGCCGCCGTCACCGCCGCCGTCATCCCCGCGGTCCTCCGCGCGCTACCCGGCGTCGAGAGCCCGCTCCGGCTCGGCTTCTTCGCGTTCGCCGCGCTCGCCTGCGCCTCCGGCGCCAAGGCGCTCCGCGCGCGCGAGGCGCCGCGCTTCTTCTTCGGCGCGCTCGCCGCGGCGCTCGCCGCGGGCGTGATCGTGGGAAGGGCGCTGTCGTGAGCGCGCCGAAGGTCTCCGCCCCGACGCTCGCGCGCGTCTTCTGGCGCGGCCTGTTCCTGCAGGCGGCCTGGAACCGGCGCGGCATGCAGAACCTCGGCTTCGCCTACGCGATCGAGCCCGCGCTCCGCGCGCTCTACAGCGAGCCCGCGCGCCGCCGCGAGGCGCTCGAGCGGCACCTGCAGTTCTTCAACTGCCACCCCTACATGGCGGCCGCCATCCTCGGCGGCGCGATCCACCACGAGGAGCGGGTCGCCGCGGGCCTGGCGCCCTCCGACGCGCCGGTCCGGTACAAGTCCACGCTGCAGGGGCCCCTCGCGGCGCTCGGGGACGGGTTCTTCTGGACGGCGCTGCGCCCGTTCTGCGGCGCGCTCGGCGCCGTCGGCGCGCTGCTCGTCGGCGTTCCCGGGGTGGTCGCTGCCCTCGTCCTCTACAACGCGGTCCACCTCGCGCTGCGCGCCCGCCTCTTCCGCCTCGGCTACCGGGGAGGCGACGCCGTCGTCGCGGCGATCGCACGTCTGGGGCTGCCGCTCGTGGCCGACCGCCTGCGAGCCGCCGGCGTGGCCCTGTGCGGCGTCGCTGCGGCGATCGTCGTCCTGCGCAGCGGGGGCGCGGCGGGCGCGGCGGCCGGGATCGTCGCGGCGCTGGCCGCCGCCGCGGGGTACGCCGCCCTCGCGCGTGGCGCGCGCCTCCTCCCCACCGCGTACGTCGCTGCCCTCGCGGGCATCGGCGCGGCCGCGGCGGTGGGCCACTTCCACTGGAGCAGCTAGCGGAATGCCGAGGCACGAGCGCACCTTCGTCATCATCAACTCGCTCGGGCTCCACGCGCGCGCCGCTGCGCAGCTCGTGCAGACCGCGAACCGCTACCGCGCCGAGATCCACGTCGAGAAGGACGGGATGCAGGTGAACGGGAAGAGCATCATGGGCGTGCTCACGCTCGCCGCCGCGAAGGGCTCCTCGATCGTGGTGGTCGTCGAGGGCGACGACGCGGAGCCGGCGATGACCGCGCTCGCCAAGGTGATCGAGAGCGGGTTCGGGGAGAAATGACGACGAACTCGACCTCGATCCTCGTCGGCATCGCCGCGTCCCCCGGGATCGCGATCGGGCGGTGCTGGCCGGTCGACCGGAGGCGGGTCCGCGCCCCGAAGCGCCGGCTCGCCGCCGAGGAGATCGAGGTCGAGCTCGCCCGGCTGCGCGTCGCGCTCGAGGCGTCGGACCTGCAGCTCGCGGAGGTGCGCGAGAAGGTGGAGCAGGCGCAGGGCGGGCAGGGCGGCGCGGAGCACACCGCCATCATCGACATGCACCGGATGATGCTGAAGGACGAGATGCTCGTCCTCGAGGCGCAGCGGCTCATCCGGGAGGATCGCGTCAACGCCGAGTGGGCGGTGAAGCGCGCGGTCCGCAAGATCAAGAGCGCATTCCACGAGCAGGCGGACGAATACTTCAAGGAGCGGCGCGCCGACGTCGACTACGTCGGCGAGCGCATCATCAAGAACCTGCTCGGCCAGGCCCCGGACGTGGAGGAGCCGCCGCCGGAGGGCGCGATCATCGTCGCCCACGACCTGTCCCCGGCCGACACCGCGCTCCTCCTCCACGAGAGGAGAGTCGCCGCGTTCGTGACCGACACCGGCGCGAGGACCTCGCACACCGCCATCGTGGCGCGCGCGCTCGAGGTGCCGGCGGTGGTGGGGGTGGGGCGCATCACGTCGCTCGCGGGGCGCGGCGACTGGATCGCGGTCGACGGCAGCCGCGGCGTCGTCGTGATCAACCCCACCCCGGGCGAGCGGGTCGAGTACGAGGTCGCGCGCGAGCGGTTCCTCGAGGCGGAGCAGGTGCTGCTCCGGACGCGGGATCTCCCCGCCCGCACGCTCGACGACGTCACTGTCCGGCTCGCGGGCAACATCGAGTTCGTCGAGGAGGTGCCGAGCCTCGTCGCCCACGGCGGCGAGGCGGTCGGGCTCTACCGGACCGAGTTCCTCTTCATCGGCCGCCACGACCTGCCGGGCGAGGGGGAGCAGTACCAGGTCTACCGGCGCGTCCTCGAGGCGCTCGCGCCGAAGCCAGTCACGATCCGCACCTTCGACCTCGGCGGCGACAAGCTGCCGGCCGGCATGCGGGTGCCGGCGGACAACCCCGCCCTCGGGCTGCGCGCGATCCGCTACTGCCTCAAGCAGCCGGAAATGTTCCGCCTGCAGCTGCGAGCGCTCCTGCGGGCGTCGGTGCACGGGAACCTGCGCATCATGTTTCCCATGATCTCCGGGGTCGCCGAGCTGCGCGCCGCCAGGCGGCTGCTCGCCGACGTCCGCGAGGAGCTGCGCCGCGAGGGTGCGCCGGTGCGCGACGACGTCCCGATCGGCATCATGGTCGAGCTGCCGTCCGCGGCGCTCGTCTCGGACAGGCTCGCGCGCGAATGCGACTTCTTCTCCATCGGGACGAACGACCTCATCCAGTACGCGATCGGGATCGACCGGCAGAACAAGGACGTCGCCTACCTGTACAAGCCGCTGCACCTCGCGGTCGTGCGCATGCTGAAGACGGTCTGCGACGCGGGCAAATCCGCGGGGATCCCGGTGTCGATGTGCGGCGAGATGGCCGGCGATCCGATGAACGCGCTCGTCCTCGTCGGCCTCGGGGTCTCCGAGCTGTCGATGAACGGCCCGGCGATCCCGTTCGTGAAGCGGATCGTGCGCGCGGCCCGCGCCTCGGACGGACGCGCGCTCGTGGAGCGGATCCTGACGCTCACGACGGCGGACGAGATCGAGCGCGAGGTGCGCACGGAGATGCTGCGGCGCTTCTCGGAGCTGCTCGAGCCCGCAGCGGCCTTCGGGCCCGTCTCCGGGTGACGGGCCGCGGGCGCCCGCCCGCCCGTCCGCTCGCCTTTTTTCGGCCGTGCGGGCCCTCCCGCGGCGCGCGCCGCAGACGGGCGGTGGACGGCCGTCCGTCATATTGACAGGCTCCGGGCCCGACGCGTAACTTCGCCACCCCCCACGCCCTCCGGAGAGCCCGTCCGATGCCGCAGACCGACTATCTCTTCACCTCCGAGTCCGTCACCGAAGGCCATCCCGACAAGATGGCCGATCAGATCTCGGACGCGGTCCTGGACGCGGTGCTCGCGCAGGACACGAAGGGTCGCGTCGCGTGCGAGACCCTGCTCAAGACCGGCTACGTGATGATCGCGGGCGAGATCACCACGAGCGCGCGCGTCGACTACCCGCGGCTGGCGCGCGAGGTCGTGAAGCGGATCGGCTACGTCGACGGCGAGATGGGCTTCGACGGCAACACCTGCGGCGTGCTCGTCGCGGTGGACCAGCAGTCGAGGGACATCGGCCAGGGCGTCGACACGGGCGGCGCGGGCGACCAGGGGATGATGTTCGGGTACGCCTGCGACGAGACGACCGAGCTCATGCCGGCGCCCATCCAGTACGCGCACGCGGTCACCCGCCAGCTCGCGAAGGCCCGCCGCGCCGGGCTCGACTTCCTCCGCCCGGACGGCAAGAGCCAGGTGACCGTCGAGTACAGGGGCGGCAAGGTGGCGCGGATCGACACCGTGGTCGTCTCGACGCAGCACGCGGAGAGCGTCTCGAACCGCAAGCTCCACGCGGCGATCCGCGAGGAGGTCATCGCGAAGGCGCTCCCGAAGCGGCTCGTCGACAGGAAGACCAAGATCTTCATCAACCCGACCGGCCGGTTCGTCATCGGCGGGCCGATGGGCGACACCGGCGTCACCGGCCGCAAGATCATCGTCGACACCTACGGCGGCATGGGCCGCCACGGCGGCGGCGCGTTCAGCGGCAAGGATCCGTCGAAGGTGGATCGCTCCGCCGCCTACATGGGCCGCCACATCGCGAAGAACGTGGTCGCCGCCGGGCTCGCGCGCCGCTGCGAGGTGCAGGTCGCGTACGCGATCGGTGTCGCCGAGCCGGTCTCGGTCATGGTCGAGACGTTCGGCACCGCGCTCGTGCCGGAGGAGCGCATCGCCCAGGCGGTCCGCGAGGTGTTCGGCCTCACGCCGAAGCAGATCATCGACGGGCTCGACCTGCTCCGGCCGATCTACGAGAAGACCGCGGCGTACGGGCACTTCGGCCGGACCGAGAAGGAGTTCAGCTGGGAGCGCGTCGACAAGAAGGACGCGCTCCGAGACGCGGCGGGTGGCGGGAAGGTGCGCGCCGTCGCCGGCGCCTAGCGCGCGCCGTGGCGTGACTAGGGGTCTACTCCCGCGAGGGGGTGGGCCCCTTTGCCTTCCGGCCGTCGCTCCCCGCGGTTGCCTGGAGCCGAGCCCGCCCCCGACCCGGTTTCGGGCGCGGGCTCGGGCGCGGGCGCGTTTACGGGCTCAGCCCACGGACCGGCTTCACTTGACCGGTGCTCGCGGCGACCATATATCCGTCCATCCGGATGGACCGATGACGCTCGCCGCCCCCGATCGTCCCCCCGCGGACGCCTTCCTCGGCTGGATGGAAGGTCTCGCCGACCCGACGCGGCTGCGGCTCCTGCACGCGCTCGAGCGCAAGGAGCTCTCGGTCCTCGAGCTCTGCGAGGTGCTCGCGCTCCCGCAGTCCACGGTCTCCCGCCACCTCAAGGTGCTCTCGGGGCAGGGCTGGCTCGCGAGCCGGCGGCAGGGGACGCAGAGCCTCTACGGCTTCGCGGAGGCCCTCGCGCCGGGCGCCCGGCGCCTGTGGCTCCTCGCCCGCGCTGAGAGCGAGCGCTGGCCGGCGGTGCGGCACGACGCGGAGCGGCTCTCGGCGGTCCGGGCGCGACGCGACGGGGCCGAGCGCTTCTTCGCCGGCGCCGCCGGAGCGTGGGACAAGCTCCGCGCCGAGGTGTACGGCCAGGGCGTCGTGCGCGAGGCGCTGCTCGCGCTCCTGCCGGCGTCGTGGACCGTCGCCGATCTCGGCTGCGGCACCGGCGCGCTCGCGGCGGAGCTCGCGCCGCGCGTGCGGAGGGTGGTCGCGGTCGACAGATCCGCAGCGATGCTCCGCGCCGCGCGCCGCCGCTGCACCGCCCACCCGAACGTCGAGCTGCACGAGGCGAGGCTCGAGGCCCTGCCCATCGCCGACGGCCGCTGCGACGCCGCGCTCCTCGTGCTCGTCCTCGCCTACCTCCAGGAGCCCGCGCTCGCGCTGCGGGAGGCCGTGCGCGTGCTCGCGCCGGGCGGCCGGCTCGTCGTGGTGGACGCCGCGCGCCACGCCGACGACGCGCTCCGGCGCCGGATGGGCCAGGCCCGCCCCGGCTTCGCGCCGGAGGAGCTCGAGGGGCTCCTCGCGGAGGCGGGCCTCGGCGAAGCGCGCGCTCGAGCCTTGCCGCCCGAGCCCGGCGCGAAGGGGCCCGGCCTCGTCGTCGCGAGCGGTGAGCGCTCCGTCCGACGCTGCTGACCCAAGGTTCGAGTACCCACACACCCACACGAAGGAGAGCACCCATGGCCGTCCCCGCCGCGAAGAAGAAGCCGCTCCCGCCCCCCGCCGCGCCCATCGAGCACCGCGTGAAGGACCTCGCGCTCGCCGACTGGGGCCGCAAGGAGATCGAGCTCGCCGAGAAGGAGATGCCGGGGCTCATGGCGGTGCGCAGGGAGTACGCGCGCAAGAGGCCGCTCGCGGGCCAGCGCATCACGGGCTCCCTGCACATGACCATCCAGACCGCGGTGCTCATCGAGACGCTCGCGGATCTCGGCGCCGAGGTGCGGTGGGCGAGCTGCAACATCTTCTCGACCCAGGACCACGCGGCCGCGGCGGTGGTGGTCGGGCGCGGTGGCACGCCGGACGCGCCTCGCGGCGTCCCGGTGTTCGCCTGGAAGGGCGAGACGCTCGAGGAGTACTGGGAGTGCACCGAGCGGGCGCTCGACTTCGGCGGCGGCAAGGGCCCCACGCAGATCGTGGACGACGGCGGCGACGCGACGCTCCTCATCCACAAGGGGTTCGAGTTCGAGCAGGTCGGCAAGGTGCCGCGCCCGGCGAGCGCCGACTCGGAGGAGTACGCCGTCGTCCTCGGGCTCCTCGCCCGCGAGCTGAAGAAGGACCCGCGGCGCTGGACGCGGGTCGCGAAGGACTGCGCCGGCGTCACGGAGGAGACGACCACCGGGGTCCACCGGCTCTACGAGATGCAGAAGGCGGGCACGCTCCTCTTCCCCGCCATCAACGTGAACGACTCGGTGACGAAGTCCAAGTTCGACAACCTGTACGGCTGCCGGCACTCGCTCGTGGACGGCCTCAACCGCGCGACGGACGTGATGCTCGCCGGCAAGCTCTGCGTCGTTTGCGGCTACGGCGACGTCGGCAAGGGCTGCGCGCAGGCGCTCCGCGGCCAGGGCGCGCGCGTGGTGGTGACCGAGATCGATCCCATCAACGCGCTGCAGGCGTCGATGGAGGGCTACCAGGTCGTGCGCGTCGAGGACGTCGTCGAGCAGGCGGACCTGTTCGTCACCGCCACCGGAAACCTCGACGTCATCACGGTCGAGCACATGCGCCGGATGAAGGACTGCGCGATCGTCGGGAACATCGGCCACTTCGACAACGAGATCGACATCGCCGGGCTGAAGAAGGTCCCCGGCCTGACGAAGGTGAACATCAAGCCGCAGTACGACGCGTTCGTCTTCCCCGACGGCCACCGCGTGCTCGTGCTCGCCGAGGGGCGGCTCCTCAACCTCGGGTGCGCGACCGGCCACCCGTCGTTCGTCATGTCGAACTCGTTCACGAACCAGACGCTCGCGCAGCTCGAGCTCGCGACGAACCGGGCCGCGTACGAGAAGAAGGTCTACGTGCTCCCGAAGCACCTCGACGAGAAGGTCGCCGCGCTGCACCTCGAACAGATCGGGGCGAAGCTCACGAAGCTCACGAAGAAGCAGGCGAGCTACCTGGGCGTGCCGGCGAACGGGCCGTTCAAGTCCGACCACTACCGGTACTAGGCACGGCGCCGGCCGGGGCGGCGCTGTGGAGCCCCGGCCGGCGTTAGAACTCGATCCCGAGCCGCGCCGTCGCGCCGATGGTCGTGCCGCCGAGATCCACCTCCCCAAGCGAGGGGGAGTCGCCGGCGCTCACCGAGGTCTTCCCGTCGGTGAGGTCCCACCGCGCGAAGCCCCACACGCCGAGGACGATGCCGGCGCTGCCTTTGCCGAGGCCGAACTTGTATGCCACTCCGGGCCGGAGGCCGACGTACATGAGCCACTGCTCGCTCGTGCTCCCGGTGATGACGTCGTGGTCCTCGAAGGCGTTGCCGTAGCGCTGCCCGCCGATCTCGCCGAGAAGATCGAGCCGGAGTTTGTCTCCGAGGCGGACGCCCCCGAGGGCGCCGATCGCGGTCTGGTCAGGCCCCTTGTCGGGGAGTGTCACGTCGACGATCGCGCCGAGCTCGAGAAGGCCGAAGTTCAAGAGGACCGTCCCGCCGACGATCTGCGCGGAGTCGTCGGACAGGTCTTGATCATCGACCGTGCCGGACACGGCTGAGCGGAAGTCGGCCGCTGGCGGGCGCGAGATGCCGTAGAGCGCCTCGATGCTGAAATTCGCCGCGTCTGCAATGGCGGGCGCAACGAGCGCGACGACTGCGAGGAGGGCGATCCGCTTCGGTGTCATTGGAGCTCCCATATCTATTTCGTCGTGTGCCCCGCGCGGGTTGCCGCACGGGCCGTGATCTCTCCCAATCTATGGACGGCTCCCGTCAAAGGTGCCGTCGTGCCCGGGAGCGCGGTCCACGGTGAGCCCCAGCCCATCGTTCGATCAACGAGGCGCGACGGTTTCCACTTTTCGGATCGTGAACAGGGACTTAGGCGAGGTCAGGCGGACGCCGAAGCGCTCCTGAACTGAGGACGACCGTCTGTCCATACCCCTCCCGCCTAATGTTCCGCCGAGCTCCCAGGCCGGCAAGGCCCGCTCGTCCGCTCCCCCGCAGGGCGGGGCACGCGTTTGATGATCGGGGGACGGTGGACTAGGGTTCCGTCCGCCCATGAGCCTCCTCGCCGCCCTCTTCCTCGGGATCCTCCAGGCCGCGACCGAGTTCCTTCCGGTCTCCTCCACCGCTCACCTGCTCGTGTTCGGGGAGCTGCTCGGCCACGATCTCGCCGATCCCCGGTTCCGCGCGTTCGCGACGATCATCCAGACCGGCACCACCCTCGCCGTGCTCGTCTACTTTCGCGCCGAGATCTACGCGCTCGTCGCGGCGGGCCTGCGCTCGATCGCCAGGCGGCGGCCGCTCGAGACGCCGCAGTCGCGGCTCGCGTGGTTCATCGTGCTCGGCACCGTCCCGGCGGCGGTGCTCGGCAAGCTCTTCGAGGAGCGGATCGAGGCGCTCGGCAACTGGGTCATCGCGGGCTCGCTCGTCGCGCTGGGGCTCGTGCTCCTCGCCGCCGAGCGCTGGGCGCGCCACCTGCGCACCGTCGAGGACGTCGGCGCGAGGGACGCGCTCCTCATCGGCCTCGGCCAGGCGCTCGCGCTCATCCCTGGGAGCTCCCGCTCCGGCACGACGATCACGACCGGCATGCTGCTCGGCTTCACCCGAGAGGCGGCGGCGCGCTTCAGCTTCCTGCTCTCCGTGCCGATCATCCTCGGCGCGGGCGGCTACAAGCTCTGGAAGACCGTGCCGGTGCTGCGCGGCGAGCCGGCGTGGGCGCTCGCGACGCTGGTCGGGACGGCGGTCTCCGCCGTCGCGGGCTACCTCGTGATCGACTGGCTGCTCGGGTGGCTCCGCACGCGGACGACCCACGTGTTCGTGGTCTGGCGGATCGCCGCGGGCGTCGCGCTCGCCGTCCTCATCTGGCAGGGCGTGCTCCCCGCCGGCCACGCGCCGCCGACTCCGGCGGCGCCGGTGGCCGGAGCGGCGCGCTCGGAGGCGGCACCGGAGCCGATCGGCGCCGCGCTCACGCGATGAGCCTCGCCGCGCTGCGGAGCGCGCTCGCGGCGCATCCGTGGGGCGCAGCGCCCATCTCGGAGATCCCGGCGGCGCACTTCCCGCTCGGCGGGTTCGTGCGCGCAGCGGTGCTCGTGCCGCTCTTCGAGCACGCGGGCGGCACGCACGTCCTCCTCACGCGGCGCACGCGCCACCTGCGCACGCACGCCGGCCAGATCAGCTTCCCGGGGGGTCACGTCGATCCGGAGGAGGAGCACCTCGCCGCGGCGCTGCGCGAGGCGCAGGAGGAGATCGGGCTCGAGCCGGCGCAGGCGAACGTCCTCGGCCGGCTCTCCGAGACGCTCGTCCTCACCTCGGCGTTTCGCTTGACGCCCTGGGTGGCCTCCGTGCCATACCCGTACCCCTACGCGGCGGCGGCGCACGAGGTGGAGGAGATCCTCCACGTTCCGCTCGCGTCGCT
>DATIDF010000131.1:0-4003 GCA_035456445.1 Anaeromyxobacter sp.
TGGGAGGCCGAGAACCCCATCCGGCCGCTGCCCACGCCGCCGCTCGGCAGCCCCGCCGACTTCGCCGCGGTGCCGTGGGTCACGCCGGCCAAGGTCCGGCTCGGGCGCTGGCTGTTCTACGATCCGCGGCTCAGCGCGGACGGCACCATCTCCTGCGCCACGTGCCACCGGCCCGAGAACGCCTTCTCCGAGCCGACCGCGGTCTCGACCGGCATCCATGGGAGGAAGGGTCGTCGCAAGTCGCCGCCGATCGTGAACGCCGCCTGGCCGGTGTACCCGCGGTACTTCTGGGACGGCCGGGCGACGACGCTCGCGGAGCAGGCGAAGGGTCCGCTCGCGAACGAGGTCGAGATGGGCAACACGCTCGATCAGGTGGTGCTCACCGTGTCGCACATCCATGGGTACGCGCCGTACTTCCGGGACGCGTTCGGCGACCCGCGCATCGACATCGATCGCGTGGGCGAGGCGATCGCGGCGTACGAGGCCACGCGGCTCTCCGGTGGCTCGCGCTACGACCGGTTCGCGGCCGGGGACGAGACGGCCCTCTCCCCGGAGGAGCGGCGCGGCATGGCGCTCTTCTTCGGGCGCGCGCAGTGCGCGCAGTGTCACCTCGGCCCGGCCTTCTCCGACGCGCAGTTCCACAACCTCGGCGTCGGCTGGCGGCGGCCCGAGACCGCAGTTGAGCCGCTCATCGAGGGCTTCGCCGACAAGGGCCGCTACGAGGTCACCGGCGACGAGAAGGACGTGGGCGCGTTCAAGACCCCCACGCTGCGCGACTGCTCGAAGCGCGCCCCCTACATGCACGACGGGTCGATGCCGACGCTCGAGGAGGCGGTGCTGCACTACTGGCGAGGCGGGTTCTCGAACCCGTGGCTCTCCGAGCGCATGACGCCGGTCCCCATGTCACGCGACGATCTCGTGGCGCTCGTCGCGTTCCTGCGCGCGCTCGACGGCGAGGGCTACGCGGACGTGGCGCCGCGCTCGTTCCCGCAGTAGCGGAAGCGGCGCGGGAGGGTGTCAGACCGGCTTGCGACACTGCGTCTCGTGCGACGGTTCGTGACGCTCGATCTCGAGACGGTCCCCGACGAGGCGCTCGTCTGCGCGGTCGACGGCGAGCCCTCTCGACCCTATCCGGAGCAGCTCCGCCGGGTGCTCGCGGACCGGCGCGCGCGCACCGGCGGCAGGAGCGACTTCCTCCCGCTCCCCTACCACCGGCCCGTCGCCGGCTGTCTGCTCGAGGCGGTAGAGGACGGCGGGGTCGTGCGGGTCGTGGACGTCGCCGCCTGGACCGACCGCCGCGGCGACGAGGCAGGCTTCCTCGAGCGCACCTGGGAGCGGCTCGACGGCGCCGCGCTCGTGACCTTCCACGGCAAGGGCTTCGACCTGCCGGTGCTCGAGCTCCGCTCGCTCAAGCACTCCGTCCCGACCCCGGCGTGGTTCACCGCCGGGCGACGCGCCGGCGCGACCGACCACTTCGATCTCAAGGAGCTGCTCTCGGCCCCCGGCGGCGCGGCGCCGCTCGATCTGTACGCGAAGCTCGTCGGCCTCCCCGGCAAGGAGGACGTCGCGGGCGAGGACGTGCAGGCGCTCTACGCGGCCGGCGCGCTCGACCGGATCGCCGCGTACTGCATGACGGACGTCGTGCAGACCTTCCTGCTCTTCCTGCGCTTCCGGCTCGTCGAGGGCTCGCTCACGCCCGACGGTTACGCCGAGAGCGCCGCGCTCGCGCGCACCGCCTTGCCGTCCCTCTTCCTGCGGCGGCTGCCGCTCGGCGAGCACGCAGCGCTCGACGGCTTCCTCGATCGCTGCGCGGCCTTCTTCGGCGATCCGCCAGAGAGCTCCGCCGCTCGGGCTTCGACAGGCTCAGCCCGAGCGGGTTGAGGTCCGGCACGCGCGGACCTCGAGCGCGCGCGGCGCTCGCCCTTCTACGTCAGGGCGAGCGGCTCGAGCGGCGCGTCGCGCGACTACTTCGGCCCGCGCTTCGCCTTGCGCTTGCGCTTGACCGACAGGGCGCGCTTGCGGGTCGCGGTGGCGCGCTTCGTCTTGGAGCGGTTCGCCACCTTGCGCTTCGAGCGGTTTCCCTTCAGTACGGGCATGCTTCCCCTCCTTGCGGCGTGTGAGCGCGGAGTGTCGCCGCGGTCGTGCGCGCCGTCAACTCCGCGAGAGACGCCCGGCGGCGAGCGCGCCCCGCTACTCGAGCCAGTCGCGGTCGCGCAGCTTCTTCGGCAGGTACTCCTCCGTGATGAAGCTGATGCCCCGCCGGGAGAGCGCCTCGAGCTCGAACTTGAGGCCGGAGCGGATCATCTCCTCGATCTCGCGCTGCCACTGCTTCGCCTGGAACCAGGGGTACGCGAGCATCTGCTTCGCGCGGTTGTTGTCCCCGTCGTCCATCTTGATCGCGACGTTCGACGGCAGCTTGTACTTGTCCTTGTCGAAGGACGAGAGCCCGACGAAGCGCGCGTCCGGCACCGCCATGCGCATCGACTCGTAGGCGAGGTTGATGGAGCCCTGCTTCATGACCGAGTAGATGTAGAAGCCCCACGGATCGTTGTCGACGAGCACGTAGACGGGGAGCTTCAGCTCCGAGTGGAGGCGCTGGACGAGGCGGCGGACTCCCCGCGGCGGCTGCCCTCCGCCCTGCAGGATGATGCACCTCTCCCGCCTCCAGAACTTGTCCTCGTTGAAGCGCGTCCAGACGGCGTCCTTCTCGATGAGGAGGATGTACTTCGCCTCGTGGCGGACGAACTCGATGACGTTCTCCTCCACGATCGACGGGACCGCCCAGCCCCCCGAGCCCATCCGGCGGAGGTCGATGGTGTCGCCCGTGTCGCGGATGGTGATGGGCCCCACCATCGAGCCCTTCCGCGAGGCGAACAGGTGCAGCTCCTCGCGGAGCGCGTCGAGGGCGACCTCGAGGTCCTCGATGATCGGATCCGACTCGTCCTGCTCCTCGAACGTGTTCTGCTTCGTGTCGCCGATGGTGTGCTTGGTGATGTAGTAGAGGTCGCGGATGCTCGTCGTCTTCCCGCTCTCGACGAGCTCCTTGCAGGCGTCCGACACGAGGAACGTCTGCATGAACTTCTTCGCCATCGCGACGTTGAAGAAGTAGCGCTTCTGCCGCTGCGACCCCAGCTCGATGAGCCGCCGCTTCTCGTTGAACTTCACGTTCGCGAGCGAGCGGATGGGGATCTCGACGAAGGGGTTCTTGCCGCCCTTCACCGAGCGGACGACCGTCTCGGCGAGCTTCTCGATCTTGTGGGCGGTCTGCTTGGAGACGGCGTCGAGCCTGGCCATTCACGTTTCTCCGAATGCCCCGAGCGTAGCGCCCGCGGCGCGGGCGCGAGGTCGAGGGATCCTCATGGCGACACCCACTCGCATTGAGCTGCTGCGGCGCACGCTGCCTGCCTGCGCGGGGCAGACTCCTCCCTGCGCTGCTCGACGTGCCTTATAGGCACGCCTGCGCTGCTCGGTCGTCGTGTGCCCCGCTCGGCGACGGCATCGTGCGCCTCGTGACGCTCAACGCAACTGGGTGGCGCCATCACTCGTCCTCGTTCTCGGCCCGGCGCGGGCGCTTCGTGATCTTCTGCGACTGCTCCTCGAGCGCCGCGTCCGCCTCCTTCAGGTCCGCCTCCGTGACCTGGTCGGCGAGGCGCAGGAACTCGCGCTTGATCGGCTCCGGGCTCTTGCCCGTGATCTTCCCGAGCGCCTGCGCGACCTCCTGGATGTAGAGCTCGAAGATGCTGCGGCGCTGCGCCTGGTAGTCCGCGTGCTTCTTCCTGCGGATGTGCGCGGCGAGCTTGCGGCCGCACTCCTGCGCCGCGAGCTGGATCTCCTTGATGATCTCCGGGTAGTGCGCGACGGCCTCCTTCGCCTCGCTCGTGAACGGCACCCACACCGACGCGATGTGGACGAGGAGCGCCATCGGGCCGACCGGGAGCGATCCCTTCGGCTGGGAGAGGAGGTAGTTCCGCCAGTCGGTCTTGACGATCGCCTCCGTCGTGCC
>DATIDF010000132.1:0-2233 GCA_035456445.1 Anaeromyxobacter sp.
GGCGACGCGAACGAGGCGCCGTTGGGAATCACCGTCGCGCGGGTCGGATCGAGACCGTGATGCCGCTCGAATTCGGACTGGACCCGGCGGGAGACGGCGATGAACCGCTCCGCGCGCCTCACGGCCGCGCGCTCGGCGGACCGCGCGCGCCAGTTCTCGGGATTCACGAGCGTGCGGAGCCGGCCGATCCGCACGTACGTCTCCATCTTCGCCGCGACGCAGAAGTGGAGCGTCCGCACGTGCCGCGGGGCCGGTTCGAGGCCGGGCGGCCATCCCCCGTGATCGTGGATCACGTCGTAGCGCGCCGGATCGACTGCGGAGACCATCGAGTGCGGAGGCAGGCTCGCGGGACGGCCGAAGATCTCGACGGCGTGCCCTCTCGCGGCGAGACACCGGGAGAGTTCGAGCAGGTGGGTCTCGAGGCCGCCCGGCCTGGAGAGGTCGACACCCCCGAGGAGGAGGATTCTCACGCGCGCGCCGCTCTTCGCGCCCGCGGCGTGAACGCGACGGCGAGGGAGAGGAGCCACCAGGACGCGGCCGTCAGCCGGAGCCGCAGCGTCCCGCCCCCGGCGGAGAGGGCCCGGACCAGATGGCGGCGGCCGTCGCCGACGCGACCCTCGCGGACGAGGTGCTCGCCGATCAGAAACGAGAGCCGCGCCGCCCGAGGATAGCGGGCCAGGAACGCCTCGCCGTCGGGGACCGACTCGAGGAGCGCGATCGAATCGCCGCCGCGGTCGCGCCGCTCCTCGGCGAACGCGCGGGCGGTGGCCGCGAACCGAAGATGGTCTCCGCGCGACCGCGACGTCGTGTTCGCTCCGTGCGCCCTCCACGCGTAGAGACGCTCGCGCAGGTTCTCCAAGCCGAAGCGCTCCGGAATCCGAAGCCAGAGGTCGAAGTCCTCGGCCGCCCGGAACGGCGCGCGGAACCCGCCGGCCGTCTCGTACGCCTCGCGGCGCATCAGCACCGAGCCGTTCACGAACGGAGGAGCCCGGCGGAGCACCCGGCGGATGGCGCGGTCGCCGAACGGGACCGGGAACGAGGCGACCGCGACGCCCCGCTCGTCGATGACGTCGGCGGCGCTCCCGACCACGCCGCACCGGGGATGCGCGCGGAGGAACGCCACCTGCCGCTCCACCCGCTCGGGGCGGGAGAGGTCGTCGTCGTCGTGAATCGCGATCAGGTCCCCGCGCGAGTGGGCGAACGCGAGAGCCCGGGCCGCCGCGGGTCCGATCCCTTCGGCCCGCAGCACGCGCGTGCCCTCCGGCGCGCCGGTGAAGGCGGCGAGGATCGCTCCGGTTCCGTCGGTCGAGCCGTCGTCGACCGCGACCAGCTCGAAGCGCCGGTAGGTCTGCGACTCGATGGAGCGGAGGGCGTCGGGAAGGAATCGCGAGCCGTTGCGGGAGGCGAGGAGAATGCTGACGAGCGGTTCCTCCCGCGAGGCCCGGGCGGCTTGTGACTCGGCGGGGTCGCGCATCGGACGAGCCGTAGTCTACCATACGCTGATGCCATCCCCGGCGGCGCGTCTTTGGACCGATCGGCTCGTGCGGCTTCTCGTCACGGCGGGCGCCCCGCTCGCGGGCGCGCTGACCGGCGTGATCCGGAACAAGTGGATCGCGTTGCACCTCGACGCGGCCGGCGTGGGGATCCTGGCGCAGGTGTCGTCGGCGCAGACCTGGATCGGCACGCTCTCCGGGCTCGGCCTCGGGCTCCCGGTCGCGCGCGCGGTGGGCGAGGCGACGGGCCGCGGGGACGACGCGGCCGCGCGCCGCGCCGTCTGGAGCGCGGCGTCGGTGGCGTCGCTCGCGGCGCTGTCCGCCGCGTCGCTCGGGCTCGCGTTCGCGGGCGCCCTCTCGACGGCGCTCCTCGGCTCGCCGGAGCATGCCGGGCTCGTCCGCATCTCGATGATCGGCGTCGTGGGGATCGCGCTCCAGAACACGCTCCAGGGCTTCTTCTCCGGGCGGTCCGACGCGGGCGGTCCGCTGGCGTTCGCGGTCGCGGGCGGAGGCACGGCGATGCTCCTGGCGTTCGCGCTGGTCCCACGGTGGGGTCTGACGGGCGCCGCCCTCGCCGCGGCCGTGCTCTACCCCGCGGGGCTCCTGGGCGCCGCGCTCGCGCGGAGGCGCGTTCACGCCGAGGTCGTGCGGCCGGCGCCCCGGCCGGTCCTCGACCGCCGAGAAGCCGGCACGCTGGTGCGCCTCGGAGCGGCGACGCTCCTCCTCGCCCTGTTCGATCT
>DATIDF010000133.1:0-2846 GCA_035456445.1 Anaeromyxobacter sp.
GTTCCGGCTTGTGGATCAGGCCTTCATGAGCGCGCCCTCCGGGACGATGCCGAACTTCACGTAGCGCCACAGGTCGACGAGCAGCCGTCTCGCGAGCGCAACGATCCCGATCTTCCGAAATCGCGGGCCCCCGTGACCGAAGCGCTCCCAGTACCAGCGCGTGAGCCGGCTGTTTGGCTGGAGCCTGAGCCAAGCCCACGCGAGTTGGACCGCGACCCATCGTACCCGCGTGTTTCCGGCCTTGCTGATGCCTTGCTCACGCTCGTCGTTTCCGCTGCTGTAAGGGGTCGGTGCCAGTCCCGCCGCGCTCGCGACCTGGCGCCGATTCTCAAGTTTCCGCCAGCCGAAGAGCTCGTAGCTGAGAATGGTCGCGCCGGTCTCGCCGACAGAAACGACCTTGGCGAGACGCGCAGCGACCTCCGCGCACGGGGCATCCGCGTTTACGAGGGCGTGCTGGGCGCGCTGCACCTCGAGGAGTTGCGCGTTCAGGAGATCGATGCGCGATAGCTCGCGCAGGATCTCTGTCCGAAGAACCGGCCCGATCGGCCGCCCATCGGCGCCGGACCAACCGCCCTCGAGCAGGGTTCGGACGTGCTTCGGGTGCTTCACCGAGCGACCGACGAGAGACAGCAGCCCGCGGATCCGGTTCGTGTGAGCGGTCCTCTCGTTCTTGAGGCGCTGCATCTCGCGCGAGACCCGTCTCGCGTCCTCGACCTCCGGCGAGGGGACGTTCACGCGGCGGACCGCCGCGTCGCCGCGATCCAGTCGGATCAGCAGGGCGACGAGCTTCCTGCCGTCGAGCCGGTCGGTCTTTGCGCGCCGCGCGCGGCGGTCGACCTCGATGCTCGAGGCATCCAGGACGGTGTTGTCGATCCCCTTGTCGAGAAGCGCCCGGTGCAGCCAGAACCCGTCGCGGCCGGCCTCGTAGCAGCTGAGCACTTTGCCCTTCGGCCCGGTCCCGAAGCGTCGGCGGGCGTCCTTGACGAGCTCTAGCACCCGCGAGAGATCCCGCGCGTGCACTCCAACCTCCCTCGTGCGCGTCCCGTCGCTGAACACGAGCTTCCAGTTCTTCTCGCTCAGCTCAAACGCGACGTACAACTTCGATACGGTTCCGTTACTCTCGTTGCGGGCCACCTGGGCCATAGGTCTCTCCTCCAGTTTCTCGCCGGAAACGGGAGACGATCTTCACCCGGGTGGCCTCTCTCTTCGCCGCCCGCGTGGGCCCTCATAGGATCTCGACTACGGTCCCGCTTCGCGGGACCTACGCTCGGGATGAACGGACCCGATTACATGCGGGCGGGTGACGCCGTGATACGTCATCGCAGCCCCCTCGCGCTCCGCCTCGAGCGCTACGAGCGTATCGTCGTGCAGCGGCTTCTGCGCGAGGGTCGCGCCGAAGCGCCGTGTCCGAGGGCCAGCGCCGCGAGCACGAGCGACACGGCACCGGCCGCGCCGCCCGAGGCGCAGCCGCGGCCGGGGAGCCGCCCGCCGGTGCCGCGCGCCTCGGCGGCCGGCGCGAGCAGGTGGTTTCCCTCGGAGCGGACCTCCACGGCGGAGCCCCCCGCCGCGCCGGTGCCCCGCACCGGAAGCTCGATCATCACCTCGGCGCCGGCGGGTGGCAGCGCGTCGAGCACGATCTCGGCGCCCCCATTGCGGAGCTCGACGGCGCTAGCGCCCACGACGCGCGGCGGGCCCGCCGGAGTGACGCCGTGCAGCGCGTCCGCGATCCGCACGCGCGGCAGGGGCACCGAGATCCGGCTCCGGAGCCGGGTGCGAACGACGGCGATGTCGCCCGCAGCCAGTGCCGCCTCGTCTGCGTCGTGCACGACCTCGACGAGGCCGGTCGCGTCGAGCGCCAGCGAGAGCGTCGCGGGCGGGCTCGTGACGCCCGTGTCGTCCGAGGCGACGAGCGTCACGGTCGGCGCTCCGGCGAGGAGCGCGGGGTAGCTCGCCTCCGTGAGGTCGAGCGTCCGTCGCGAGGAGGCTGGCCCGTCGTCGAGCGCTCCGAGCGCCGCGGGCACGCCGGAGGTCGCCCAGGCGAACGTCACCGGCCGGCCGCAGCCGGACCACGCCTCGCCCGCGAGCACAGCGTGCGTTTCGCCGGGCGAGAGCGTGAGCGTCCCCGGGGTCGAGCCGCCCTCGACCGCGAGCCGCGGCGGCGCGAGCCGCACCTTCACTGCGCCGGCGACCTCGCGGAAGACGCCCTCCGCGTCGGTCGCGCGGGCGATCACCGAGACGTCCCCCTCCGGCCCGCACAGGAGCGCGCCTGGGATCGTGACGGCGGTCCCGAGCCCTGCCGGAGTCGCGGTCGGGCCGACGAACCACTCGACCGACACCGAGCCCTCCGGATCGCTCGCGTCGACCGCCAAGCCGTGGTCGGCCCCGCGCTCGGCCTCCCCTGGGCTCCCCGCCGCCCAGGCGATGGTCGGCGATCCCTCGCCCAGGTCCGGATAGACGAGCAGCGCGCCCGCGCCGGTGTGAGGATCCTCCGCGAGCGCGACGAGGTCCGGTGCGGCGGAGCCCACCACGTCCGCCGCGACGATCTCGCGGACGGCGAGCCCGAGCGCATCCCCGCGCCAGGTCGCGAGGTGGCCGCTCTCCGGCCAGAAGACGACGATCTCGCCGAGGTCGCGATCCCACACCGCCGCGCCGGCGGCGCCGCCGAGCGAGACCGCGCGCAGCGTGACGGGATCGACGAGCGGCTGGAGGTCCGGGTGCTGCGTCAGGTTCACCCAGGGCGTGGTGTCGAAGGCGATGGGGTCGTTGCGGTTCTGGATCGAGACGAGCGCGCCGTTCACATCGGGCACGACCGTCCAGATCGCGAGCGAGAAGACGAGGTCCGGCGC
>DATIDF010000134.1:0-10251 GCA_035456445.1 Anaeromyxobacter sp.
TCGCCGATCGAAGCGGAGAGATCGTGTTCCGGCGCGACGGGGAGGGCGGACCCGCGGGTGGCGTCCTCGACACGGACGCGGTGGCGACCGCGCTCCGCGGGGAGGAGGTCGCGAAGGCGACGCACGCCGATGGCACCATCACGGCCGCCGTGCCGGTGGACCTCGTCGGCTGGGCCGCCATCGCGAGCCGGTCGTACGCGGACGCGGCATCGACCTTCCTCGTCGCTGCCGCGAGGGCGATCGGCATCGGGATCGCTGCGGCGGTCCTGGCCGTGCTCGTCTCCACCCTCGTGACCCGTCGCATCGCCCGGGCGCTCCGGCGCCTGGAGCGCCACGTCCAGGCGCTCGGGCGAGGTCACGTGGTCCTCGCGCCGCTCCAGGGTCCCGCGGAGATCGTGCGGCTCGGGGGCGCGTTCGACGAGATGGCGGGAAAGCTGGTGGCGGCGAACGCGTCGCTCGTGCTGCACGAGCGGCTCTTCGAGACGTCGCCGGACCCCATGGTCGTCCTCGATCGCTCGCTGCGCCTGCGCGCGGTGAACCCGGCGTACGCCGCGATGCGCGGCCTCTCCACAGTCGATCTGCTCGGGCGGCCGCTCGTCGAGGTCGTGGGCCTGGATGCCTTCGACGCGATGGCCCCCCGCATCGAGCGCGCCTTCTCCGGCGAGTCGGTCCAGTACGAGCTCTGGACGGATCTCCCCGCCGGTCGCCGCTGCCTCGAGGCGAGCTACCACCCGGTGCGCGAGCACGAACGGCTCGAGCACGTGGGCGTGCGATTCCGCGACGTCACCGATCGCCGCCACGCCGAGGCGGCCGCCTCGCAGTCGCTCGCCAGCGCGGAGGGGGAGCGGCGGAGGTTCGAGGCCGTGTTCCGGGAGGCACCCGCCGGGATCGTCATCTTCGACGGGCGGGACCTCCGCGCGAGGTGGTCGAACCGCACGTTCCTCTCGTTCCTCGACGCCCCGTTCGCGCAGCTCGGCATCGAGGGGCTGCGGATCGCGGACTTCGTGCCGAACGCGCGCGAGGCCGGGCTCGTCGAGGTCGTCCAACGCGTCGCCGCGACCGGAAAGCCGGCCGACACGCCCGAGTACCGTCACAACGGGTTCGCGCGCGGAGCGACGTGGTGGCGCTGGTCCGTGCGTCCGATCCCCGGCGAGGTGGGCACGGACGTCCTCCTCCTCGTGACCGAGGTCACCGAACAGGTCCAGGCCCGCAAGGTCGCCGAGGACGAGCAGCTCCGGCTCGAGACGATCCTGCGGACCCTGCCGGTCGGCGTCATCCTTGCCGGCCCGGAGGGACGCATCCTGAGCGCGAACGACCACGCCCGGCAGGTCTGGGGCGGCGACGCCGCGGCGGTCGAGATGTACCGGGGTGCGTGGGCGGACACCGGCGTCTCGCTCGCGCCTGACGACTGGGCCATCCGCCGGGCAGTGCTCCATGGCGAGGCGTCCACGGGCGAGCTCATCGACATCGAGCGCTTCGACGGCGGCCGCGCGACCATCCTCAACAACGCCGCTCCGATCCGCGACGCGTCGGGGCGGATCACCGGCGCGGTCGCGGCGTTCCACGACGTCACCGAGACCCGCCGCGCCCAGCGCGAGGCCGAGGAAGCGGTCCGCCACCGCGACGAGGTGCTCGCGATCGTCTCGCACGACCTGCGCACGCCGCTCAGCGCGATCGTGATGGGCTCGCGCGTGCTCGGCGGCCCGGCATCGGGCGATCCGGAGCGGGTGCGCGCCACTGGGGCGCGGATCGCGAGCGCCGCGGATCGAATGACCCGGCTCATCGGCGACCTGCTGGACCTCGCCAGCCTGGAGGGCGGCCGGCTGTCGATGCGCCGCGTGTCGCTTGCGCCGGCGACGCTCGCGCGCGAGGCGGCGGAGGTGATCCGCCCGGCCGCGGAGGCGAAGGGCCTCGAGGTGCACTGGCGCGCGGCGGACGAGCTGCCCCTCGTCTCATGCGACCACGATCGCGTCCTCCAGGTGCTCGGGAACCTCACCTCCAACGCGGTGAAGGCGACCGAGTCTGGTCACGTCTCCATCGCGGTGAGCGCGCAGGGCGAGCAGGTGGTGTTCGAGGTTCGAGACACGGGGCCCGGCATCCCGGCGGAGGAGTTGCCGCACGTGTTCGATCGCTTCCGCCGCGGCCGCTCCGCGGGGTACGCGGGCACCGGGCTCGGGCTCGCGATCGCGCGCGCGCTGATCGAGGCGCACGGCGGACGGATCTGGGCGGAGAGCACGCTCGGCCTCGGCACGGTCGTACGCTTCGCGCTGCCGATCACGACGCTCACCGCTTCCGAGCAGGCCGCTGGCGCCGCCTGAGCGCGGCGGTGAAGCGTCGCGCGGCAGCTATCCGGGCGCCCCCGCAGCCGGCTCGCGCGGAGCCTGCGACTCCCAGGGCGACGCCGCCGGCAGCGTGAAGGTGAGGCGGCTCCCCTGGCCGGAGCGGCTCTCGGCCCAGATGCGCCCGCCATGCGCCTCCACGATCCCGCGCGAGACGGCGAGCCCGAGCCCCACGCCCCGCGCGCTCGAGCCGCGACCGCGCCGGTAGCGATCGAAGAACTGCGCGAGCTCCTCCTCCGGGATGGCGCGGCCGCTGTCCTCGATCTCGAACGCGACGGCGCGCCCGCCGTCCACCACGCGCGCGCGCAGGGTGACGAGCCCGCCGTCCGTCGCCTGCAGCGCGTCGGCGAGCAGGTTCCCGAGCACCTGCAGGACCCGGTCGCGGTCAGCGTCCACGTCGGGGAGCGTCTCGGCCGCCTCCACGACGAGCGTCACGCCCGCCTGCGCCGCCGCCTCCCGCTGGGCATCCGACGCCGCGCGCACGAGCGCGGCGGTGTGCTCGGGACGACGGCTGACCACGAGCCGACCCGCCTCGAGGCCGGCGAGGTCGAGCAGGTCCGTGACGAGCCGGGACATCGCCTCCGCCGCGCGCTCGACCGCGCTCGCGCTCCGCCGGATCCGCTCGCCGACGGGCCCCTCGGGCGCGTCCGCCCGGATCGCGCGCGCGGCCGCGAACGCGGCGCCGAGCGGTGCGCGCAGATCGTGGGAGAGGATCGCGAGGACCTCGTCGCGCTCGCGCCCGGCGCGCTGCGCGTCGACGTAGAGGTTCGCGGTATGGAGCGCCTGCGCCGCGCGGCGAGCGAGATCGCGCGCGACCCCGAGCTCGCGCGGTCCGAGGTCACGGTCCGGCGACGAGACGGCGAGCGTCAGCGCCCCGAGGTTGCGCCGCCCGGCCGTGAGCGGCACGGTGAGCCACACGCGCAGCCCCTCCGCCCGGAGCGCGTCGCGGTGCTCGGGCTCCGGCGCGAGCGCCGCGAGGGCGGCGGCGTCCCCCTCGGAGGCGACCTCCGGCTGTCCGCTCCGCAGCACGCGCCACGTCGGCGAGGTCTCGGGGTCGGGCGGAAAGCGGAGCCGGAGGTCGCGGAGCGCGTGCTCGTGGCGGGGATCGGCGTGGACGAGGGCGACGAGCCGGAGCCGGCCGTCGTCGTCGAGCGTCTCGATGGTGCACCAGTCGGCGATGCGCGGCACCGCGAGCCGCGCGAGCCGATCGAGCATCTGCTCAGGGTGCATCGCCTCCGCGAGCACGTTCCCGGCCTCGAGCACGAACCGCTCTGCCTCGTCCGCGCGCCGCCGCTCCGTCACGTCGCGCATCACGTGCGCGAACCCGGCGAGCCGCCCCTCGGGGTCTCGCACCGCGCTCAGCGTGACGCTCGCGTAGAAGCGCGTACCGTCCTTGCGCACCCGGAAGCCGTCCTCGTCGGCACGTGCGTCGCGCGTCGCGCGCCAGAGGAGCTGCTCCGGCTTGCCGGCGTCCCGCTCCTCCGGCGGGTGGAAGCGGGCGAAGCTCTGACCGACGATCTCCGCCTCCGGCCACCCGGTGAGCCGCTCCGCCGCCACGTTCCAGCCCGTCACGATCCCGCTCGGATCGAGGAGCAGAACCGCGTGCCCATGGAGCCCCTCGGTCATGAGGCGCATCCGCTCCTCCGCGGCGCGCGCGTCCGCCAGCGCACGCTCCGTCCGGCGGTAGGCGGCACGGAGCGCGCCGACGACCACGGCCGTGACGGTAGCGCTCGCGAGGAACCCGGCGAGCCCGATCGCCTCCGTGCCGCTCGAGACGCGCAGGCTCCCCGTGGGTGCGAGGAAGAACCAAGCGTACCCGGCGACGCTGACGAGCGCGGCGAGCAGCCCCGCCGCTGTGCCGCCGATCACCGCGGCCAGCGCGACGGCTGCGACCGAGAACGCGAAATGCGCGCCAGCGAGCAGGTACGTCACGGCGAGCCCCACGGTCGCGAGCACGAGCGCCGCCGGATAGAACCACGGGCGCGGCTCGGTCTTGCGGTCGGGCGGTTCGCGCATTTTCGATCACGTGGACGCCGGGACCGGCGCCGGCAGAACCTGAGGCCTTGCGCCTCGTGATAGGAGACCCGGGCGCCCGTCAGGGTGCCCGTGACGAGGGCCGCTCTCCGATCGAGCGGTCGATGAGCCGTCGCAGCGTCTCCGTCAGCACGGCGCCGTCGACGGGGTGTACGAGGTACGCGTCCGCCCCGACCGAGAGGCCGTAGCGCTGGTCCTCGGGCAACGGGTGACTCGACGAGAGATGGACGATGGGCAGCGCCGCGGCGCGCGCGTCGCCCCGCAGGTGCCGGCAGAGCTGGAAGCCCGTGACGTCAGGCAGCTTCACGCCGAGGAGGATCGCGTCCGGTCGTTCCTCCAGGCGCGCGAGCGCCTCGCGCCCCGTCGCCGCGCCGATCACGTCGAAGCCGCCACGGTTGAGGAGCCGCGCGACGAGATAGCGCGTGGCCTCGTTGTCCTCCACGTGCAGCACGAGCGGACGGGAACGCGGCTCGGCGCGCGGGGCATGCGAACCGGGGTCCACGGCCGTCGAGGTACTCCGCGTTGGGTGCAGGGACAAGGGGCGTTCGGGGTCGCAGTCGCGGCGACGGTTCCATCGACTTCGCGCGAAAGAGATGGCGGCTCCTCGGGCGCGACTTGCCCTCGATCAAGGCTTTGGGCTCCCTAGAAGGGGGGAGAGATGCGGGCGCGTGTATGCTAGCCTGCTCAGTAGGGCGTTCGCCTCGCAGGAGCACCGCGTCTCTCCCCCTGCGACCCGAACGAGGGGACACTGTATGTCAACACGCTCTCGGTCAATCTGCCTCGCCGTCGCCTTCCTCGCCTCCTCGGCTGCGTGTGAGCGCGCGCGGGAGCCGGTTCCCGCGGCTCCCATGCCAGCGGCGCCCACGGCGCAGGCCGCCGCCCCTCGGGGTGACGCGGCTCGGTCGCCCGACGTCGCGCCCGACGTCGCGCTCGACGTGGACGCGATGCGCCGCGCGGCGGCGGATGCCGGCCTCACCGCTCCTGCCGAGGCAGCTCCCGATGCGGCGGTCGCGCCCGTCGTGCCCGTCGCGCCGGCCGCGGCGCTGCCCACGCCGCGCGGGTTCACCGTCAGCGCGCTCTCGCCGTCGCGGATCGCGCTCGAGTGGGTGGCCGCGGAGGGCGCCGAGGTGACGAAGTACCAGGTCCTCCGCGACGGCGCCCCAGCTGGCGTGGTCGCGAAGGCTTCCTTCGCGGACGAGGGCCTCCGCCCGAGCTCGCGCCACTGCTATGCGGTGATCGCGCTCGACGCCAAGGGGAACCGCTCCGGCCCGACGCGGACCGCCTGCGCCGAGACCCCGGACCAGAGCCCGCCGACGGTGCCGCCCGGCCTGCGGGCCGAGGCGCGCGGCGAGCGCCAGGTGGCGGTGAGCTGGGACCCGGCCACGGACGACGTCGCCGTCACCGCGTACCGCGTGCTGCGCGGAGAGGCGCCCGTCGCGACGGTGGCGGGGAAGGCGGTCACCGACTCCGGTCTCGCCCCCGCCCAGACCTACTGCTACACCGTGCGTGCGGTCGACGCGGCCGGGAACCTGTCGCCGCCCGCCGGCCCTGCCTGCGCGACGACGCCCGACCTGACGCCGCCATCGCGGCCGGATCCGGTCGTCGCCGAGGCGCGAGGCGAGCGCACGATCCGCGTGCAGTGGGGCCCCTCCGCCGACGACGTCGGCGTCACCGAGTACGAGCTCCTGCGCGACGGCCACGTGGTCGCGACGAGCGACGAGCTCGCCGCGCTGGAGTCCAAGCTCCACCCCACGCGCCAGTACTGCTACACCGTCCGTGCACGGGACGCTGCCGGGAACCGCTCCGCGGAGGGTGGTCCCGCGTGCGCCACGCCCCCGGACCTGACCGCCCCGACCGTCCCCTCCGGCGTGGTCGTCACCGCCACGTCCGACACTCGGGTGGAGCTCCGCTGGACGGCCTCGGAGGACGAGATCGGCGTGCAGGGCTACGAGGTGTTCCGCGACCGGACGTCCCTCGCCGTGGTGGACGCGACGAGCTCGAGCGAGGAGGGGCTCCGGCCGGCGCGCGAGTACTGCTACTTCATCCGCGCTCGCGATGCCGCCGGGAACGTGTCGGCCGCGTCGAAGCGCACGTGCGCGACCACGCCGGACCTCAAGCCGCCGACCGCGCCGACCCGGCTGGCCGCCGGCCCGAACTCGCCCACGAACGTCGCGCTCGCGTGGGGCGCCGCGGCGGACGACGTCGCGGTCACGAGCTACGAGATCCAGCGGGGCGGCGTCGTCATCGCGCGCGTCGACGCGCGCTTCACGCATCACCTCGACGTCGGCCTCCCGCCCTCCTCCGAGGCCTGCTACGCCGTCGTGGCGCTCGACGCGGCCGGAAACCGCTCGCCGCCGCAGGGGCTCGCCTGCACCAAGACCGCCGACCCCGGCGTGCCCGCGGGCCCGACCGTGCTCCGCGCCGCGCCCGAGACGACGACCTCGGTCGCGCTCTCATGGGAGCCTTCGCCCGAGCTCGGCGTCGTCTACGCCGTGTACTGGGACAAGGACAAGGGCGGTCGGATCGGCTCGACGGGCAACACGGCCTTCAGCGCGACGGTGAAGAACGGCGAGCGGCGCTGCTTCCGGGTCGCCGCCGTCGACGGGGAAGGCCGCGAGTCTCCCCGGACCTTCGACGCCTGCGCCGCGCCACGCGCGGACACGCCCCGCGGCACCCTCTCGCAGGCCGACGTGCGCCAGCTGCCGTAGCGTCGCGAGCGAAGCAAGCGCGGGGCGAGCGGCATGGCCCGCTGTCTTTGACTGTCAGTCACCTCGGGAGGGCGAAGCCCCTTTTGGCGGGGAACCGTCGCGACCCGGCGGAAGCCGGCGCGCCCCTCGACTTCGCGCCCGCTTCGCGGACGCTACGCTCGGGGTGAGCGGGCGTTCACCGGCCCCGCGTAACAGGGGTGGGGCCCCAGCAGCTCTGCTGCTGGGGCGGGGGGCGCAGCCCCCCGTTCAATAGATCACCGCGAGCACGACGACTCCGACGAGCACGAACGCGAGCGCGATCTTCACGGCGTTGCCGAGGACGAACCCGACGAACGCGCCCGCTCCTGCGCGCCCGGCGGCGCGCAGGTCCGGCGTGCGGGTGAGCTCGAACAGGACGGCGCCGACGATCGGACCGAGCACCACGCCCACCGGACCGAGGAAGAGCCCGACCACGAGGCCGACGCTCGCGCCGAGGATGGAGCGGGACGACGCGCCGAACGCCTTCGCGCCGAGCGCCGCCGCGGCGAGGTCCACGAGCCACATGAGTAGGCTGAGCCCGGCCGCCACCGCGACGATGCCCCAGCCGACGCGCGTGAAGTCCTCCGCCCAGGCGATGAGCACGACACCCACGACGAGGAGCAGCGACCCAGGCAGGATGGGGAGGACGAGCCCGGCGATCCCGGCGACGATCGCCGCCGCACCGAGCGCATAGAGGAGGACGGTCACGGCGGGGCCCGCTCGGTTCATGCCTGGGCTGGCTCGCTGCGTCGACGCCCCCTGCGGTCCCCCCGGTGCGGTTGCTCCGTGGCGCGCGTCGGGGCAGCGTGCATGGGGCCGTGGCGTACCGAACGTCACTGCGAGAGGCATGACCCGACGCGCGCCACGCCGAGCTCGCGCACCTCGAGTCGCTCGTACCATGAGGAGGATCGCGCCGTGATCTTCCCCGCGATCGTCACGCTCGTGCTCGCTGCGGCCGCCGTGGACGAGCCGAACCCGTCCGGAACGCAGGTCGGTGCGCCGCGTGTGCCGAGGGCGGGACCGAGGTTCACGGCTGGCGCTCGAGGGGGTGAGCTCGCGCGCCGGGACGTCGCTCAGTGATGGGTGGGCAGCACGCGCCGGAACCCCTCGCGGAACAGGTCCCCCTGCGCGAAGTCGATCCCGAGCCCGCGGACGACCGCGAAGTCCGCCGCCGTCTCGACGCCCTCCGCCACGACCCGCTTGCCGGTCCGCTCCGCGAACGTGAGCATCGCGTCGAGCAGCGCGCGCCGCGAGGGATCGCCGACGGTGCGCAGCACGCTTCGGTCGAGCTTGAGGACCCGCGCGAGGTGCAGCTCCTCGGTGCTCACGAGCACGTTCTCGCCGCAGAGATCGTCGAGCGCGCCGACGATGCCGGCCGCGGACAGCTCGCGCAGCATGGCCGCGCCGCGCCCGATCGCGCTCGCGTGGACGTTCTCGACCGCCTCGACCACCACCTCGACGCGCGAGGAGGCGAACACGTCCCGGAAGCTCCTGGCGGCGAGCGACCAGATCTCGGGGCAGATGTTGAGGAACACCCGCGGGCCCGGTGCCTCCCTCACCTGGAGCCGCTTCAGCGCGAGCTCGGTGCGGACCAGCAGCTCGGGCACGGCGCGCAGCCGCTCGAACACCACGGCGGGCGGGACCGTGACACCGTCGCGCCTGTGGAACCGCGCGAGCGCCTCGTATGCGTGAAGGCGTCCGGTGGCGACCTCGACGATCGGCTCGTACTGCACGCCGAATCGACCGGCGCGGACGACGTCGAGCCCATCGGATCGGGCCGCTCGCCAGGGGCTGCCCGCCAGGGTCAGCGCTGCGGTGCTCGGGTCTCGCACTCCTGCTTACAACGCACGTCGCTCTTCCGAATTCTCCGCGCGCCCACTTTTTTCCGAGCGCCGGCGGGCGCTCGCCCGCCCGTGCCTCCTGGGGCCGGGCGGGGGCTCACGCCTGCTTGAAGTCCTCGGAACGGAGCCCGTGCTTGCGGAGGAGGCGGTGCAGGCTCTCGCGCTCGAGCCCGGCCCGCTCGGCCGCCCGCGTGACGTTCCCCTCGAACTCGGTGAGCAGCGCGACGAGGTACTCGCGCGTCACCCGGTCGCGCGCCCCGGCGACCGCATCCCGGTACGGCAGCGCGGCGAGCGCCCCGGCGGGCGCCGCAGCGGGTGCGCCGGCCAGCTCTTGCGGTAGATCCGCGACCGAGATGCGGTCGCCGCCGGCGACCGCGACGGCGCGCTCGATCGTGTTCTCGAGCTCCCGAACGTTGCCGGGCCAGCCGTAGCCCGCGAGCCGGACGAGCGCGTCCGGCTCGATGCCAGCGATCTCGCGGCGCAGCGCGCGGGCGTGCTTCTCGAGGAAGTGCGTGGCGAGCAAGGGCACGTCCTCCGCCCGGTCCCGCAGCGGCGGGAGCGTCACGGCGATCACGTTCAGGCGGTAGAAGAGGTCCTCGCGGAAGCGCCCCTCCCGCACCTCCTCGCGGAGATCGCGGTGCGTCGCCGCCAAGATGCGGACGTCGCTCTTCACCGGGGTGCGCTCGCCGACGCGCCGGATCTCCTTCTCCTGGAGCGCACGGTTGAGCTTCACCTGCGCGGGGAGCGGCAGCTCTCCGACCTCGTCGAGGAAGAGCGTCCCTCCGCTCGCCTCCTCGAAGAGGCCGGGCTTCGCAGCGGCCGCGCCGGTGAAGGCGCCGCGCGCATGCCCGAACAGCTCGCTCTCGACGAGCTCGCCCGGCAGCGCGCCGCAGTTCACGGCGACGAAGCGCCCCGCGCGCCGGGCAGAGTGGTAGTGGATGGCGCGCGCCGCGAGCTCCTTGCCCGTTCCGGTCTCGCCCAGGACGAGGACCGTCGCATCCACCTGCGCCGCCTTGTCGAGGAGCGCGTACACCTCGCGCATGCGAGCGCTGCGGCCGACGAGGTTGTGGAACGCGTCCTGCTCGCCGGGCGCCGCCGCGGTGCGGGCGGCGTCGACGATCCGCTTGTGCTCGGCGGCGCGCGCGAGGACGGCGAGCGCGGCGTCCGGGTCGAAGGGCTTCTCGAGGTAGTCGAACGCGCCCGCCTTCATCGCGCGGACCGCGTCGCCGACGGTGGTGTAGCCCGTCATCATCACGACCTCCGTCGCGGGCGCGCGCGCCTTCACGGCGGCGAGGAGCTCGAACCCGTCCG
>DATIDF010000135.1:0-8499 GCA_035456445.1 Anaeromyxobacter sp.
GAGTCCCGCCTCCGCGAGCGCGCGCGCAGCCTGAGCCACCCGCTCCGACGCGCTCCCCTCCTCACCGTACGCCAGCGCCTCGGCGGCGCGCGCCGCGTCGCGGAGCTTCTCCGCGGAGGCGAGCACGCGCCGCTCGTCCTCGAGCGCGTCGAGCTCACCAGCGCGGGGATCCGCAGAGTCGAGCTCCCGCAGCTGGAACGCGAGGTAGTCCGCCCGCCGCGCCCGCTCACCCTCGTCCGCGGCGAGGGTCTCTCGCTCGCGGACGAGGGCGGCGAGCGCCGCGTGAGCGGCGCGGTATCGGAGGAGGAGCGATCCCGCGCCGCCCGGCACCTGCTCGTTCAGAGGTTCTCGAAGGGCCCGCTCATCCTGAGCCTGTCGAAGGCCGGCGAACGCGTCCAGCATCTCGGTGTGCGTGGCCGGGTCGAGCAGCGACACGTGCTCGTGCTGGCCGGAGACGTCGACGAGCCCGCGCAGCGCCTCCTCGAGCATCGAGACGGTGCAGAGCGCCCCGTTCACGAAGGCGCGCCCGCGCCCGCCCCGTGCCGCCACCCGGCGCACGAGGAGCTCCGAGGTCCCTCCCCCGCCCTGCCCCGCGGAACCGGGGAGCCCCGCGGCTTCCAGGCGGGCGAGCACGCGGTGCCCCGGCGGCAGCTCGAACAGGGCCTCCACCACCGCCTCCTCGGCGCCCTCGCGCAGCACGTCGGCGCTCATTCTGCCGCCGAGGACGAGATGGAGCGCGTTCACGAGGATCGACTTCCCGGCCCCGGTCTCGCCGGTGAGGACGTTCAGCCCCGGGCCGAACCGGACCTCGATCGCGTCGACGATCGCGAACCCCGAGATGCGCAGCGTCGTGAGCATGCGGACATTGATCCACGACCCCCTGACACTGCGCAAATTTTCAGTGGTACAGGCGTTCGGGGGCCCGTCCTGCGGGCAACCGGGCGGGGGGCGCACGTCCCGCCGAGGCGCTTCACGGCGCGATGCCGCGGTGGGACGCTCACCTCGGAGGATGCCATGACGATCCACGTGTCCGGGACGGTGCGCGTGCTATTCGAGCGGCACGAGCTCGAGGTGCCTGGGGATCCGCCCGTGAAGGTCCCGGCATTCCGCTGCCGGTGGTGCGACTTCACGGTGGTGACGGACGAGGCGAGCGCGCTGCCGGACCACGCGTGCGATGGCCCCGCCGCGAGCGAGAGCTACCGGAATCTGCCGCCGCCGCCCTACTCGCACGCGCCGGCCTGAGCCGCGAGCACCCCGCCTCGACAAGGCGCACGAGACCGAGGCGGGCACCCGCAGCGCGTACGCCGGCGCCCCCCGCAAGGCGCACGAGACCGGAGCCGAGACGGGGAAGCGCAGCGACGAGTGGCGAGGCGTACTGCTTCCGTACGCCGCAGCCGCGAGGAGCGAGCACCCCCGTCGCAGGCCCGGTATCGTGCGCCGAGGAGCTACCGCTCGCCCCAGCGTAGCTTCGCGCGCAAGATCGCGAAGTAATCGAGGTTCGGGTTCTGCACGAGCAGGACCCGGTTCGAAGACTGCTTCACCTGGACGACGTCGCCCTTCGCGAGCCGGACGCCCTTCTGCCCGTCGAGCGTGAGGTACACCTCGGAGTCGTTGGTCAGGACGATCTGGACGGTGAGCTCGTCGGGAAGCACGATCGGCCGCTGCGTGAGCATGTGCGGGCAGATCGGGGCGAGGATCACCCCGCGCATCGTCGGGTAGACGATCGGGCCGTTCGCGGCGAGCGCGTACCCGGTCGACCCGGTGGGCGTCGCGACGATGATGCCGTCCGCCTTGAAGGTCGCGACGTAGCAGCCGCCCGCGCGCGCGTCGAGCTCCGCCATCCGCGCGAGCGCGCCCTTGCCGATGACGACGTCGTTGAGCACCTCGGCGTCGAGGTCGCGCTCCGGGCGGCCGCCGCGGTGCAGGTGCACGCGCAGCTTCATGCGCTCCGAGAGAAGCCCCTCTCCAGCGAGCACCCGCTCGAGGGCGGGGTAGAGCTCGCCCTGGGGGACCTCGGTCATGAACCCGAGGTTCCCCATGTTCACGCCGAGGATCGGGACGGGCCGGCCGTCGAGCAGGCGCGCGGCATGGATGAGGGTGCCGTCGCCGCCGAGGACGACGACGAGGTCCGCGCTGCGGCCCACCTCCGGCTCGTCGGTCACGACGTCGACGCCCTTCGCGCGGAGGAACTGCTCCGCGAAGAGCGCCGTCTCCGACGCCTCCGCCGAGCTGACCTTGTGGACGATGCCCACGCGCCGGGGCACGGGACACGGCTGGTCTTGCATGCGCGGCATTATATAAGCGGATCGCCATGGACCTCTTCGATCGCGCAGCCGAGCGGGACGAGAGCGGAAAGCCGCTCGCCGAGCGGATGCGCCCCCGCCGCCTGGAGGACTTCGTCGGACAGGAGCACGTGCTCGGCAGGGACACCGCCCTGCGGCGCGCCATCGAGGCGGACCAGGTGCCTTCGCTCATCGTCTGGGGCCCGCCCGGGACCGGGAAGACCACGCTCGCGCGCATCGTCGCGAAGCGCACCGGGGCGGAGTTCGTGCCGTTCAGCGCCGTGCTCGGCGGCGTGAAGGAGATCCGGGAGATCGTCGCCGCCGCTCGGGATCGCCGCCGGATGCACCGCAAGCGGACGATCCTCTTCGTGGACGAGATCCACCGCTTCACGAAGGCGCAGCAGGACGCGTTCCTCCCGCACGTCGAGGACGGGACGGTGACGCTCATCGGCGCGACCACCGAGAACCCGTCGTTCGAGGTGAACGCGGCGCTCCTGTCGCGCTGCCGCGTGATCACGCTGCGCGGGCTCACCGAGGAGGAGGTCTCGGCCCTCCTCGATCGCGCCGCCGCCGCCCCCGAGGGGCTCGCCGGAGCGATCTCGCTCGACCCGGACGCCCGCGAGGCGCTCGCGCGCTACGCGTACGGCGACGCGCGGCGCGCGCTGAACGCGCTCGAGGTGGCGGCCGCAGCCGTGCGGCTCGCGGGGCGGACGGCGGTCTCGCGGGCCGACGCCGAGGACGCCCTGCAGCAGCGAACGATCCTCTACGACAAGGCCGGCGAGCAGCACTACGACGTCGTCTCTGCGTTCATCAAGTCGCTGCGCGGCTCGGACGCCGACGCCGCCGTCTACTACATGGTCCGGATGCTCGAGGGCGGGGAGGACCCCCGCTTCGTCCTGCGCCGGATGGTGATCTTCGCCTCCGAGGACGTCGGCAACGCGGACCCGCAGGCGCTGCAGGTGGCGGTCGCGACGCTCCAGGCGGTGGAGCTCGTGGGCCTGCCGGAGGGCGTCCTGCCGATGAGCCAGGCCGCCGTGTACCTCGCGCTCGCGCCCAAGTCGAACACGGCGCTCACCGCCTACGCGGCCGCGCGGCGGCTCGTGCGCGAGAAGGGCCCGCTCCCCGTCCCGCTCAAGCTGCGAAACGCGCCGACGAAGCTGATGGAGGGGCTCGGGTACGGCGGCGGCTATCGGTACCCGCACAACTTCGAGGGGCACTACGTCGCCGAGCAGTACCTCCCGGACGCGCTCCGCGGCGAGAAGATCGTGACCCTCTCGGAGAACGGGCTCGAAAAGACGCTCGCCGAGCGGCTCGGGGCGCTGCGCGGCGGGAAGGATCCGGACAAGTAATGAAGCTGCCGCGTCGTCGTAGTCCCTGTCTCAGTCGTAGTCCTCGTCGAAGGCGCCGTCCTCGCTCGTAGTCATCGTCGTAGTCGTCGTCCTTCGCTCGTAGTCGTAGTCCTCGTCGTAGTCTTCATCCTCGCTCATGGTCGTGGTCGTAGTCGCGGTCGCGCCCGCCCCCGGCCCGCGTTAATCTCACGCGCCGTGCTCCTTTACCTCCACGGCTTCGCGTCCGGCCCGTCGTCCCACAAGGCGCGCGTCCTCTCCGAGCGGTTCGCCGCGCTCGGCGCGCCGCTCCACGTCCCGGACCTCACCCCGGGTGCAGACGGCTTCGAGCGATCGTCGCCCTCGTCGATGCTCGCCGTCGCGGAGGCAGCGCTCGGCGGGGCCGAGCCTCCCCACGCGATCATCGGCAGCTCGCTCGGCGGATACCTGGCCGCGCTCGCGGCGTCTCGCGACCCCGCCGTCGAGAAGCTCGTCCTCCTCGCGCCCGCGTTCCGCCTGTTCGAGCGCTGGCGCGCGCGGCTCGGTCCGGCCGAGCTCGAGGATTGGCGGGCGTACGGGCTCGAGACGATGCATCACGCGTCCGGGCGCACCCGGCGCATCGGCTTCCAGTTCTTCGAGGACGCCGGTGGCCTCCCGGCGTTCCCCGAGGTCCGCATCCCCACGCTCTGCATCGCCGGCACGCGCGACGACACCGTCCCGTTCGAGGACGTCGAGGCGTTCGTCGCGCGCACGCCGTCCGCGCGGCTCGTCGCGGTGGACGACGGCCACGAGCTCGCCGCGTCGATCGACCGGATCTTCGACGAGGCGCGTGCGTTCCTGCTGGCCGCCTGATCCCCGGCGAAGCCGGGCAGGCGCGGGCCCCGCCCGGGCGCGCCCCGCCCTCTACTTCGCCGTGTGGGCGTGGACCTTCGCGAAGAGCGTGGCGTCGGCGTTCGCGTGGCACTTCTTGCACGACGCGAGCCCCGGCATGACGAGCCCGGCGGCGGTGGCCTTCGCACGGTCCCGCATCACGGACGCCGGCCAGTAGTCGCCGCCGTTCCCGTGACAGCCCTCGCAGTCGAGTCCCTTCGCCGCGTGCGGGCTCGCCGCCCAGGACTGGTGCTGCACGCGGTGGCACATCTTGCACTTCGCGTCGCCGACCTTCTCGTGCTGTGCGCCCTGGGCCGCAGGTTGGGGCGTCGCCGCCGGCTCGGCTGGCTTCGCTGAGGCGGGAGCGGGCTCCGCGGCAGGCTTCTCGGTCGCGCTCGGCTTCGCGACGGGGGTCGGCTTCGCGGTCGGGGTCGGGGTCGGAGTCGGGGCCGCGGTCGTGGTCGTGGTCGCGGTCGCGGTCGCGGCCGGGGTCGCGTCCGCTGGCACGGCGGGCGGCGGAGCCGGGGTTGGCGTCGCCTCTTGCGCGGGCGCCGGCGGCGGTGCCTCGGTGCGGCGCTCGCCGCAGGCGGCGGCAAGCGAGACGAGCGCGAGGGCGAGCGGGAGCGAGAGCGGGCGAGAGCGCATGGGTCCTCCTCCGGGGAGCGCCGAGTCTACCGCGCATGCGGGGCGCACGACGGGTTCGCTTGCTACACTCCCCGCCGTGCTCGTCGAGGTCGCCGTCGCCGCCGCGGTGCGCGGGACGTTCACGTACCACGTCCCACCTGCGCTCGCGCCGGAGATCGCGCTCGGGCAGCGGGTGGCCGTGCCGTTCGGCAAGAGCCGCCGCGCGACGGGATACGTGGTTGGCTTCCCCGGCGCGGCGCAGGACGGCCTCGCCCTGCGCGACGTGGCCGAGATCCTCGACGCGGTCCCGCCGTTCACGCCGAAGCTCGTCGAGCTCATCCGATGGGCGGAGGAGTACTACCTCGTCCCGCCCGGCGAGCTGCTCCGCGCGGCGCTGCCGCCGGGGCTCAACACGCGCAAGGGGGCCGCCGCGCCCGCGCGCCGCGGCGTCGAGTACGCCGCGCCCGAGCCTGCCGCTGCCGACGCCCTCCCCGCGCTCTCTCGCGCCCGGGCGCAGCGCGCGATCCTCGAGTACCTGCTCGCCCGCGGCCGAATCCCCGTCGAGGAGCTCCGCGCCGCGTTCCCGAGCGGGCGCCCTGCCCTCACGGCGCTCGCGCGGCGCGGCGTCGTCCGGCTCGAGCGCGAGGTGCCGGTCGTGCGCAGCGGGCTCCTGGCGGCCTCCGCCTCGCCCCTCGCGCTCACGCCCGCGCAGGCCGCGGCACTCGAGGCGATCACCTCCGCGATCGGAGCCTTCGCGCCGTTCCTGCTCCACGGCGTCACCGGCTCCGGCAAGACCGAGGTCTACCTCCAGGCGATCGCGCACGCGCGCGCCGCAGGGAGAGGCGCGCTCGTGCTCGTGCCGGAGATCGCGCTCACGCCGCAGCTCGCCGGGAGGTTCCGGGCGCGCTTCGGCGACGACGTCGCCCTTCTCCACTCGGGCCTCTCCCCCGCCGAGCGGCACGCGGAGTGGCAGCGCCTCCGCGGCGGCGAGGCGCGCATCTGCGTCGGCGTGCGGAGCGCGATCTTCGCGCCGGTGCTGGATCTCGCGGTCGTCGTGGTCGACGAGGAGCACGAGGGCAGCTTCAAGCAGGAGGACGGACCCGCCTATCACGCGCGAGACCTCGCGGTCGTGCGGGCGAAGCTCGAGGGCGCGGTGGTCGTGCTCGGGTCGGCGACGCCGTCGCTCGAGACGCTCGAGAACGCGCGCCGCGGCCGCTACCGCAAGCTCGAGCTGCCGGCTCGCGTGGACGATCGACCGATGCCGGAGGTGGAGCTCGTCGATCTCTCGAAGGTCCGGCGCGCCGGGCGCGACATCGGCCCCGGGCTCGTGTCGCCCCGGCTCGCCGAGGCGCTCGCCGCGACCGTCGCCGACGGCCGGCAGGCGATCCTGTTCCTCAACCGGCGCGGCTACGAGACGCTCGTCGTGTGCGAGGCGTGCGGCGAGGAGGCGCGCTGCACCGACTGCGCCGTATCGCTCACGCACCACGCGCGGCGCGGGATCCTGCTCTGCCACTACTGCGGCCGGACGGAGCGGATGGGCGGGCGCTGCCCGGCGTGCGGCGGCCTGCGCCTCGGCGTCGGCGTCGGGACCGAGCAGGTCGAGGAGGCGGTGCGGGCGCTCCTGCCCGGCGCGCGCGTCGCGCGGCTCGACCGGGACGCGGTAGGCACCGCGGAGGAGACGGCCGAGCTGCTCGCGCGCTTCGCGCGGCGAGAGCTCGACGTGCTCGTCGGCACGCAGATGGTGACGAAGGGGCACGACTTCCCGGGCGTCACGCTCGTCGGCGTCGTGCTCGCCGACACGGCGCTCGCGCTCCCCGACTTCCGCGCCGCGGAGCGCACCTTCCAGCTCCTCGCGCAGGTGGCGGGCCGCGCCGGGCGCGGGGCCGACGCGGGCCGGGTCATCGTGCAGACCTTCAACCCCGCCACGCCTGCGGTGTCCTGCGCGTCGACGCACGACTACGCCGCGTTCGCGGAGGGCGAGCTCGCCCGGAGGCTGCGGCACGGGTATCCGCCCTTCGGTCGGCTCCTCGCGGCGCGCGTCGAGGGATCCGAGGCAGGAGCACGCCGCACCGCGGAGGCGCTCGCGGCCGCGGCGCGGCCCGCGCTCCGCGGAGAGGTGGCCATGCTCGGCCCTGCTCCGGCGGCGATCGAGCGGATCCGCGGACGCACCCGCTGGCACCTCCTGTTCCGCGCGAGCTCGCCCCAGGCGCTCTTCCGCGTCCACGCCGCGCTCGCGCGAGTCGCGCGCCGGCCGCCCGGGGGCGCGGAGGTGCGCTTCGACATGGACCCGCACTCGATGCTCTGACCGTGAGCCCCGCCCCGTGAGGCGGGCGCTGCTCGCGGGCCAGCCGCGGCGCCGTTATCGCACCCGCACCGGAGGGCGCCCGCTTGGTCCCCTGCTGGGCGCGATCCATAATCGCGCGCCGTGGCGCGCATCCTCCTCGTCGACGACGACATCGCCGAGATATCGGCCGTGAAGCGCGTGCTCGTGCGCGCCGGGCACCAGGCGGTGCTCGCGACGAACGCGTCCGACGCGCTCGCCGTGGTCGCCCAGGCGACGCCCGCGCTCGCGCTCGTCGCCGCGGCCTGCGAGGGGGGCGAGGCGCTGGCGCTCGCGCACCGGCTCGCCAGCGGCGACGGCGCCCCACCTGTCCCGCTCATCCTCCTCGGCCACGCCGAGGGCATTCCGGAAGGGGCGGCTCAGCTCGCACGACCCGTGGATCCCGGCCAGCTCGCGCAGGAGGTGACCGCAGCGCTCGCGCGTGCCATCGCCGCCGCGCCAGACCCGTCGCGGGCGGCGGCGCAGCCGCCGGGCGCGGTGCGCGGGAACGGAACGGCAGCGGCGGCGGTGCGGCGGACGGCGGCCGCGAGCTCGGCCCCGAAGCCGAACGCGAGCCCGGCAGCGAGCGAACCGCCGACGGCCGTTCATTCCGAGCGTAGCGTCTCCGCTCAAGCGGAGACGCGGAGTCGAGGGACGACCCCGACCGCGACCGGATTCGTCGAGGCCGACGCGGAGTCGAGGGACGCGGCGTCAGCCGCGGAGCGAAGTCGAAGGACGATTTCGTCACCGGCCGCGCCAGGTGGAGCCGACGTGCGCCGTGCGGCCGCCGAGGCGCTCCGCGCGCGCGCCGACGAGCTCCGTCGCACCTCGCCGCCCGCAACCATGCCCGCGAGCGCCGATGCGGAGGACGATGGGTTCGAGGCCTTGCTCCGCCGCGCCGAGGAGGCCGAGCGGCTGCACCTCGCCGAGCGGAAGGCTCGCGCGCGCCAGGCGGACCGCGCGACCGTGGAGGCCGCTCAGCGCGCGGAGGCGGAGCGGATCGCGGTCGAGAAGTCCACCCGGGCGCGCGAGGCGGAGGCCCGCGCCCACGTCGAGGAGCGCGCCCGCGCCGACGCCG
>DATIDF010000136.1:0-33562 GCA_035456445.1 Anaeromyxobacter sp.
CGGTCACGATCAAGCTCATCGAGAGCGAGATCGTCGATCGCGCGTTCGCGGAGGGCTGGGTGACGCCGCAGCCGCCGCCGGTTCGAACGGGCAAGCGCGTGGCGATCGTCGGGTCGGGCCCGGCGGGCCTGGCGGCGGCGCAGCAGCTCAACCGGGCGGGCCACACCGTCACCGTGTTCGAGCGCGCCGACCGCGCCGGCGGCCTGCTCATGTACGGCATCCCGAACATGAAGCTCGACAAGGCCGTCGTCGAGCGGCGCGTGCGGCTCATCGCCGACGAGGGGGTGCGCTTCGTCACGCAGACGGAGATCGGCAAGCACATCCCCGCGCAGCGGCTCCTCAAGGACTTCGACGCCGTCGTGCTCGCCGGCGGGGCCACGCAGGCGCGCGACCTGCCCGTCGAGGGCCGGGAGCTCCAGGGGATCCACCTCGCGATGGAGTTCCTGCACCGGAACACGAAGTCGCTCCTCGACTCGCGCCACGCGGACGGTCAGTTCATCTCGGCGAAGGGCCGCGACGTCGTCGTGATCGGCGGCGGCGACACCGGGACGGACTGCGTCGGCACGTCGATCCGTCACGGCGCGAGGAGCGTCGTGCAGCTCGAGATCCTCCCGCAGCCGCCGCTCGAGCGCGCCGACGACAACCCGTGGCCGCAGTGGCCGAAGGTCCTGAAGCTGGACTACGGCCAGGAGGAGGCGAAGGCGCTGTGGGGCGGCGATCCCCGCCAGTACCGCGTGCTCACGAAGCGCTTCGCCGGAGACGCGGAGGGGCGCGTGAAGGAGCTGCACGTCGTCGAGGTCGAGTGGGCGAAGGGCCCCGACGGCCGCTTCGGGCCGAGGGAGATCCCCAACTCGGAGCGCGTCATCCCCGCGGACCTCGTGCTGCTCGCGCTCGGCTTCGTCGGGCCCGAGAAGCCGATGCTGAAGGAGCTCGGCGTGAAGCTCGACGACCGCGGCAACGTCTGGACCGACGAGGCCAGGATGACGAGCGTCCCCGGCGTGTTCGCCGCCGGTGACATGTCCCGCGGCCAGTCGCTCGTGGTCTGGGCGATCCGCGAGGGCCGCGAGGCGGCGCAGGCGGTGGATCGGTACCTCTCCTACGGGGAGACCGTGCTCCCTCCCTGACGTCCGCACTTGGGGCGTCCGCTCGTCGGCAGGGACGCCCCGTCGCGCCCGGGATCTGCAGGACGGCAGTGGCTAGGCTCTGCTGGGCGGCCAACCTCGAGCGCCCAGTAAAGCCATGCCGCGAGATCCCGACCTGGCCTCGACCGGAAACGAGCAGCTCGACCACGTGCTGAGGGGTGGTCTGCCTCGGAACGCCTTGTACCTGGTCCAGGGTGTGCCGGGGTCCGGTAAGACGACGCTCGCGCTGCAGTTCCTGCTCGAGGCGGCGCGCAACGGCGAGAAGACGTTGTACGTCACGCTCTCCGAGACGCGCGACGAGATCGACCGCGTGGCGCGGTCTCACGGATGGACGCTGGAGGCGCTCCAGATCCTCGAGCTCTCCGCGATGAGGCACCTCGCGGAGCCGACCTCGCGGCAGACGATGTTCCACTCCGCGGAGGTGGAGCTGCAGGAGGTCACGGCGCCCATCCTGGCGGCGGTCGAGCGCCTGTCGCCCTCCTCGGTCGTGATCGACTCTCTGTCCGAGATCCGCCTCCTGTCCGGGGAGCTGCTGCGGTTCCGGCGTCAGATCCTCGCCTTGAAGCAGTTCTTCGCCCAGCGCGGATGCACCGTGCTCCTGCTCGACGACCGGACCTCGGATCCCGGCGGCAGCCTGCTCGAGAGCCTGGCGCACGGGGTCGTGACGCTGGAGAAGGAGACGCCGAGGTACGGCCGGACGCGGCGTCGCCTCTCCGTCGACAAGCTGCGCGGCGTGCCCTTCCAGGAGGGCTACCACGACTTCCGGATCGAGACGGGCCGGCTCGTGGTGTTCCCGCGGCTCGTCGCCGGCGAGCACCAGGGACGCATCGCTCTCGAGCCGCTCCCGAGCGGGATCGAGGCCCTCGACGCTCTCCTCGGCGGAGGCCCCGACCGCGGCACCAGCACGCTGTTCATGGGCCCCGCCGGTGTCGGCAAGTCGAGCGTGGCGACTCAGTACTGCGCGGCGGCGGCGGGGCGTGGCGAGCGCGCAGCCATGTTCCTGTTCGACGAGAGCCTCGACACGTTGCTCGCGCGCTCCGCGTCGCTCGGGATGCCGGTGAAGGAACATGTCGACGCGGGAAGGATCCTCGTCCGCCCGGTGAATCCCGCGGAGCTGACTGCGGGTGAGTTCTCGCACGCAGTCCGCGAGGCGGTGGTCCACGACGAGGCCCGCGTCGTCGTGATCGACAGCCTGAATGGCTTCCTGGACTCGGTGCCGGGCGAGCAGTTCCTGACGATGCACCTCCGCGAGCTGCTCACGTGGCTGAACCAGCACGGCGTCGCCACGCTCAGCGTGCTCGCGCAGCACGGCCTGGTCGGCGACGGGTCGCGCGCGTCGCTCGACGTCAGCTACCTCGCCGACAACGTGATCCTCCTGCGCTACTTCGAGGCACACGGCCGCGTGCGTCAGGCGATCTCCGTCTTCAAGAAACGGAGCGGCCGCCACGAGCGGACCATCCGCGAGTTCGGCCTCGGCGCGGACGGGATCACGGTCGGCGCCCCGCTCGAGCAATTCCAGGGAGTGCTGACAGGGCTCCCGGTGTACGCGGGCCAAGGGGAGTCGCTGCTGAAGTGAACGTGGCCGTGTCCGACCCATCCAGCGGATCGGACCTGCGGGTCCTGGTGCTCGCGCCCTTCGGCCGGGACGCCGAGGTGACGTGCGACCTGCTTCGCGGCGCCGGCATCGCGACCCGGTCGTGCGCGGACCTGGACGAGCTCGGTCGGGAGGTCCGGGCCGGCGCCGGCGCCATCATCGTGACCGCCGAGGCGCTCGGCCAGGACGGCGCTTCGGTCCTCGCGCGCATCCTGGAGTCGCAGGAGCCCTGGTCGAGAATTCCGGTCGTCTTCGCGGGAAGCGGTCACGGCCCTGACGAGGTGCTGGGAGGGGTCATCGATGCGCTGGAGCACGCGAACCTCGTGACCGTCCTCGAGCGGCCCTTCCGGTTCGTCACGCTGCGGACGGTGGTCCGCTCGGCGCTGCGCTCGCGGCAGCGGCAGTACGAGCTGCGAGACCTCCTCGAGCAGCTCCATGACAACGTGGAGCGGCTCGACGCCGAGCGGGTCGTCCGCGAGAGGTTCGTCTCGCTGCTCGCGCACGACCTCCGTGGCCCGCTCTCCGCGGCGTCGATGGCAGCGAAGATGCTCGTCGCCCACCCCGAGCGGCTCCAGGAGCGGCGCGATCTGGCAATCCGGATCGAGCGCAACATGCTGCGCGTCGACCGCATGATCCAGGACCTCCTCGACGCCAACCGGGTTCGCGCGGGGCACCGGCTGGCGCTCGACCTGAAGCGCTGCGACCTCGTCGAGATCGCGAGCGACGTCATCACAGATCTACAGGACGCCGATCGCGAGCGCGTCCGCCTGAGCGCGCCCGATCGACTCGAAGGCGTCTGGGCGCCCGACCAGCTGACCCGGGCGCTCTGGAACCTCATCACGAACGCGCTGAAGCACGGAGCGCCGGGCGGACAGGTCGACGTCGGAGTCGGCCGTGCGCCCGATGGAGTCGTGCTCTCGGTCCACAACGCGGGCCCGGAGATCCCGCTCGACGAGCAAGCGCGGCTCTTCGAGCCGTTCAGCCGCTCGCGCGGAGCGGAGGCGCGCGCGAGAGGGTGGGGTCTCGGGCTGACGCTCGTCCGCGGGTGCGCAGAGGCGCACGGCGGCGCGATCGAGCTCTCGAGCTCCGCGGCGGAGGGCACGACGTTCACCCTGCGGCTCCCCCTCGACGCGCGCCCCTTCCAGGCAGCGGTGGCACCGGGGACATCGCCAGTGGACACATGATTCGGGGCGGTCTGCGCGCTCCGTTCGGGACCTCCTCTGCACGGGACCCCCCACCGCCAGATAGCGCTCCCGCGAGGGGGAGCACCACGTCTTGGCGCCGCCGGGGCGGTGCGATGGACGGGTCGCCGCGCTACGTCACTCATCGTTCATGTGCACGCGGATCGCTGCTCTCATGGCTGTCCTCGTCTCCGCCGCGTGCGCCGCTCCGCGCGAGTGGAAGGCGGAGCGGCGCGCCGCGCTGGGCGCGACGCCGGCTTCGCTCGAGGGACCTGTCGCGGTCAAGGTCCTGGTATTCGGGGACTTCGGCGACGTGACGCGCCAGCAGGCGCTCGTCGCGCGGGCGATCATCGCGGAGAACTCGGCGGCGCCCTTCGATCTCGCGATCCACATGGGCGACAACCTGTACGGCTGCGGGCCGGACCCGCGCGTTCGCAACGGCAAGACCTGCGCGTTCGAGGCGGATGGGAACACCGTTCGCCCTCGGCCCGACATCGGCGCCGACCGCCGCTTCGCGCGGCTGTTCGAGGATCGCCTCGCGCCGCTCGCGAGCCGCGGCGTCGCCGTGCCGGTGTACCTGGCGATCGGCAACCACGACGTCAGGGCGGACGGACAGTGCCACGAGCTGCGGGGGGACCGCGCCGCCGAGCAGCGCGTGAAGGCGTGCCTCGAGGTGCAGCACGAGGGCCCCCACTGGACGATGCCCGGGCGCCACTACGTCGTCGACCGGGGGCCGGCGCGCTTCGTCGTGATCGACACGGTGCTCCTCGCCGGCGACTACGGCGGATTCCGCTGGGAGGACGAGCTCGAGTTCGTCCGCCGCTCGTCCGACGGCTGCGGCGCGGAGCGCCACTGCTTCCTCGTCGGTCACTACTACGCCGACGTCGCCGGGGACGCGAGGCACCGTGCGGCGATGGTCCGGAGCCCGGTCTACGTGGCTCGCGTGCGGCAGCTCGAGGATGCGATGGGGGGCCGATTCTCCGCGTGGCTCGCGGGACATGCGCACGACCTGCAGCACCTCCGGACCGCGGCCGGCTACGACCAGTTCATCGTGGGCGCCACGTCCTCGACGCGCTCGACCCGCTTCGCCGGCCCGTTCGCGGGTGGCCGGTCGGTGTATTGGTCGGAGCGGTGGGGCTTCGGCGTGCTCGAGGTGCACGCCGGCGGCTGGGCGGTCGAGCTCGTCGGCCGCGATCGCCGGCGCCTCCACTGCTGCCGCGCCATCGGGCAGGGACCGTGCGAGCCGTACCCGTGCCCGAGCGCGTCCGCGGCGGGCGGCCACGTCGCCACGAGCGGTACGTTGCGCACCGTCCGTGAATGACGACGCCGGCCCCTCCTCCGGCTCCTTCAGAGCGACTTCAGGAACTCCACGAGGTCCGCGCGCTCCGCCGGCGTCAGCGCGAGGTCGAGCACCCCCGCGTAGTGATCGACGACTGCGTCGAGCGTCGGGAACCGCCCGTCGTGATAGAAGCCGCCCTTCTCGCGAGTGAACAGGCCGCGGAGCGGCGTCGTGCGGTACCTGCCATCCGGTGAGCGGCTCGCCTGGAAGTCGTCGATCCCGATCTCCGCCCCAGTGTGCATCGCCCAGCCGGGCTCCGTGTACAGCGGCGGCACGTGGCAGCTCGCGCACTTCGCCTGGCCCTCGAAGATCGCGCGCCCGCGCTCCGCCGCCTGCGCGTCGAACGAGCCCTCCGGCGGACGCGGCGCGGGGATCGCGAGCTGGTAGAAGTGCAGCGCGGCGAGCTTCCCCGTGATCCGGTCGTCGTCCGTGCGGACGTCGTCGAGCCCCGCGCGCGCGGCGACCGGGAACCGGTCCGCGTCCGCGAGCCGCGGGTCGAAGAACGTCCCCTTGCCGTGCATCTGCGTGTTCGCGACGTACGCGTTCCAGTAGGGCACCGACCCGAAGCCCGTGTACGTGTGCAGGTTCACTCCCGCCAGGCCGAACGCGGCGGGCAGGAGCGTCGCGCCGGTCTTGCCGTCCGGGCGGAACGCCTTGCCGTCGAGCGCGAGCTCCGCGTCGTAGCGGCCCGGCCCCCAGCTCCGGAGGACGGTCCGGACGGTCTCCTCGTCGGTCCCGAGCAGCGTGGCGAAGGGCGCGAGTGACGGCGCGGTCGCCACGATCGCGCCGACGTCGAGGTCGCGGTTGGGCCAGCCGTCGCGCGGCCGGCCGATGCCCGCCGCGACCGCATCGTCCACGGTCGAGTGGCAGAGCGCGCAGGTGATCCCGACGGACCGGAGCCGGCCCCCATCGTCGAACTGCCCCCGCACCCCCACCACCGCGCCGGCACGCAGGAGCTCCACGGTGACCGCCGGATCGTCGAGGTCCGCGACGCCGCGCCGGATCGCCGCCACGATCGGCGGCGGCACCGCGCCGGCGTCCACCTTGAGGCCGAGCTGCAGCGCCGCGCGCGGCGAGAGGCCCGGCCCGACCCCGCCGAGCCGCTCGCCGGTGATCGCCTCGTGCAGCCGCAGCTGCCCGCCCCAGAATTCCTCGTCGCCGAACGTGTCGTCGCGGAACACGCGCCGGCCCTCGGCGACGAGGCTCTCCGCGTTGTCGAGGATCGGGTCGGCCCCCGCCTCGCGATTACGGCGGTGGGCGGTCGCGGACCCGGCGCCCTCCGGCAACGCCAGGTACACGACCAGGGCTGCGAGCGGCACGGCGCCCCCGGCGAGCAGACGCGACATGGCTTCCTCCCGGTCCGCGGGTCGTCGCCGCGAAGGCGATGGGCAGGAGCGGACTCGGGAGTTGGATGCTGCTCGCGCCTTGGAGGTTTCACGCGGCGCCCGCGCGTCCGGTAGCCCGGGGCGACGCTCGACCCATGCCGGACGCGCGCGGAAGCGCGAGCGTGAGGCCGATCCCGCCCAGGATCACCGCGGCGGCCACGACGAGCCGCCAGGTGAGCGGCTCGCCGAGCAGCACGACGCCGCCGGCCGCCGCGATCGCGGGCACGGACACCTGCAGCGCCGCGGCGCGCGTCGCGCCGAGCGATGGCATGACGGCGTACCACAGCGTGTAGCCCCCGCCGGACGCGAGCGCGCCGGACGCGACCGCGAGCGCCGCGCCGGGAGCGCTGAGCCGTGCTCCCTGCACGAGCACGAACCCGGCGGCGAGCGGAAGCGCGAGCGCGGTCGCGCGCACGAAGTTGTCCGCCGTCGTCGCGAGCGGGTCGCGGGCCGTGCGGCCGCGCAGGCTGTAGACGCCCCACGCGACGCCTGCGATCGCCATCAAGGCCTCGCCGAGCCCGTCCGCGCCGTGCGCGCCGGGGCGCGTGAGATACGCGAGCCCAGCGAGCGAAACCAGAACGCCCAGCCACTGCAGGCGCGTGGGGCGCGCGCCCTGCGCGACTCCGATCCCGACCATCGTGATCTGCACGGCCGAGTTGAGGAGGAGCGCGCCCATGGCCGCCGGGATGCGCACGTACGCGAGCGAGAACGCCGCCGCGTAGCCGAGCAGCGCGGCGGCGGACATCCAGCTCCCGCCGGCAGGGCGGCGGCCCCGGCCCGCGGCGAGGAGCGCGAGCGCCGCTGCTCCGGAGCCGACGCGGAGCGCGGTGAACGTCGCAGCGTCCGCGCGCGCCGCCCCGAGCGTTCCCCCGAGCGCCGCGCGGGCGAGGAGCGAGTTCGCGGCGAAGCAGAGGAGCGCTCCGGCGGTGAGGAGGACGGACAGCGCGAGGCGCCGCCCGGGCACCGGTCGGTCCGCCTCGCCCGCGGTGACCGTGCTCAGCGCATGGCGCTCGGGAAAGGGTGGGACGTGCTCCCGCAAGAGTTCCTCCTACATAGCCCCCTCGCCGCCGCCACGCGAGGCTCACGGGTCGGAGGGCTGCCCATCGCGTGGCCGACACCACACACGGCACACCTCCGTGTACGCCGCGCGCACCTGCGTTACGGTTCGGCGACCGCGCGCTGCTGCCCATCGATCACGATGGCGTGTCCGAGGCGATCGCGAGGCGCAGGTCGGGCTCGCCGCCGCCCTGGCGCAGGACGAGCTCCTGCTCGTCAGCTCGCCCGCTCGGCCTACTGCAGGCGCTGCGAGCGTGCGTCGTCACGCGTGCGCCCGCCGCCGCGGAAAGAGGTGGGCCCAGCGGTCGGCGCCCTCCTTCGTCGCACCTGGCCGGCGCGTGACGATCGGCAGGATCGCCGCGAGGAGCAGCATCACCGCGATGACCGGCAGCGCGCCCGAGAAGGAGCCGGTCGCGTCCTTCACCAGCGACACGAAGATCGGCCCCACGACGCCGCCCACCCCCCAGGCGAGCAGGATCCACCCGTAGTTCACGCCCATGTACTTCGTCCCGAAGTAGTCGGCGGTGAACGACGGCATCGTGCCGAATCCGCCCCCGTAGTCGAGGAGCACGATCGCGAACAGGATCGCGACGATCGGGAGCGAGTGGATGCCGCCCACGACGAAGAAGATGACGGCCTGGGATCCGTAGATGAGGAGGTACGCGGCATTCCGGCCGATGCGGTCCGACACGGCGCCCCAGAAGAAGCGGCCGAGGCCGTTGAGCAGCGCGATGAAGCCGTACACCGCGAGCGCGGTCTCGGGCGACGTTCCAGTGAGCTCGCGCATGATCGGCACGGCGTTCGAGATGAACAGGATGCCGGCGGTGACGTTCAGGAAGAGCATCATCCAGAGCGCCCAGAACTGCGGCGTGCGGAGTGCCTCGGAGGGCGGGTAGTCGCGGGCGGTGCGCGAGGCGGTGGCCGCCGAGGTCGCGGCGGCGGGCACCGTGCCGGGGGGCGGGTTCCGCAGGACGAGCGCGCAGAGTCCGCCGAGCACCGCGAACAGGATCCCCGAGACCACGAACGTCCGCATGATCGTGCCGGTGGCGCCGGCCGAGAGCGTCGCCTCGGCCGCGCCGCCGGCGCGGTTGGCGAGCACGCGCCCAGCCTCGCGCGACGCCTCCGCGAACGCAGGGATCGCCTTGAGGATGTTGTTGTAGAAGAACGCGCCGAGCCCGAAGCCCATCACGACCATGCCGCTGCCGAATCCGCGCTTGTCCGGGAACCACTTCGTCACGGCGGCGACCGGCGTCACGTAGCCGAGGCCGAGGCCGAGGCCGCCGATGACGCCGTAGGTGAGGTAGATCCAGGGCGCGCCGAGCGCCGAGGTCCCGAGCCCGGCGAGCACGTTCCCGAGTCCCCACAAGAGGAGCCCCGTCACTGCCACCGGCCGCGGCCCCTTCCTGTCCTGCCAGCGCCCGCCGATCACCGCTCCGATCCCGAGGAAGAGGATCGCGAGCGCGAACGTCCACGTGGTGGTGGTGTTCGACCAGCGAAACGCCGCGATGAGCGGCTGCGTGAACAGGCTCCACGAGTAGACCGTGCCGAGGCACGCCATCGCGACGGTGCCCGCTGCGGCGATGAGCCAGCGATTCGAGGTCATCACGTCCTCCGAGCGCCAGCCTAGCCTCCGATGCCGCGCATCGCGAGCAGCACGAGCCCTGCTCCCGCCTCCTCCATGTGGTGCCTCGGCGCCTTCCGGCCGAGCGCGCCCGCCACCGCGTCCGCGAGCGAGTCGTCCGGCTCGCCCGCCCGCATCCGATCCCGCAGCTGCACCCGGTCCTGCCCCCCGAGGCACGCCTGGAACCCGCCGTCCGCCGCGATCCTCGCCCGGTTGCAGTCCTCGCAGAAGTTCTCGGTCATCGCGCCGATGAAGCCGACGAGCCCCTCGCGCCCGTCCCGGTCGCGCCCGCGCATGTGGCGCGCGGGGCCCCAGCCACGGAAGCGGTCCGGCGTGAGCGCGATGCCCGCATCCTCGAGCCGCCGACGCACCTCGGCGAGCGGAACGACCTGGCCGCCCGCGAACGGCATCTGCTCGATGAACCGGGGGAGCGCGTCGCGATCCCACGCGTAGCGCACGAGATCCCCCACCTCGTCCTCGTTCACGCCGGGCATCACGACCGTGTTGATCTTGAGCGAGCGGAACCTCCGCGCCGCCGCGTCGATGCCGGCGAGGATCCGGTCGAGCCGCGCCGCCTGTCCCGAGACGCCGCGGAGCCGCTCCGGGGCGAGCGTGTCGAGGGACACGTTGAGCGCGCCGAGCCCCGCCGCGCGGAGCGGCTCGACGAGCTCGGCGAGCCGGTGCCCGTTCGTGGTGATCGCGACGTCCTCGATCCCTGGCGTCGCGGCGGCGTCCGCGACGATCTCGACGACGTCCTTGCGCAGCGTCGGCTCCCCGCCGGTGAGCCGGATGCGTCGCACCCCAAGCGCCGCGAAGAGCCGGAAGAGCCGGGCGAGCTCCGCGCGCGACAGGAGCGCGTCCGGCGGCTCGTGCGCCGCGGGCGAGCAGTAGGTGCAGCGGAAGTTGCAGCGGTCGGTGAGCGACACGCGCAGGTACTTGATGATCCTGCCCTGCGCGTCGACGAGGCTCCCCGACGTCGGGAGCGCGGCGTTCACGCAGCCGCCCGCGGGGCGCGGGGGCAGGGCGGGCTCGGGGGCGACGAGCTCAGGGGATCGCTCCATGCTCCACCGATTCCTCGCCCGTCGCGTCGATCCCGCTCGGCGCGGGCATCCGTCCGGGCTCCTCCCCCTTCCTAGCGAGGTCGGCCGCGCCGCGCCCCGCTTGCTGCAGGGCGAAGGTCGCGTGCGGATCCCGGGCGGAGGCATGCCCAGCGGCCACCACCCCGAAGCGGAGCGCGAGCGTCCCGAGCGTCCCGAGCACGCCGGAGGCGATCCGCAGCGCGGGAGACGTGCGGCGCACGAGGTCGGCGACCGCCGAAGCGCCGAGCAGGACGCGCGCGCCGCGCAGGAGGGCGCCCGGCGCGCCGCGGCGGAGCGGCCGCTCCACCCGCTCGTGCGCCGCCTCGCGGTGCAGCGCCCAGGAGAGCGCAAGCTCACCGCCCTTCGCGACGAGCGCGAACCGCCGCGCCATCTCGGCGCCCGGCCCGGCCGGCGGCCATAGATCGAGCGCCGCTCCGGCGCTCACCGCGCCGGAGAAGGCGAACAGCATCGGCAGCGTGTTGCGCGTCTCCTGCCAGACCGGCACGGCGGTGTTCGCGAGCAGGACGCCGGTGTAGCCGACGAGCGGGAGGCCCACCGCGCCCGCCGCGATCCCGGCCGCGTCCCCGGTGCGCCGGAGCGCCCGCGGCACGGGGAGCAGCGCCGGCAGCGCCGCCGCCCCGCTGAGCGCTCCGAACGAGGCGAGCACCCAGGTCCCCATGTTCATCGGCGAGGTCGGACGGAACACCCGCATCATCGCGAGGAACCGCGCGGGCCGCCCCAGGTCCGCGACGAGGAGCGCGGCGCTGGCGAGCGCCCCGCCCGTCGCGATCATCCGGCAGCGGCGCACGAGCGGCCCGGTGCCGCGGCCGCCCGCGAGCTGGGCCGCCGCGCCGAGCACTCCGCACGCGCCGGCGAGCCCACCCGTGTAGAAGTACGCGGGGATCATCCACCGCCAGACCGGCTCCTTCAGCACCGGCAGCCCGTAGTAGCTCGGCCCTTCCGCCTCCTCGGCGCGGGCTTCGCGCTCCGCCGCGCCCCGCTCCACGCGCGCGAGCGCGGCCGCCGCGCGCCGCGGCGACGCGCGCTGCGTCGAGCCCTCGCCGGCGAGGCGCCCCACCGCCGGATCCACGTTCCGCCCGTCGCGGAGCGCCGTCTCCCGCCTCAGCGGATCCATGTGGTCCATCACGCCCTCCGCGCCGAGAACACCGCGCCCATCGCGAGCGCCGCGAGCGAGACCACGCCCGCGGCCATCGAGCGCCACGACCGCACGATCTTGGCGGTGGGCACCACCGGATCGGGCGGCAGGTTGTAGACCTCGGGGCGGTCGCACAGGAGGAAGAACGCGTGTAGCCCCTCGGTGCCGGGCTGGCTCGCCGCGTCCTCGCCGTACAGGAACGCCTCGCCGACGCCGCGGGCGTGAAGCTGCTCGACGCGCCGGCGGGCGCGCGCCCGCAGGTCGTCGAGCTCGCCGAACTGGATCGACGCCGTCGGGCAGGCCTTCGCGCACGCGGGGACCATCCCGCCCTTCAGCCGGTCGTAGCAGAGCGTGCACTTCCAGGCGCGGCCGTCCTCCTCGCGCCGGTCGACGACGCCGAACGGGCAGGCCGAGACGCAGTATCCACAGCCGTTGCACACGTCGGGCTGCACGTAGACGGAGCCGAACTCGGTGCGGACGATCGCGCCGGTGGGGCAGGCCTCGAGGCAGCCGGCGCGCTCGCAGTGCTTGCAGACGTCGGAGAGCATCAGCCAGGAGAACCTCGAGAGCGCGCGCTCGGTGGGCCCGAGCGCGACCGGCGTCTCGATGCGCGTCGGCTGGATGTCGTGGCCGAGCAGGCTCGTCGGCCCCGGCTGGCCGGCCGGGAACAGCTCGCCGAACGCGCGCGGTCCGCCCTCGACGCCGTCGCGCGGGCTCCCCTGGCCGGGCAGCTCCGCGGGGCGCTCGACGAAGGAGACGTGGCGCCACGTGGACGCGCCGAGCATGCCGGTGTTGTCGTAGCTCATGCCGGTGAAGCGGAAGCCGTCGTCGGGGAGCTGGTTCCACTGCTTGCACGCGACCTCGCACGCCTTGCAGCCGATGCAGAGCGTCGTATCAGTGAAGAAGCCCATCCGCTCCATGGCTACTTCCTCGGCTCCGTCGGCGGGTGGCGGTGCGCCGTCCGGATCCCCGGCAGATCCCGGGGGGGCGACGCCCTCTGCGGCTCGGGCCGCCGGAGCTCGAGCCCGTTGGTGGCGGAGCGGCGCCCGAGGGAGTGGCGGCCGGCGCGGATGTCCGCGGTGAGCGCCTTCGACTCCTGGATCGAGACGTTCGGGTCGGCGACGAACGGGATGAGCTCGTTGGCCGGATCGCCACGCACGCGCCCGACGTAGCTCCAGTGGTAGGGGAGCCCGATCGTGTGGAGCGTTCGCCCCTTCACGCGGAGCGGCTTCATCCGCTGGGTCACGAGCACCCGCGCCTCGATCTCCCCGCGCGCGGTGGTGATGGTCGCCCAGCGCCCGTTCACGAGCCCCTTCTCCTCCGCGAGCTCCGGGGAGACCTCGCAGAACATCTCCGGCTGCAGCTCGGAGAGCCACGACAGCCATCGGCTCATCCCGCCCGCGGTGTGGTGCTCGGTGAGGCGGTACGTCGTGACGACGTACGGGAAGCGCGGATCGCCGAACGCCCGGTGGTACGGGTTGTCGCCCCGGTGCCACTCCATCCGCGCGGGGTTGCATTGCTGCGCGTAGAGCGGGTTCTCGATGACCGACTCCTCCGGCTCGTAGTGGGTGGGGAGGGGCCCGTCGAGGAGGCCGGACGGCGCGAAGAGCCAGCCCTTGCCGTCGGCCTGCATGATGAAAGGATCGTCGCCGGCGAGGGTGGCGATCCCTTGCGCGCCGGGAGGCGGCCGGTACGAGGGCGGACGGTCGGCGATGAAGTCCGGGACGTCGTAGCCGGACCACGCGCCCTGCTCGGCGTCCCACCAGACGTAGCGCTTGCGCTCCGACCAGGGACGCCCCTCCGGATCGGCCGAGGCGCGGTTGTAGAGGATGCGGCGGTTCGCGGGCCACGACCAGCCCCACTCCGGCGCGACCCAGTGTTGCTCGCTCTGCGGCTTGCGCCGCGCCGGCTGGTTCACGCCGTCCTTGTAGCACCCGGAGTAGATCCAGCAGCCGCACGCGGTCGACCCGTCGCCCGCGAGCTCCTTGAAGCCCGGCACCGGCCGTCCGTCCGCGACGGTGAAGCCGTTCACCTCGCGCAGCACGGCCTCGGCGTCCGGATCCTCGTCCATGCCCCGGGTCGGGTAATCCCAGGTGAGCGCGCGGATTGCCTCGGCGTTCGGGCCCCGCGCCTCCGCGTAGAGCCGCTTGAGGCGCCTGCCGAGGTGATACGCGAACCAGAGGTCGCTGCGACAGTCGCCGGGCGGCTCGATGGCCCGGTGGTGCCACTGCAGGCAACGCTGCGTGTTCGTGAACGAGCCGTCCTTCTCCGTGTGCGCGGCGGCCGGGAAGAAGAACACCTCCGTCTGGATGTCCTCGGTCCGGACCTCGCCGCGCCCGATCTCCGGCGCGGTGCGCCAGAACTCGGCGGTCTCGGTGAGCGCGAAGTCCCGCACCACGAGCCAGTCGAGCTTGCGCAGGCCCTTGCGGTGCAGGCTCCCGTGCATGGAGCCGACCGTCGGGTTCTCGCCCACGACGAGGTACCCCTTCACCTTGCCGTCTGCCATCTCGGAGACGGTCGTCATGTGCGAGTGGTTGCCGGAGAGCCGCGGCAGGAGATCGAACAGCCAGTCGTTCTCACGCGTCGCGGCGTCGCCGAACCACGCCTTGAGGAGCGAGACGACGTACTTCGGCATCTCGCTCCACCAGCCCGAGGGCGAGCGGTTGTTCTTCACGTACTGCTCGAGCCCGCGGTCCGGCAGGAGCGAGTGCGGCATCGGCAGGTAGCCGGGGAGCAGGTCGAACAGCGTCGGGATGTCGGTCGAGCCCTGGATCGACGCGTGGCCGCGCAGCGCCATGATCCCGCCGCCCGGCCGGCCGATGTTGCCGAGGAGGAGCTGGAGGATCGACGCGGTGCGGATGTACTGGACGCCGACCGAGTGCTGCGTCCAGCCGACCGCGTAGCAGAACGCGCCCGTGCGCTCCCGCCCGGAGTTCCGGCAGAGCGTCTCCGCCACCTCGAGGAACAGCGGCTCGGGGATGCCGCAGGTCTCGGCCACCACCTCGGGCGTGTAGCGGGAGAAGTGCCGCTTGAGGACCTGGAAGACGCAACGCGGGTCCTGCAGGGTCGGATCGGTCTTCCGCTCGAGGATGTTCGCGCCGTGCAGCGACTCGCGGCCGGCGCCCTTCTCGGCATAGACCTGCTTGTGGCCGGCGGCGGGGACCATCCCCTCGACGCCCTCGTACGACCAGCTCTCCGGATCGTACGAGTTCGAGCTCGAGTCGAACCCGCTGAAGAGGCCCTCCAGGTCCTCGGTGTCCCGGAAGCGCTCGTCCACGATCGTCGAGGCGTTCGTGTAGTGGAGGACGTACTCCTTGAACCAGCGCTCGTTCTCGATGACGTGGCGGATGATTCCGCCGAGGAACGCGATGTCGGAGCCCGGCCGGATGGGGACGTGGAGGTCGGCGACCGCGCTCGTCCGCGTGAAGCGCGGATCCACGTGGATGATGGTCGCGCCGCGGTTCTTGGCCTCCATCACCCAGCGGAAGGCCACCGGGTGGCACTCCGCCATGTTCGAGCCCTGCACGACGATCCAGTCGGCGTTCTGGAGATCGCCGGGGAAAGTCGTCGCGCCGCCGCGTCCGAAGGAGGTCCCCAGACCGGGGACCGTGGAGCTGTGTCAGATCCTCGCCTGGTTCTCCACCTGCACGATGCCGAGCGCGGTGTAGAGCTTCTTGAGGAGGTAGTTCTCCTCGTTGTCGAGCGTGGCGCCGCCGAGGTGTGCGACACCGAGCGTGCGCCGCACCCGCGCGCCGTGGTGCTTCGCGTCGGGGTCCTCGATGCGCTCCTCGAACGTCTCGTCCCTGGAGCGCTTCACGAGCGCGGCCACCCGGTCCATCGCCTCCTCGAGCGGGATCCGCTCCCAGGTCGTGCCGCCCGGCCGGCGGTGGAGGACGTGCTGCTCGCGGTGCGAGCCGGTGACGAGCTGGAACGTCGCGGCGCCCTTCGGGCAGAGGCACCCCTGCGACATGGGCGACTCGGGATCCCCCTCGATGTCGATGATCCGCTCGTCCTTCACGTACACGAGCTGGCCGCAGCCCACCGCGCAGTACGGGCAGATCGAGCGGACGACGCGATCCGCCGAGGCGGTGCGAGGCACGAGCTCGCGCGTCCGCTCGCTCATCGCGCTCGCGCCCAGCCCCGAGGTGTCGCCGGAGGCGAGCTGGCGCGCGACCGGCCATTCGGAGACTACGGGAAGCTTGGGCATCGGGTAGGCCCCCGATGCGACACGTTGGTCACGCTCGGAGGGCGAGGCCAGCGCGCGCTCGCGCCGGTCGCGCCGGTGCCGAGGCGCGGCTTGCTCCCGGCGACGTCAGGCCGGAGGGTAGGATGCGCCGCCGCTCGGACCGGCGTGCGGCCGCCCTTGCGCCGCGTTAAAAGGACGCCCCTTGCCGAACCCGACGACACAGCCCGTCGCGCCCGCCCCCGAGGTGCTCGACGCCCGCGCGCTGGCCATCGTGGCCGAGGAGGAGGCGCTCCTCGCCGCCGTCCACGCGGCGCTCGGCGCGCGTGCCGCGGCCCGCGGCGACGGCGATCTCGTCGGGCGCCTGCGCGAGCTCCGCGACGAGGCGCTCGAGTCGACGTCGAAGGATCTGCCGACGGTGTTCCAGGAGATGGGGCTCGTCCGCGCCGTGCTCGAGCGGCAGCGGCCCGACTCCTTCCCCGATCCCCGTGCCCCCTACTTCGCGCACCTGCGGGTCCGGGAGGGCGGCGAGGTCCGCGACTACTGCCTCGGGCGACACACGTTCGTGGACCGCGGCGCGGGCGTGCGAGTGGTGGACTGGCGGTTCGCACCCGTGTCGGCGATCTTCTACCGCTACCGCGAGGGCGAGGAGTTCGAGGAGCGGTTCCCTGGACGCGTCGCGGCGGGCGTCGTGGAGGCGCGACGCGTCGTGGTCGTGGAGCACGGCGTGCTGACGCGCGTGTCCGCCGGGGCGCTCACCGTCGCTCGTGGCGCCGACGGGGTGTGGCGGCGGCTCGCGGTCGAGGGCGCCGCGCTGGGCGGCGGCGCGGGCACCGCGGCGCGCGCCGGTGTGCTCGGCACCGGAGCGGGCGCCCGCGGGCGAGCCGCGACGCCGGACATCACGGCGCTGCTCGACCCCGACCAGTTCGAGGCGGTCTCGGCACCGCCCGATCGCCCGCTGCTCGTCCTCGGCAGCGCGGGGAGCGGCAAGACGACGGTCGCGCTGCACCGGCTCGCCCGCATCGCGTTCGAGGATCCCCGGCGCTTCCCCGCGTCGCGCATGCAGGTGGTCGTGCCCGAGCTCGGGCTCGCCCAGCTCGCCGCGCGGCTCCTCGAGCCCCTCGGGCTCGATCGTGCCGCGGTCCGGACGCTGGACTCGTGGTCGCGCGGGGCGTTCCAGAGCGTCTTCCGCGCGCCGCCGCCGCGGCTCTGCGCCGACACCCCACCCCTGGTCTCGCGCCTCAAGCGCCACCCCGCGCTGCACGAGACCCTGCGCCGCCGCCCTCGCCTCGCCGGCGCACGGCCCGCGCTCGCGAAGCTGCGGCAGGAGCTCGGCGATCTGTTCGCCGACCGGACGTTCCTCGAGAGCGTAGTCCGCGCCGCGCGAGGGGACCTCCCCACGACCGCCATCGAGGAGACGCTCCGTCACACCCGGCTGCAGCTCGCGCCGCCCCCGGACGAGCTCGCGGTGGGCGTGGACGCCGATCGTCGCGAGACGCTCGACGGGCTCGGCCTCTCCGAGGACACGCCCGAGGCGATCTCGGGCACGCTCGACCCCGAGGACCTGCCGATCCTGCTCTTCCTCGCGACGCTGGGCGGCGCCGCGAGCGGGAGGAAGCTCGCCCACCTCGTCGTGGACGAGGCGGAGGACGTCTCGCTGTTCGAGCTGTTCGCGCTCGGACGCCACCTCGAGGGGCACAGCGTGACGCTCGCCGGCGACGAGGCGCAGCAGACGTTCTCGTCCTACGCCGGGTGGCCACAGGCGCTCGCGGCGCTCGGCGCGGAGCGTGCCGCGTCGGTGCGGCTCGAGACGACCTACCGGTGCCCGCGCCCGATCGCGGAGGCGGCCCACGCGATCCTCGGGCCGCTCGCGCCCGCCGAGCTGCCTCGCGCCGGGCGCGACGGCGCGCCGGTGTCGCGGTTCGACTTCCCCACCGAGGCGCACGCCCAGCTCTTCCTCGTCGGCGCGGTCCGCGATCTCGTCGAGCGGGAGCCGGACGCGTCGGTCGCGGTGATCGCCAGCTCCGCCGAGGTCGCGCGCGCCTTCCACGGGCTCCTCGCCGACATGCCCGAGGTCCGGCTCACGCTCGACGGGCGCTTCTCCTTCCGGCCGGGCGTGGACGTGACCGACGTCGCGAGCGTGAAGGGGCTCGAGTTCGACTACGTCGTCGTCCCGGACGCCTCGATCCGCGCCTATCCCGAGGGCGACGAGGCCCGCCGCCGGCTCCACGTGGCCGTCACGCGCGCCGCGCACCAGCTCTGGATCGCCGCGCCGGGCACACCCTCGCCGCTCCTGCGCGCGATCCCGCCTGCCTGATCGCGGACCTCCGCGCGCGCCCCGGCCGCGGGGCGTGCGTGCGGCTCACCGGCACGCCACGAACCGCACCGCCGCGCGAGAGGCGGCGAGCGTCTCGCCGATGCGCGAAAGCGCCTCGTCCACGTCCGCCTCGGTCTGCCCTGCGCCGAGGGAGAACCGCACCGAGCAGTGCGCCTCCTCCGGCGTGCGCCCCATCGCCAGGAGGGTGCGCGAGGGCTCGGGATCGCCGGAGTGGCACGCGGAGCCGGAGGAGAGGTGCACGCCGCGACGGCCGAGCGCGAGCACGAGCGACTCGCCGCGTATCCCGGGCAGCGTCAGGTCGAGCGTGGTCGCGATCCGCGCCCCGTCGCCGTTCCGGCGCGCGTCCGGGACGAGCGCGAGGAGCCCCTCCTCCAGCCGATCCCGGAGGGCCGCGAGCCGAGCCATCTCGCCCGCGGCGAGGCGCTGGACGGCGAGCTCGCAGGCGCGCCCGAACCCGGCGATGCCGGCGACGTTCTCGGTACCCGCGCGCAGGCCGTGCTCCTGCCCGCCGCCGTGCACGAGCGGCTCGAGCGCGACTCCCGCGCGGACGTAGAGCGCGCCGACGCCCTTCGGCCCGTGGATCTTGTGCGCGGAGACGGTGAGCAGATCGATCCCGAGGGCCGTGACGTCGAGGGGAAGCTTCCCGAGCGCCTGGACCGCGTCCGTGTGGAGGAGCGCGCCGCGCGCGTGCACTGCCTGCGCGAGCGCCGCCACCGGCTGGGTGGTCCCCACCTCGTTGTTCACGAGCATGACCGACACGAGGATGGTGTCGTCTCGCAGCGCCGCGAGTACCCGCTCCGCGGAGACACGGCCGTCGCGCTCGACAGGGACGACGGTGAGCGCGAACCCGTGCGTCGCGAGCGCGCGGCAGGCCTCGAGCACGGCAGGGTGCTCGATCGCGGTGGTGACGACGTGCCGGCCACGCGCACGGCCCGCCCAGGCGGCGCCCTTCACGGCGAGGTTGTCGGCCTCCGAGCCGGAGCCCGTGAAGACGATGCGGCGCGCGGTGCACTCGAGCGCGCGCGCCACCTTGCGCCGCGCGTCGTCGACCGCGGCGCGCGCCTCGGCGCCCCGCGCGTGGACGCTCGACGGGTTCCCGAACGCTCCCGCGAGGAACGGCGCCATCGCCTCGGAGACCTCCGGCGCGACCGGGGTCGTCGCCGCGTGGTCGAGGTAGATCGGACGGAGCGGAGCCACCTCGATCCGCGGGCCCGCCCAGCGCTCGGGCGCGGCGTCCGCGCGCGCTCCCGCCGCCGCGGGGCCGTCCGCGCGGCGCACCTCGCAGAGGAGCGCCTTGTAGATCGGGAACCCGGAGATGGGATCGTACTGCGCAAGATCGGTGAGGACGTTCACGTTGCAGCCGCGCCACCCCTCGCCTCCGAGGGGCCCGCCCCCGCCCATGCTCGCGTCGATCGCGCCGGGCGCGATGTCGGGCGTCACCCGCGCCCGGAAGCGAGCGCGACCGCGCGGCGTCTCGACCCACACCGGATCGCCGCTCACGACGCCGCGAGCGCCGGCGTCCTCGACGGCGAGGGTCACGAGCGGCTCCGGCTCGAGCGCCGCCAGCCCTGGGACGCCGTGGTGCTGGCTGCGAAAGTCGTGGTAGCCGCGAGCGCCCGAGTTGAAGACGAGCGGATAGCCGCGCGCGAGGTCCGGCCGGCTCGCCGGGCTCTCGGGCGGCTCGACGTAGACCGGGAGCGGATCGTACCCGTGCTCGGCCAGGATCGACGATGCGATCTCGAGCTTGCCCGAGGGCGTGTCGAAGCCGGGAGCCCCATCCGGTCTGAGCAGCCCCTTCTCCCACTTGCGGTACTGCATGAACGGCGCGGGCAGCCGCGCCTCGCCGCCGTTCGCCCGCACCTGCTCGATCGTGAAGCCGGTGCCCTCGAGCGCGTGACGCAGGAGCGCCTCCTCGGACTGCGGATAGAGGTGCCCGTACCCGAGAGCCGCTGCGAGCCCGGCCATGATGAGGTAGTCGTTGCGCGCCTCGCCGACAGGCGGGACGAGCGGCTCGCGGACCTTGAAGAGCGGCCCGTAACGCATGTACGAGGTGATCTCGTAGCCGGTGGCGGCCGGGAGGACGAGGTCCGCCCAGGCCGAGTCGGCCGTGAGGTTCCGGTCGATACAGACGAGGAAGTCGAGCCCGGCGAGCGTTCGGCGCCACAGCGCCGGGTCGGGCCAGGCAGTGATGAGCGACGCACCGTGGACGACGAGCGCGCGGATCCGGTACGGGTCGCCGTCCAGCACGGCGCGGGGCAGGGCGATCGCGTGCGACTCGCCGCGGTACCGCGTGTAGAGCGGGAACCGCTCGCGCCCGAGCGCCTTCTGCACGGCGGGGTTCGGCTGGAGGTGCCGCCGGTTCTGCGGGAACGCGCCGTCGCGCATCCTGAAGACGAGGCCGCCGGGCACGTCGAGCTGGCCGGCGAGCCCCCACAGCGTGAGGAGCGCACGGATCGCCTGGACCCCGTTCCCGGAGTACTCGAGGCCCGTGTACGTCACCGGGCACGCGCCGCGTGCGGCCGCGATGCGGCGCGCGAGGCGGTGGATCGTCTCGGCGGATACGCCGGTGATCCCGGCGACGCGCTCCGGCCGGTAGTGCTGCGCGAGGCGCGCGAGGTCGTCGAAGCCGACCGTGAAGTCGCGCGCGAAGCCCTCGTCGAAGAGCTCCTCCTCGAGGAGCACCTCGACGAGGGCGAGGGCGAGGGCCCCGTCGGTCCCGGGTCGGATCGGGATCCACTCGGCGTCCACCGCGCGCGCGGTGTCGCTCCGGCGCGGATCGATGGCGATCACCTCGGCGCCGCGCTGGCGGGCGCGCACGATCTGGTGGTGGGCGGTGGGCGGCGAGTCGGTCGCCGGGTTCGCACCCCAGAGCACGACGAGCTCGGCTTGATCGATGTCGGCGTCGAGCCCGAGCAGCGTCGCGCCCATCGTGACGTGCGGCGCGATCATCGCGAACGCGACGTAGCAGAGCGCCCCGACGCCGAGCGTGTTGGGCGAGCCGAACGGGAAGAGCACGCTGGAGGCGGACGACACCGTGACTCCCGCCGGCTGGAACACGTCGCAGAGCGAGAGCTCGAACGCGCCGCGTCCGGTGTAGATCGCGACCGCCTCGGCTCCGTGGTCCCGCTTGATCCGGAAGAGCCGCTCGGCGATGAGGGCGTACGCGGCCCCCCAGGAGATCGGCTCGAACGCGTGCTCACCCTTCGGGCCGGTTCGGCGCAGCGGGTGGCGGAGCCGGTCCGGGGAGTGGACGATCTCGGGGGAGTGGCGCCCGATCGTGCACAGCATGCCGAGCGGGTGGCCCGGCAGCGGCTCCACCCCGACGAGCCGATCGCCCGCGACGTGGGCGCGGACCCAGCAGCCCGCCGGGCAGATCCCACACAGCCCGTCGCGTACCGCCGCCCCGAGAGCCGTCCGGCACGCCGCCGCGTCCCGTGCCTCCATCCGCCCTCCGATCCGCTGATCGTTGGGGCACGTGGCCCGCCCGACCAGGCGCCTCGGCGGGTGCGGCCCGGAGGCGCGCCCCCGCTGCGCCTCACATCCCGCCTGGGGACAACCGGCGTGGAACCCGGCGATCCGCGCCGGCGCGCGTTAGAAGGGCGCGAACTCGAACGGAGGATTCATGGCCCAGGTGACGTTGAAGGGGAACCCCATCCACACCAGCGGTGAGCTGCCGGCCGTCGGCGCGAAGGCGCCCGACTTCAAGCTCACGGCGGGCGATCTGAAGGACCTCTCGCTCGCCGACTTCAAGGGCAAGCGGAAGATCCTGAACATCGTCCCGAGCCTCGACACACCCGTCTGCGCCACCTCGACGCGAAAGTTCAACGAGAAGGCCGGTCAGCTCCCGAACAGCGTGGTCCTCGTCGTCTCCGCGGACCTGCCGTTCGCGGCGAAGCGCTTCTGCACGACCGAGGGGCTCCAGAACGTCGTGACGCTCTCGCTCATGCGCGACAAGAAGTTCGCCCAGGACTACGGCATCCTCCTCACGGACGGCCCGCTCGCCGGCCTCTGCGGCCGCGCCGTCGTCGTCCTGGACTCGGATGACAAGGTCATCTACCGCCAGCTCGTGCCGGAGATCGGGCAGGAGCCGGACTACGACTCGGCGCTCAAGGCGGCGCAGGCGTAACACCCGCGACTCGGCGCCGATCCCCGAGTTGAGCCCGTGGACGAGCCCGCGCCCGTGGAAAGACCCGGGCTCGGGCTCGTTCACGTTCACGGGATCCCAATCGAGGGCCGGGAAGCGCTGCCCTACGTCTCCTGCCCCTCGACCGCCGCGCCCAGCGGGAACGTCATGGCGCTCCGCGTGCCCACGAACGTCTTCCGGAGGCCGAGCTCCGGGAAGTCCACGATCTCGATGGTCGTCCTCGACCAGGCGTCGCCGCCGAGCAGGTACACGAGGTCGCCGTCCGCGGACGCGCGGACGTTGTGCGCCGGCTCGCCGGCAGGGAAGCCGAGGAAGTCGCCGGGGCCGATGGGCTCCTCGCGATCGCCGATCTCCGCGATGCCGCGCCCGGAGAGGACGTACATCCACTCCTCGTCATGGCGGTGCACGTGCTTCACGAAGGACTCGCGCCCGGCGGGCACGGCGGCGAGCCCCACCGAGATCCGCTTCAGCGCGGGACGGGAGAGCCAGGTGAGCCGGATCTCCGAGCGCGGGTTCTGCGGGTGATGGTAGAGCCGCCCGTCTCCGCGCTCTGCGCTGCGGACGAGGAGGCGCGGCCGCTCGCCGGGCGGACCCAGGCCGAACAGCTCCCGCGGCAGCTCCTTCACGCCCGGGATGAACTCGATCTCGGCCTCCATCGGATAGACCGCGAAGCGGTTGTCGAAGCGGACCATCCGGCGCCGGAGCCGGGGGAAGTCCGCGACCTCGACGTCGGGGATGATCTCCCCGCCCTCGAGCAGGAGGAGCCGCTCGTCTGCGGAGGTGTTCCGGACCTGGTGGGCCACGCCCGGCGGGAAGGCGACGAAGTCGCCGGGCCCGACCTCGTGCTCGGCCTCGTCCAGCTCGACCACGCCGCGTCCCTCGAGGACGTGGACCCACTCCTCCTCGCGGTGGTGGACGTGGAAGATGGCGGACTCCTTGCCAGGCGGGAGCCACGCCAGGTTCACCGCGATCCGTTGGAGGCCGGCGGCGCGGGAGATCGTCCAGCCGTGGATCTCCGCGCGCGGGTTGTAAGGGTGGCCGGTCGAGTCGGGCGGGCCGCGCTCGCCCGCGCGGACGAGGACGAGGGGGGTGAGCGGGGTGTTGGGCATGGCCCCCGAATAGCGCGAGCCCGTCGCCGCCGCGAGGGGCGAACCGGGTGCACCGCGCGGTATCGCTGCCGGCGCGCCCTCACGGCGCCGCCGCTGCGCCATCCCCGTCCCGCCCGATCCGCTGCGCCTCGGCGCGCGGCAGCCTCACCGTGAACGCAGTGCCGTGCTCGGCCGTCGAGTGGACGCCGATCGCGCCGCCGTGCGCGGTCACGATCAGCCGGACGATATAGAGCCCCAGGCCGAGCCCGCGCGCGTGGGACGAGTCGCGGGTGCCCGCTCCGCGGCGGAACGGCTCGAAGAGCGCTGGGATGAGCTCCGGCGCGATCGCCGGTCCTTGGTTCACGACCCGCAGCACGACCTCGTCCCCATCTCCGCGGATCGAGACCCTCACCGGCGCGCGCCTCGCGCCGTGCTTGAGCGCGTTGCCGACCAGGTTCGACACGACCTGCGCCATGCGCGCCGGGTCCCAGGTCCCCCGACCGTCGCCCTCCACGTCGAGCTCGATCGTGCGCCCGGGCTCCGCGGCCCGCAGCTCATCGACGACCTCCCGACACAACGCGTGCATGTCGGTCGGCACAGGGACCACGGAGAGGTGCCCCGAGAAACGGCTCTCGGTGAAGTCGAGCAGGGTCGCGATCATCTCGAGCATCCGCTTCCCCGCCCGATCGATCTCCGCGAGGCTCTCGCGCGCCGCCTCGGGCAGATCGGCGCGCCGTTGCAGGAGCGTCACCAGCGCTCCGACCGCGCCCAGCGGGTTCCGGAGGTCGTGGCCGAGGATGCCCATCACCTGCTCCCGGAACGCGAGCGCCTGCGCCAGCTCCTCCTGCGCCTTCTTCTGATCCGTGATGTCGGTGGTCGCCCCGGCGATCCCGGTGATCGCGCCCGTGGCGTCGCGCAGCGGCTCGAGCGCGACCAGCATGTGGTGGACCCCGCCGTCGCGCCCCGTGAGCTGCACCTCCCCGAGCACCCGCTCGCCCGTCTCGAGGACGGGCCGGGCGAGGGCTCTCAGCCGCGCGTCGTCCTCCGGGGGCGAGATCTCGGCGTGGGTCTTGCCGAGCACGTCGGCCTCCGCGTGCCCGAGCTGGGGGTTGCAGATCCACAGGTGGCGACCCTCGCGGTCGGCCTCGAAGACGGTGACGTTCGAGTGCGCGATCGCGACCCGGAAGCGCGCCTCCTCGTCGCGCAGCCGCTGGTGAAGCCGCGCGTTCTCGATCGCGTGGCGGGCGGCGACGGCGAGGAGCCAGTCGGAGAGGACGCGCATCTCGCGAGCGGAGACGTGAAGCCCATGCTGCTCGATGACGTCGTGGATGCATGCGGAGAGCAGCCGGAGCTCGCGAAGCCCGAGCTCGGGACCACGGGATCGCGGCGGTTCGCCCTGAGGGGACGCGCGCGCGTCCGCGGGGAGCTCGACCGTCTCGACCCACCCGCGACGCAAGGCCGCGCAGAGGTCGTCGAGCAGCGCCGCGACGGTGCCGACGAGCTCGGGCGCCCGACCGCTGCTCGGGCCCGAGGCGGCGACACGCGATTCGAAAAGCCGCGCGACCTCGTTCCTCGTTTCTTCGACGAACGCTGCCAGCATGGCTCGACTCCGTGCGACGGGTTCGGTTTCCGCTCGCCCTTCGACAGGCTCAGGGCGAGCGGCTCTCATCGACGCTCCGGCGAGCGGCTCTCATGGACCGCTCCGGCGAGCGGCTCTCGTCGACCGCTCCGGCGAGCGGCTCTCATAGACCGCTCGTGGTGAGCCTGTCGAACCACGAGCGGGGGTCTCGGTCTTGCCGGAAGCTTCGCGGGGCTCACCTAGCGCTCGGGCCCACGCCACGACCACCCTGCTCGAGGCGACTCCCCGTCGCGCCGATGCCGCCGAAGCTTCGATCGGGCGCCTGCACCGTCGCCTCGCTCGTCGACAAGTGAACGGTTCGCTCCGGCCCGCTGTCCCAGGGTTGCGCACACCGGTGCCCGCGGCGGGGCGAATCGGGGCGGATCTCCGGGCCTTCTTCGACGCGACGTGGTGGCGCGCCGGCTGCACCGGGGCACCAGCGAGCTGAAGCGGCGCGCCGGCACCGATGCCGGCCGCGCCAACCTCCAACACTCGAAGGAGACCAAAGCCATGAGCCTCTACCCGTTCCTCGTCTTCCTCCACGTCATTGCCGCGATGGGGCTCTTCGCGGCGATCGCCATCGAGGCCGTCGCGCTCGGGAGACTCAGGCAGGCGGACGCTCCCGCGAGCGTCCGCGAGGGGATGGGGCTGCTCGCGCGGAACGAACGCCTGGGAGGGATCGCGATGCTGACCCTCATCGCTTCGGGCGCGTGGATGATGGCGACGACCTGGGGGCATCAGTGGTGGATCGTGAGCGCCTTCATCGGGATCATCGGCATGGGCGTCGCGGGCGGTGCCGTCTCGTCGCGCCGCATCCGGCGGCTGCGCGCGGCGCTCGCTGCCGAGAGGGGACCCGGGCTCTCGCAGGCGTTCACGTCCCTCCAGTCGAGCACCGCGCTCGTCGCGTCGTTGCGAGTGCGGATCGCGCTCGGGGTCGGGATCGTGGCCCTCATGACGCTCAAGCCAAGCGGCGCCGGCACCTCGTTGCTGATCCTCGCGGCGTTCGCGGTCGCAGGGCTGGTCGCGATCCTCCCGCTCGGCGCGGGGCGCTCGCAGATGGCGCGCGGGAGCGAGGCGTGAGGGAGGATGGGCTCACCGGCCTGCTGCCCGCGAGGACCTACACATCGAGGACCTACACATGGAGAAGGTGAACGTCGCCGAGAAGCTGGCGCTGTTCCAGGACCACTGGCATCCGCGGATCGTCGCGGAGCTGAACGGCCAGGAGGTGAAGGTGGTGAAGTTCGCGGGTCCCTTCGTCTGGCACCAGCATGAAGCCCAGGACGAGATGTTCCTCGTCCTGCGAGGAAGCTTTCAAATGGAGTTCCGGGATCGAGCCGTCCAGGTCGGGGCAGGAGAGCTCATCGTCGTCCCCCGTGGCGTCGAGCACAGGCCGGTCGCCGAGCACGAGGTCGAGGTGCTCCTGTTCGAGCCGTCGGGAACGCTGAACACCGGGAACGTTCGCGACGAGCGGACCGTAGAAGCGCCGGAGCGGATCTGATGGGACGCGCAGCGATGCCGGATCGAGCGACCTATGAGGTGAAACCCATCGGCTTCGTTCGCTCCTCGCTGAAACGGCCGGAAGATGCTCCGAAGCAGGGTCATGAGGGGGCGCCCGACGCGCGGATCGAGCTCGCCGCCGAGGTCGCAGAAGGGCTCGCGGGCATCGAGGTGGGCCAGGACGTCATCTTGATCACCTGGTTGCACGAGGCGCGCCGCGACGTCCTGAGAGTCCATCCCAGAGATGACGAGCGCCTGCCGCTCGCGGGCGTGTTCGCGACGCGGTCCCCGGCCCGTCCGAATCCTCTGGGACTGCATCGGGTCCGCGTCCTGGCGGTCGAGGGAGGCGAGCTCAGGGTGGGGCCGCTGGAGGCGACGGACGGCACGCCGGTCGTCGACATCAAGCCGGTGCTTTCACGGTCGGCGGATTCTTGAGCCGGCGCGACGCGCGAAGACGCTGCCGGCACCGCGTCGGCCGTGGGGTTCGTCCGACCTCTGCAATCGCGCTCGTGAAGCAGTACATCTAGCGCGGAGGCCAGCATGCCCCGCACGCACCGTGCGGCGATCGGATTCAAGGCGCACACCGGATGGGCGTCGGCAGTCATCGTCGCGGAGGCGAGTGGCGGCGTCGAGATCATCGCGAAGGGGCGCATCGCGATGCTCGACGGATTCGAGGCCGCGGCGGTCTACCACCGCGGTCACGAAGGCGGCCTCTCCGCCGTGGAGGCGCGCCCGATCATCGACGCGGCCTTCCGCCAAGCGCTCGCGCGCGCGAAGACCGGGATCGCCGCGCTCGCTTCAGCCGCCGATCATGACGCCCTCTGCTTCGCCGCGATCCTCGCGGGACGCGCCAAGCCGTTGCCCGATCTCGACCTCATCTTGCGCTCGCACCCGCTCGTCCACGCCGCGGAGGGCGAGATGTATCGGGATGTTCTCGCTCGCGCGTGCGAGGCGATCGGACTGCGAGTCGTGCGCGTTCCCGCGAAGGACGTCGCCCGACGCGCTTCGGTCGCGGTTCGCATCGAGGAGAAGGCGCTGCTCGCCCGGCTGGCAGAGGCCGGAGCGGCCTCCGGGAGGCCGTGGGCGGCGGAGCAGCGCGAGTGCGCGCTTGCGGCATGGGCGGCGCTGGCAGTGGGCTGACGAGCGAAGGACGCCCCCTGTGCGTCAGCCACCCGCCTGCAACCCCGCGAGCTCCTCCTGCGCCGCCTCCCACTCGGCGTAGAGTCCCGCGAGCTCCTCCTTGGCGGCGTGCTGCCGCTCGATGAGCGGCTTCGCGCGTCCGAAGTCCTGGTACAGCGCCGGATCGGCGAGCGCCTCGGTCGCGGCGCGCTCCTCCTGCTCGAGCTCCTCGATGCGCGCCTCGAGCGCAGCGATGCGATCGCGGAGCGGCCTCTCGAGACGGTAACGAGCGTTCCGGGCCTCGGCCTCGAACCGCCGGCGCTCCTTGTCGTTCGCGGGAGCCGCCACCGACGGACCTCCCCGCGAGGCGCCGACGGCCATCGCGCCAGACGCGGCGGCCGCCGCCTCGAGCTCCTTCTGGTGGTAGAGCCAGTCGTCGAGGTTGCCGGGGAACGGCAGGATCCCCCCGTCCTTCACCTCCCAGATGACCGTCGCGAGCTGGTTCAGGAAGCTGCGGTTGTGCGAGACGAAGAGGAGCGTCCCTGCGTAGCCCTTCAGCGCCTGGATGAGCGCCTCGGACGAGTCGAGGTCGAGGTGGTTCGTGGGCTCGTCGAGGACGAGCAGGTTCGCCGGGACGAGGAGCAGCTTCGCGAGCGCGACGCGCGCCCGTTCGCCGCCGGAGAGGACGCCGACCTTCTTCTCGACGTCGTCGCCGGAGAAGAGGAACGAGCCCGCGACGCCGCGCACGTACGCCTCGCCCTGGTCCGGCACGAGGTCCCAGAGCGTGTCGAGCACCGTCCGGTCCGGATCGAGCGCCCCCGGGGTACGCATGGAACGCCCCGCGAGCGGGGGATCCGGGGGGGACGGCAGCTCGTTCCCCCCGGCATGATCGAAATGATGCTGGGCGAAGTAGCCGGCGAGGACCCCGTGTCCGAGCTTCACCTCGCCGCCGTCCGCCGCCAGCTCGCCGGCGACGAGCTTGAGGAGCGTCGACTTGCCCGCGCCGTTCGCGCCGATGACGCCGACCCGCTCGCCGCGCTGGACGGTCGCGTCGAGCGCTCGGTAGACCACGCGCGGCCCGAACGCCTTCCGCACGCCCTCGAGCCGGAGCACCTCGCGGCCCGAGCGCGGGGCCTCCGCGAAGCGGAAGCGGACGGTCGCGCGGTGCTCGAGGACCTGCACCTCCTCCATCTTCTCGAGCAGCTTCTCCTTCGACTTCGCCTGCCGCGCCTTCGTGGCCTTCGCGCCGAAGCGCTCGATGAACCCCTCGAGCTGCGCGCGCTTCGCGTCCTGCCGCTTCGCCTCGGCGAGGAGCCGCTCCTCCTCGATCGCACGCTGGCGCCTGTAATCCTCGTAGTCGCCGGTGTACGAGCGCAGCCCCTCCGGCTCGAGCGCGAGCACGCGGTCGATCTGGCGGTTCAGGAACTCGCGGTCGTGGGAGACGAGGAGCAGCGCGCGCCGCGTCCCGCGCAGAAACGCGTCGAACCACTCGAGCGTCGGGACGTCGAGGTGGTTCGTCGGCTCGTCGAGGAGGAGCAGATCCGGATCCTGGAGGAGTAGCCCCGCGAGCGCGGCGCGCATCTTCCAGCCCCCGGAGAACGTGCGCGCCGGGCGCCCGAGATCGTCCGCGGTGAAGGCGAGGCCGCCCAGGATCCGCTCGGCGCGATGGCGGCCGAAGCGCTCCTCGAAGTGATCCAGCGACTCGTGCAGCTCGGCGAGCGCGGCGGACAGCTCGAGCTGATCCTCCGGCTCCCTCGCCGCGGCGAGGGCGTCCTCGGCGGCGCGGAGCCGGCTCTCGAGCTCCGCGCGCCCCGGCACCGTGGCGAGGACGGCGTCGACGAGCGGCAGGTCGGGCAGGGCCGCGACGTCCTGCGGGAGGTAACCGACCCGCGCGCCACGCCGGAACACGAGCTCGCCCGAGTCCGCGGAGAGCTGCCCGGCGAGGATGCGCATGAGCGACGACTTGCCGGTCCCGTTCGCGCCCACGAGGCCGATCCGGTCGTGGGGGCCGATGGCGAGGCTCTCCTCGTCGAGGAGGACCTTCGGCCCGTAGGCGAGGGAGAGCGAGTTGCCGGCGACGAGGCTCATGCGGCGCGAAGGGTTAACGTTTCTTCAAGCCGCGAACAAGCCCGCTCAAACCTGCGGGGCGATCCTCTGCACCGTCGGCGCCGTCGACGGCTGCCGCGGAAGGCGGCCGAGCGCGCGTCACGGAGGAGCACACATGCGCAGGAACGTCATCATCGGCCTCGCCCTGGGCGTGGCCGTCGTAGCGCTCGCGGGGTTCGGGCGCGGCTGGCATCACCGGCACGATCCCGCCCGGATGGCGGAGCTCGTGACCGAGCGGGTCGACGACGCGCTCGACGACGTGGACGCCACGCCCGAGCAGCGGCAGAGGATCCACGCCGTGAAGGACCGGATGCTCGCGCGCGCGAAGGAGCTGCACGGCGATCGCGCCGAAGGGCGCGAGGTGATCCTCGAGGCGTGGAAGTCGGACGCGCCCGACGCGGCGAAGCTCCACGCGCTCGTGGACGAGCGCGCTGACGCGATGCGGAAGCTCGCGCACGAGGCGGTGGACGCGGGGATCGAGGTGCACGGGATCCTCACGCCCGAGCAGCGCGCGAAGCTCGCGGAGAAGGCCGAGCGGCGGATGAGCCGCCACCGGTAGTCGGATCACGCTTCTTTCCGGCGGTGTTGCTCGGTTGGTGAGCCCCGTGAACGAGCCCGCGCCCGCGCCCGATACACCGGGCTCGGACTCGGGCTCGGGGGATTCAGCAGATCCGCCGCGAAAGCGCTCGTTCCGTTAAGCTCTCCACCGTGACCGCCACCACCCCCAACCTCGTCCTCCTCGTCGAGGACGACCGCCGGCTCGCGGACCTAACCCGCGAGTACCTCGAGGGCCACGGCCTCGCGGTCGTGCACGCCGCGGACGGGCGGCGCGGCCTCGACGAGGCGCTCTCGGGCCGCTACGAGGCGGTGCTGCTGGATCTCATGCTGCCCGGCAAGGACGGCCTCGAGGTCTGCCGCGAGCTGCGCGCCCGCTCCGACGTGCCGATCATCGTGCTCACCGCGCGTGGCGAGGAGGCGGACCGCGTGCTCGGGCTCGAGCTCGGCGCGGACGACTACCTCGCGAAGCCGTTCTCGCCCCGCGAGCTCCTCGCGCGGATCCGAGCGGTCGTCCGCCGCGCGCGCGGCCGCGCCGGGCCCGAGGCAGGGGTGGTGCGCGTCGGCGGCCTCGTGGTGGATCCCGCCGCGCGGCGGGTCACGCTCGATGGGCGCGACATCGCGCTCACCGGCTACGAGTTCGCGCTGCTCGACGCGCTCGCCCGCCGCGCGGGCCGCGTCCTCTCGCGCGAGCAGCTCATGGAGCTCGCGGGCGGCAGCGCGGAGGAGGCGTTCGATCGCTCCATCGACGTCCACGTGTCGCGGCTGCGCCAGAAGCTCGGCGACGATCCCAAGCGCCCGCGGCTCATCAAGACGGTGCGCGGCGCGGGCTACCTGCTCGCGGCGGAGCGCGCGTGAGCGAGCGCCAGCGCAGGCGGCGCCACGGGCGGCTGTTCTGGCGCGTCTACCTGCACGGGCTCGTCCTCCTGCTGCTCGTCGCGCTCGCGACCGGCGCGGTCGGGTACGCGCTGCGGCGCGGCAGCGGCGCGTGGCAAGACCGCGGGCGCGGTCCCGCGACGTACGCCGGCGCGCGGGTGGCGGAGCTCTCCCACGATCCCGACGGCCTGCGCGCGGAGCTCGCTCGCTGGCGCGAGGCGTTCGGGATGGAGGCGTCGGTGTACGGGCCGGACGGCGCCGTGCGCGCGTCCAGCGCCGAGCCGCCGCTCGATCCCGCGCTCGCGGGCGAGCCTCCGCCGCGCGATGGCCCCGTGCGCCTGCGCCGCCACGGCTTCGGCTGGGCGGTGCCGCTCCCGGACGGCGGCCTGCTCCTCGTCGCGGGCGGGCCGCACGAGCCGGATCCCCTGCGCGGCCTCGCCTTCATAGGCGCGGTCCTCGCGGCGCTCGCGCTCGGCTCCATCCCGCTCGCCCGCTCGATCGCCGCGCCCGTGGAGCGGCTCACCGCCGCGGCCCGTGCCCTCGGCTCGGGCGATCTCTCCGCGCGTGCGGGCGTCAGGGGCGGCGCCGAGGTGGGCGAGCTCGGCCGCGCGTTCGACGAGATGGCCGACCGGCTCGAGCGGCTCGTGCGCGGCGAGCAGGAGCTGCTCGCGAACGTCTCGCACGAGCTGCGCACCCCCCTCGCCCGTATCCGCGTCGCGCTCGAGCTCGCCGCGGAGGGGGACGTCGAGCGGGCGCGGCGCTACCTCGGAGAGATCGTGACCGACCTCGACGAGCTCGATCGGCTCGTGGAGGACGTGCTCGCCGCGGCGCGCCTCGATCTCGCCGCCGGAGGCGGCCCGGCCTGGCCGCTCACGCGGGCGCCGGTGGACCTGGACGTCGTGCTCGCGGAGGCGGCGGCGCGGTTCCGCGAGGCGAACCCCGGCCGCGCGCTGGACCTCGCCCTGCCGGCGACGCTCCCGCCCGTGGACGGGGACGCCGCGCTGCTCCGCAGGCTGGTCGCGAACCTCCTCGACAACGCGGCGAAGTACTCCGAGCCGCCCGCGCCGGTGACGCTCGCCGCGCAGGCGGGAGTGGGTGGGGTGGAGCTCGAGGTGCGCGACCGCGGCATCGGCATCGACGCCGCCGACCTGCCGCGGGTGTTCACTCCGTTCTTCCGGACGGATCGGAGCCGCGCTCGCGGCACCGGCGGCGTCGGGATGGGGCTCGCGCTCGCACGGCGGATCGCCGAGGCGCACGGCGGGACGATCGCCGTCGAGAGCCCGCCGGGCGAGGGGACGACGTTCCGCGTGAAGCTGCCCGCGAACCACGCGGCGGCGCGCGCCTGACGGCCCGTCCGCTCACGTGTGCTCGATGAGCTCGGCGCGCGCCGCCGAGGTGGCGTGCGAGAGAGGCCCCACCACCCCGACCGCCACCCAGGACCACAGGGAGAGCCAGACCGCCAGCACGAGCGCGCCGCCGAGCAGATCACGGACGACGCGCCAGCGAGCGCGCCACGTCTCCTCCTGGGACGGAACCGCGAACGACAGCCTCACGGGACGAGCCATGACATCCTCCATCTAACCTTCTTGGTGCTCCATGCTGGTTAGATAGTGGCGGCGCACGCCTAACCTGTCAAGTGGCATTATGATGGTTACGTGACGACCGCGAGTCCCTCTCATGCGCCAGCGTTCGAGCTCTCGGGCGGCCGCCTGTGCCTCGACTTCGTGAACACCGTCTCCGGGATGCGCGACGTCGCCACGCGGGAGCGGCTCCGCGGATACTCCGACCTCATCGCCTTCGCGCGCCTCGCGGGCGCGGTGGACGAGCCGCTCGCGCGCCGGCTCCTCGCCGAGGCGCGACGCCGGCCGGGCGACGCGGAGGCGACGTTTCGTGACGCGATCGCGCTGCGCGAGGCGCTCTACCGGATCTTCCTCGCGCGCGCGAACGCCGGCGAGCCGGAGGGCGGTGACGTCGCGCTCCTCTCCGCCTCGCTCGCGGCCGCGCTCGCGCACCGGCGGCTCGCGCGGTGCGACGGGGGGTTCGCGCTCGGGTGGGACGACACCACGTCGGCGCTCGACGCGCCGCTCTGGCCCATCGTCGAGTCCGCGGCCGCGCTCCTCACCTCCGGTGACCTCGCACGCGTGCGCGTGTGCGGCCTCTTCGAGAGCGGGGAGTGCAGCTGGCTCTTCATCGACAACACCCGGGCCGGGACGCGCCGGTGGTGCTCCATGAAGGACTGCGGCAACGTGGCGAAGGCACGCCGCCACCACGCGCGCTCGAAGGAGACCGGCGGCGGGTGATCGCTGCGTGCCGGCGACGGTCAGGGTTCGCGGCGACCGATCGTGATTCGTGACCCAGGCGAGCGAAGCGAGCCCGCCGGGGCGCCACCGCGTTCGCGGCGAAGCCGCCCGCGGTGCCCCGGGACCCGGCGAGCGGGGTGGGGTAGCGCGAGCGCAGGCGCAGCCGGATGAGGCTGCGCCGGAGC
>DATIDF010000137.1:0-3850 GCA_035456445.1 Anaeromyxobacter sp.
CGTCCGCTAGAGGCGGGGCAAGGCGGCCCGTTCCGCGGGATCGTCTGGCCGCTCGCCCTGAGCTTGTCGAAGGGACACCCGATCGGGCCCTGCCTCGATCGGGTGTTTTGTTGCACTCCCGAGGCGCCGGCGGCGTCCGAACGCGGGAGGTGCGCCCCAGGCCGCGGCCCCGCAGGGCGACCAAGCGTGCGCGTTTCTTGGGCTTTCCACCCCTCGCGGGGCGCACGCGGCGAGCATGGCGGGGTTGCGCCCGCCTATTGTATAGATGCGCGCCCCATGCTTCTCGGAGCCCACGAACCCATCGCAGGCGGGGTCTCCACCGCCTTCTCCCGCGCCGAGGCGGACGGAGCGGACTGCCTGCAGATCTTCACGCGCAACGCGCGTGGCTGGGCGGCGAAGCCACTCGAGGCCGACGAGATCTCCCGGTTCAAGGGTGAGGCGCGCCGGACGAAGCTCCCCACCGCCGCCCACTCCTCCTACCTCATCAACTGCTGCGCCCAGGACGCGGAGATCCGCGCGAAGAGCTGGCAGGGTCTGGCCGACGAGCTCGGCCGCTGCGAGACGCTCGGGATCCCGTCGCTCATCTTCCACCCCGGCAGCCACGGCGAAGAGGCGGAGGGGATCCGGCTCGTCGCCGAGGCGATCGAGCGGGCGCTCAGCGCGGTGCCCGGAAAATCCCGCCTCCTCGTCGAGACCACCGCCGGCCAGGGGAGCAGCCTCGGCTGGCGCTTCGAGCAGGTTGCGGCCATCCGCGACGCCGTCCCGGCCGCGCGCCGCAAGCGGGTCGGGGTATGCGTCGATACCTGCCACGTCTTCGCGGCCGGGTACGACCTCACCACCGAGGCGGGCTACGAGCGGACGATCGCGGAGCTCGACGCCGTCGTGGGGCTCGCGCACGTCCGCGCATTCCACCTGAACGACTCGAAGAAGCCACTCGGGTGCCGGGTCGACCGGCACGAGCACATCGGAGAGGGAGCGATGGGGCTCGAGCCGTTTCGCTTCCTCGTGAACGACGCCCGGTTCGCGGAGCTGCCCGGGTTCGTGGAGACCGAGTCGCGCTGGAAGGAGAACATCGAGGTGCTCCGCAGCCTCGTATGTCGCCAATGAAGTCACCCCACCCCATGCGCCACCAGAACGAAGAGCCGTCTCGAGCACGCACGGTCCCCGTGCGCGCCGCGCGGATGACGCTGTACCCGCGCCACATCGCGGACACCAAGGCGAAGGTCGACCGCCTGGTCGACTACGCCCGCTCGCACAAGCGCGCGCTCATCCTCACGCACGACAACCCGGACCCGGACTCCATCGCCGCGGGCGTCGCGCTCGCGCACCTCCTCGACAAGCTCGCCGGGGTCGAGGCGATCGTCGCGTACGGCGGCATCGTCGGCCGGGCGGAGAACCGCGCCCTCGTGCGCGTCCTGAAGCTCCCGGTCGTGCCGATCTCGCGCGTCGTCTTCGACGAGTACGACCTCATCGCCATGGTCGACACCCAGCCGGAGCAGGGGAACCACTCCCTCCCCGCGCGCCACTTCCCGGATGTCGTCATCGACCACCACCCGGAGCGGCCCGACTCTCACCTCGCGCCGATCGCCGACGTGGGCGGCCCCCTCGGCGCGACCTCGACCGTGCTCGCCGAGTACTTCCGCGCGACCGGGCTCGAGATGCCGGAGCACATCGCGACCGCGCTCTTCTACGGCATCAAGGCGGACACCCGCGATCTCGGGCGCCAGACCACCCAGGTGGACGTCGACGCCTACCTCTGGCTCTTCCCGATGGTGGACAAGGACGCGCTCGGGCAGATCGAGCACCCGAAGCTGCCCGAGGACTACTTCCGCCTGTATCACGTGGCGATCGAGAAGGCCCACGTCTACGAGGACGAGGTCGTCATCTGCGACCTGGGCGAGATCTACACGCCCGACATGGTCGCCGAGATCGCCGAGCGCTTCATGTACCTCGAGGGCATGCGCTGGTCGCTCGCCTTCGCCGAGTACGAGGACCAGCTCTACTTCTCCGTTCGCACGGGCGATCGGCGCATGAACGCGGGCCGCCTCATCCGCGAGGTGATCGAGGCGAAGGGCGGCTCGGCGGGCGGGCACGGCACGATGGCGGGCGCGCGGCTGCCGATGAAGGGGCTCTCCGGCGCCGCGCGGAAGCGGCTCCGCGAGGAGGTCGTGAAGAGCTTCCTCGATGCGTTCGGCGTGAGCGCCCGGAAGGTCCGGAACCTGGTCTGATCGAGTCGGGTCCGAGCCCGAGCCCGAGCCCGGTTTCGCCTCGGGCGCGGGCGCGGGCGCGTTCACGGGATCGCTCCGATCGTGGCATCCATGATCTACCTCGACCACAACGCCATCACGCCCATGCGCCCCGAGGCGATCGCGGCGGTGCGCGCGGCGCTGGAGGTGTTCGGGAACCCGAGCTCCGTCCACGCGGCCGGCCGCGCGGCGCGCGAGGTCCTCGACCGGGCCCGCGCGCAGGTGGCGGCCGCGATCGGCGCCGCGCACGCGGACGTCGTCTTCACGAGCGGCGCGACGGAGTCCGCCGCGATCGCGCTCCGCGGCGTGCTCGCGGGGGCGCCTCCCGGACGGCGCCGCCTCGTCGTGACGGCGGTCGAGCATCCCTGCGTGCTGTCGCTCGCGCGCGCGCTCGAGCGGAGCGGCACGCCGCTCACGGTCGTCCCCGTCGATCGCCGCGGGCTCGTCGAGCCCCAGCGCTTCCGTGAGGCGCTCGGGCCCGACGTCGCGCTCGCCTGCGCGATGCGCGCGAACAACGAGACGGGCGTACTCCTGCCCGTCCCGGAGCTCGCCGCAGCCGCGCGCGAGGCTGGTGCGCTGTTCTTCTGCGACGCCGTCCAGGCGGTGGGGAAGATCCCGCTCGACGTGCGGACGCTCGGGGCCGACCTCGTCGCGCTCACCGGCCAGAAGTTCGGCGGTCCGCGGGGCGCCGGGGCGCTGTGGGTGACTCCGGGCCTCGCGCTCGCGCCGCTCGCCGGCGGCGAGCAGGAGCGCGGCCGGCGACCCGGCACCGAGAACCTGCCCGGCGTCGCGGGGCTGGGCGCGGCCATCGAGGCTGCGTGCGCGCGGCGCGAGGAGGAGGCGTCGCGGGTCGCTGCGCTCCGCGATCGGCTCGAGGCCGGGCTCCTCGCCACGGTGCCCGGCGCGCGCGTGAACGGCGCTGGCGCGCCGCGCCTGCCCGGGACCGCCTCCGTTACCTTCGAGGGTTGCGACGCCGAGGCGCTCCTCATGGCGATGGACGTCGACGGGCTCTGCGCGAGCGCGGGATCCGCCTGCCACTCCGGCTCGACGAAGCCCTCGGGCGTGCTGCTCGCGCTCGGTCTCTCCGAGGCGGAGGCGCGGAGCACGATCCGCTTCTCGCTCGGATGGACGACGACCGTCGAGGACGTCGACGCCGCGCTCCGGATCGTGCCGCCGCTCGTGGAGCGGGTGCGGCTCGCGATCCCGGCCTGAACCGGGTCAGCGCGCCTTCGCCGGAGTCGCCTTCGCAAGGCGCGCCCGGAGCGCGCGCGCCTCCGCGAGCAGCGGCAGGTCTCGATCGGCGCTTCAATCTCGAACGCCGACGACGTACTGGAGCTTCGAGCACTCCCTCCCCTTCGTCGGGAAAGCCGCGAGCTCGCCGCGCTCTTGGCGCCCCACTGGGAGCTTCGCCTCCGCGCGCCGCTCGATGAGGCCAGCTTCGACCTCGCGACGCATTCCGAGATCGTGCTGCTCGAAGTACGGCCCGCGGTTACGCGGCCACCTATGCGGGTACCCGGTTGGCGCCTGTAACGCCCCGCAGGCGTTCCGCGTACTGCACCCCGTGACAAGACCCATCGCGTCGGGGCGTGGAGCGCGAACCCACA
>DATIDF010000138.1:0-9555 GCA_035456445.1 Anaeromyxobacter sp.
TCAGCTGGCACGCGCCCGGCTCCGTCCCGTCCCCCTCCATCGCGCGGCCGCGCTGCCGCGGCTGCTCGAGCCAGCCGCCCATCTGGCCGGCGTGGTGCTGCGCCTCGGCGCGGTCCTGCAGCGCGTCGCCGGCGCACGCGACCCCCTGGTGCCGGGCGAGCTCGGCGGCCATCGCATCCGCGCCGCAGGCGAGATCGCCGGCTCCCATCATCCGCATCTGCATCTGCTGCCCGTCGCCCGCGCGCGCGCCGCTCATCTCGCGCATCCGCTCGAGCGCGGGACCTGCCGCGGCTCCATAGCGCGCCTCCGCCGCGCGGCACTCCTCGTCCGTCTGCGCCGTGCCCGCCTCCGCCTGGTAGGCCCCGACAGCCGCGGCTACCTCGGCGCGGGCGGCCTCGTACGCCTGGACCTGCGCGTCGCCGCCGCCTCCCTCGGTGCCGCCGCACGCGGCCGCCAGCACCGCAGCGATCACCCACACGAACCTGTTCGTCTTCAAAGCTGTTCTCCTGCGAGCGAGTGACGGCGCGAAGCGACGCTCGCCTCCGGCTCCGCGCCTCGGCGCGCTCGGGTCGCGCCATACCTCCTCGCATCGCAGTCCTCGTGCCATTCGCGGCGAAGCGCTGAAACCGCCTGTTTCCCGCGTCGGGCGCGGATGCGGGGGTCTCTCCGGAGCCGCCGCCGCCGTACCATCCGGTACGGTCGCCCGTACGCAGCGGGACGCCACCCGCCGACGAGGCGCACGGCAGCGGGGTTTTTCGGGCGGCACGCGCGATGCTAATCCGCCCCTTTGCCGCCATCCGCGGCTCCCAGGAGAATGGAGCCATGCGTTTCTCGCCTTCCGCCTTCGCCCTCGCGTTCACCCTCGCGCTGCCGGCCGCCGCCTCCGCCGAGGACGACGCGCTGCGGACGGCCCATGAGGCGGTGCGCGCGGCCCTGCTCGAGCGCGCGACGCTGCCGGCGCGCCCGCCATCCCTGCCGGACGGCGCGACGATGATGGAGCCCCGAGCCGAGCACGCCCGCCGCGCCGAGGCGGAGCGCGAGGCGCACGAGCGGGCGGTCCGTCACGGCGAGCAACAACGCGCGCGTCACATGGATCGGGGCCACGGCACCGCCGACGGCCCGCGCAGCGGCGGGATGCAGGACGGGGACTCCGCGGGCGACTGCCACGAGGCCGCGGGGACGGTGCGGACGCGCGAGATGCACGGCGGCATGGACGGCGGGCACACGGACGGTGGCACGGACGGTGGCCCTCACATGGGCGGGCGATGAGCGGAGGCGTCGCCTTGCATGCCCTCGCGCTCGCCCTCGCGCTCGCGCTCGGCGCGCCGGACGGTGGCGCCGAGGCGCACCTGCTCGCCGGCGCGGCGCACTTTCGCGCGGCGCGCTACGCCGAGGCGCTCGTGGAGTTCCGCGTCGCGGAGCGGCTCGGAGAGCGCGAGGCCGCCGCCTACGCGGGCGCGGCGCTCGTGAAGCTCGAGCGCTGGGACGAAGCGGTCGAGACGTTCGAGACCGCGGTTCCCGGCGGTCACCCGCTCCACGACTACTACCACGCGCTGGCGTGCTACGGCGCCCGGCTCTACACGTGCGCGGACCGCCTGCTCGCGGATGTGGGAGACCGGTCGGGGCCGCGTATCGCCGAGCAGGCGCGGGGGGTCCGCGAGGAGATCGCCCGCGCGCTGTCGGCGCCTCCGTCCGAGACGAGCCTCGCCTGGTATCGCGCGCGCTGCGAGGCCCGCCGCGCGGAAGGCCGGACGGCGCTCGCCGCCGCCTACTGCCGCGAGGCGGACGCCCTCGCGGCTCGGCGGGTCGGAGCGACGCGCGCCGCTGGCGTGGACACCGCCGCTGCCCCGCGGAATGGAGGAGGACCGTGATCGCGCCCCTCCTCGCGCTCGCCCTCGCCGCGGTGGACCCCTGCGCTCCGGTCCAGCCGGTCCCGCCCGATCCCGTCACCGCGCAGGCGTACCGCGAGGTGGCGGACGCCGAGCTCGCCGCGGGATCACGCGACACCGCCGCGGCGGCGTACCGAGACGCGCTCGCGCGCGATCCCTCGGACGAGGCCTCCCGCTCCGCGCTGCAGCGGCTCTGCGCCGCGCACGGCCCTGATCCATTCCAGGACGGGCTCCGGCGCATGGACGCGGAGGACCTCCCCGGCGCCGCGCGCGCGTTCGAGGCCGCGTTCGCCGCGGACGGGAACGCCTCGGCGGCGCTCCTCGGCGGCATCGCGCGCTACGAGCTCGGCGACGACGAGGCGGCGGAACGGCTCCTGCGCGCGGCCGAGCGAGATCCCGCGCACCGCGAGGAGGCGCGCTTCTACCTCGGCCTCCTCGCCCTGCGCGAAGGCGACGGCGCGCGCGCGTCGTCGCTGCTCGAGGGCGCCGCCACGAACCCCGCACTCGCGAGCCCAGCGCTCGATCTCGCCCGCCTCGCACGGCGCGACGGCCGCGTGGTCCTCTCGCTGGTGGCCGAGTCCGGCTGGGACTCGAACGTGAACCTCGGTCCGGGCGGTCCGGACGGCGTCGCCGCCCGGTCGGATGGGACGGCGGCGCTCGCGGCGTCCGCCCTGTGGCGGCCGCGCGGCGCGCGCGGACCGTACCTCCGCGCGGCCGGGCTCCTTCACAATCTCGCGACCCTCGACGTGTACGACCTGACCGGCATCGAGGCGGCGGCCGGGTGGCAGCTCAGGGCCGGGAGGCACGGCGCGGCGGCCGAGTACGAGTACGCTCACCGCACCCTCGGCGGCGACGACTACCTCGGCGCGCACCGCCTGCTCGCGTCGGGCTGGCTCCGCCGCGGCCGCGCGGTCGCGGCCGGGAGCTATGCCGTGCGGTTCGAGTCGTTCGCCGGCGGGTGGTCGCCGTTCTCGGGGGTGCTGCATCGGGCGGAGGCGCGGGCCACGCTCGACGCGACCCCGCGCCTCCGGCTCGGGCTCGCGTACGCCGGCGGGCGCGACGACGCGCGGGAGAGCGTGCTGTCCTACTGGGAGCACGGGCCGCGGGCGGAGGTTCGGATTCTCCTGGGGCGGGCCCGGCTCGGCGTGGACCTCGGGCTCACGCTCCGCGCGTACGACGTCTTCGACGAGGCGCTCGGCGCGCGCCGTCGCGACACGTACCTCGACGGCGCGGCCTTCGTGGAGGTGGACCTGGCCGACCGCTGGACCGCGCGCGCCGGCATCATCGGCCGGAACGCACGCTCGAACGTGGACGCGCTGGCGTACGACAAGCTCGCGCCCTCCGTGGCGATCGGCTACACGCTGGGGCTGTAGTGTCGCTCGCGCGAATCCCGCTCGTCGCCGCAGCCGTCGGCCTCGCCGTCGCCCTCACCGCGACGCTCTCGCTCCATCGCTCGGCGACCGGCGCCCTGGACCGCGTCCTCGAGGAGCGCCTTCGCGGCGCCGGGACCGTCGCCGCGGAGCTGCTCGCCGACGTCCCGCCCACGCCGGAGCGGCTGCGCGCGATCATGGCGGCGAACGCGCTCGAGGGCGTCTACGTGCTCTCGCCCGAGCTCCTCGTGCTCGCCGACGCGACGGGCCCTGCGGGAGCGCGCGCGGACCTCCTGCGCGTGGACGCGGAGCGGGTCGCGCGCGCGCTCCGCGGCGAGGCGACGGTCGCGTTCGGCTACGCGGTGGGAGACCTGCCGGTTGCGAGCGGGTACTTCCCGATTGCCGGCGCGGGCGGGGTGCCGCGCGGGGTGCTGGCGCTCGAGGCGGGCGAGTCGTTCGCCGCGGCGCGGGCCGGGGTCCGTCGCGCGCTCCTCGTGGCCGTGCTCGTCTCCGTGCTCGGCGCGGCGAGCCTCGCCGCGCTCGGCGTCCACTGGGCGCGCACGGAGGCGCAGCGACGGGCGGGCGCGGAGCGCGCGGCCCGGGGGGATGCGCTCGCGCGCATGGGCGCCATGGTGGCCCACGAGATCCGCAACCCGCTCGGCGTCATCCGAGGCGCGGTGGAGCTCCTCCGCGAGCGCAGCAGCGGCGTGCTCGCGGCGCGGGATCGCGAGGCGCTCGAGGACGTGCTCGGCGAGGTCGAGCGGCTCCGGCGGCTCACCGACGACTTCCTCGATCTCGCGCGCGAGCCGTCGATCGCTCCGGTGGACGTGGACGCCGCCATCATCGCGGAGGATGCCGCCCGGGCGCTCGCCCGCTCCCACCCGCGCGTGGACGTCCGGCTCGAGGTCCCGGCGCTCTCCGTCCGCGTCGATCCCGCGCGGCTGCGGCAGGTGCTCTCGAACCTCCTGCAGAACGCGGCCGAGGCGGGCGCGGGGCGGGTCGACATCCGGGGCGTCGAGGAGAACGGCGCGGTGCTCCTCGAGGTACGGGACGACGGGCGCGGGATCGATCCGGCCCTGCGCGAACGCCTCTTCGAGCCATTCGCGACGGGACGGAAGGACGGCGCGGGCCTGGGGCTCGCCATCGCCCGCAGGATCGTGGAGCGGCACGGCGGCGAGCTGCGGCTCGTCGCGCGGCCGGGGCCGGGCGCCGCGTTCGAGGTGCGGCTACCGCGGGCACCCTGATAGGAGTCCACCATGGCGCGCATCCTGGTCGTGGACGACGAGCCGAAGCTCGGGAAGTTCGTCGCCGAGATGCTGGAGCTCGACGGGCACGATCTCGAGCGCGCGACCGGCGGCCGCGATGCGCTCGTCCGGCTCGCGGCCTCGCGCTTCGACGTCGTCGTGACCGACCTGCGCATGCCCGACGTGGACGGGTTCGGCGTGCTCCGCGCCGCCCGCGCCCTCCCCGAGCCGCCCGAGGTGGTGGTGATGACGGCCTACGCGTCCGCCGAGTCCGCCGTCGAGGCGATGAAGGCCGGCGCGGTCGACTACGTGACGAAGCCGTTCTCGATGGATGAGCTGAGGCTCCGCGTCCGCCGCCTCGCGGCGCAGCGCACGGCCGAGGCCCGCGAGGCGCGGCTGGTCGCGCGGCTCACCCCCGACCTCGTCGCCGAGAGCCCAGCCATGCGAGCCGCGCTCGCGGCCGCTCGCCAGGTGGCAGCCACCGACGCGACCGTGCTCCTCCTCGGCGAGAGCGGGACCGGCAAGTCGCAGCTCGCGCGGTTCATCCACTTCCAGGGACGCCGGGCGGCGGGGCCGCTCGTGGAGGTGCACTGCGCGGCGTTGCCCGAGACCCTCCTCGAGGGCGAGCTCTTCGGGCACGAGAAGGGCGCGTTCACCGGAGCGACCCAGCGCAAGGCGGGCCATCTCGCCGCCGCCGATCGCGGCACGCTGTTCCTCGACGAGATCGGAGAGATCACGCCCGCGACGCAGGTGAAGCTCCTGCGCTTCCTGCAGGACCGGCGCTTCGTCCCGCTCGGCGCGACCGAGGAGCGATCGGTGGACGTGCGCGTCGTCTCCGCGACGAACCGCGACCTCGCGGCCGCGGTCGCGGACGGCGCCTTTCGCGAGGACCTCTTCTACCGCCTGAACGTCTTCGCGATCCCGATGCCGCCGCTCCGCGACCGCCGCGAGGACGTGCTCCCGCTCGCGGAGCGCTTCCTCGCCGCGCGTGGCCTGCCTCCGACGAAGCTCGGTCCGGCAGCGCGCGAGCGGCTCCTCGAGCACCGCTGGCCGGGGAACGTCCGCGAGCTCGAGAACGTCCTCGAGCGGGCCCTGATCCTCGCCGGCGAGGACGAGCTCCGGCCCGAGCACGTGGCGACCGGCGCCGCCCAGCGCGGACGCCGGGCGGCGGACGTCCTCGTGGAGGGCTTCAGCCTCGACGCGTTCGAGCGCGAGCTCCTCCACGCGGCGCTCGAGCGAGCCGGCGGGAACAAGACCCACGCCGCGCGGATGCTGGGCGTGACGCGGCGTCGCCTCTACTCACTGCTCGCGAGCCACGCGGAGGGCGGGAGCGCGGAGCCGGACGACGCCTGACGCGCGGACGCCGGATGGGCCCGGGATCTCCGCGCGCCGGGGCGCCGCCCGCCGGATTGCGGCGCTATCGAAGCCGGCGCGTGCCACGGCGTCGGGAGCCCGTCTCGGCGAGCCCCCGGGCACGTCGGCCGCGACGAGGGACCCGCATGGGCGGGACGGCGCGTTGCCGCGCCGCCGCCGCGGACGCCGACCGTGCCGAGTCGAGCTGGGCCTGGTAAGCACGTCGCATGCGAATCGTGGTCATCGGAGCGGGCGGGGTCGGCGGGCTGCTCGGGGGGCTCCTCGCCCGCTCGGGCGTCGACATCGGCGTGGTCGCGCGCGGCGCGCACCTCGAGGCGATCCAGCGCGACGGGCTCGCGGTCGACTCTTCGCTCGGGACGTTCACGGTGCGCGTCGGGGCGGACCAGGCCCCGGGCGCGCTCGCGCCGGCGGACGCGGTGCTCGTGGCGGTCAAGTCGTGGCAGGTCGCCGAGGTCGCGCCGTCGCTCGCCCCGCTGGTCGCGGGCGGCGGGGTCGCGATCCCGCTGCAAAACGGGGTCGAGGCGGCGGACCGGCTCGCCGCGGTGCTCGGGCCCGAGCGCGTCGCCGGCGGCACGATCACCGTCCTCGCCTGGATCGCGGGCGCGGGGCGGGTGCAGCACGTCGGACCGACCCCGCGGCTGATCCTCGGCGAGCGCGGGCCCCTCGCCTCCCGGCCGTCGCCTCGACTCGAGGCGATCGCCGCGGCGCTGCGGGCGGCTGGCGCGGAGGCGGCGGTCACGCCCGACATCGAGTCCGCCGTCTGGGAGAAGTTCCTGTTCGTGGAGCCGCTCGGCGCGATCGGCGCGGTGTCCCGCGCGCCGGTGGGCGTCGTCCGCTCGGTCCCCGAGACGCGCGTGCTCCTCTCCAGCGCGCAGGAGGAGATCGCCGCGCTCGCGCGGGCCCGCGGCGTCGCGCTACCTCCTGACGCCGCCGCCCGGGCGCTCTCGCGCGTGGACGCGGTCAAGGCCGACGGGACGATCTCCATGCAGCGTGACATCGGAGCGGGCCGCCCGTCCGAGCTCGCGGATCAGCCCGGCGCGGTCGTGCGCCTCGCCCGCGCCGCCGGAGTCCCGGTGCCCGTGCACGAGGCGCTGCTCGCGGCGCTGCTTCCGCAGGAGCTCGCCGCGCGAGGAGAGATCGCGACGTTCACGCGGACGTGAGGGCGCCGTCGCCGTCGCAGCACGCCGTCCTCACCCCGAGATCGGCTCGCCCTCGGGGTTCCGCACGGCGGGGCGCCGCCCCGCGAACAGCGCGTAGAGCGTCGGCAGCACGAGCAACGTGAGCAGGGTGGACGTGACGAGCCCGCCCATGACGACGACTGCGAGCGGCTTCTGGATGTCTGCCCCGGATCCCGTGGCGTAGAGCATCGGCAGGTGGCCGATGAAGCTCGTGAGCGCCGTCATGAGGAGCGGCCGGAACCGCAGGTTGCAGCCCTGCTCCACGGTGTCGGCGACGGAGAGCCCGCGCTCGCGGAGCTGCTTGAAGAACGCGACGAGCACGACGCCGTTCTGGACCGCCACGCCGAGCAGCACGATGAATGCGACTGCCGCGGAGACGGACAGCGGCATCCCGAAGATCACGACGGCGACGACACCGCCGACGAGGGCGAACGGGAGGTTCAGGAGGACGAGCACGGCGTACGGCACCGACCCGAGCGCGAGGTAGAGGAGCAGGAACACGAGCGCGAGCGCCACCGGGACCACGACGGCGAGGCGCCTCATCGCGCGCTCCTGGTTCTCGAACTGGCCGCCGAGCCGCAGGAAATAACCTGGGGGAAGTTCCTGCTCGATTCCCTGGATGCTCGCGCGCACGTCCTCCACGAAGCCACCGAGGTCGCGCCCTCGGACGTTCGCCTCGACGACGACGCGGCGCATGCCGTTCTCGCGGCTCACCTGGGCAGGCGCCTCGACGAGGTTCACCTTCGCGAGCTGCGCGAGCGGGACCCGCTCGCCCTCCGGGCCGGGGACGAGCAGCCGCTCGATCTCGTCGATGTCCCTGCGGCGCTCCTCGGGGAACCGGACCGTGACCGCGAACCGGCGCTGGCCCTCGATGAGCGTGCTCGCCTGCCGCCCGCCGATCGCGGTCTCGATCGTGTCGTTCACGTCGCCGACCCGGATGCCGTACCTGGCGGCCGCCTCGCGATCGATGTCGAGGTCGTACTGCGGCATGCCCGAGACCTGCTCGACCTTCACGTCGCCCGCGCCGCGGACGCCGCCCACCGCGGCGCCGATCCGGTCGGCGAAGCCCTTCAGGACCTGAAGGTCGGGGCCGAAGACCTTCACCGCCAGGTCGCTCTTCACGCCCGAGATGAGCTCGTTCACGCGCAGCGCGATCGGCTGCGAGAACGACAGCCGGAGGCCGGGAACGTCGGAGAGCTCCTTCCGCATCGCCTCGACGAGCTCCGTCTTGTCGCGCCCGCTCTTCCAGGCGCGGCGCGGCTCGAGCATGACGAACACGTCCGTCTGCTCCGGCCCCATCGGATCCTCGGAGATCTCGGCGCGACCGGTCTTCGACACGACCGTCTCCACCTCGGGGAACTCCCGGAGCCGCTTCTCCATGTAGCTCGCGACGTTCACCGAGCCTGCGAGCGACGCGTTCGGCAGCCGGACGACGTTGATCGCGATCGACCCCTCGTCGAGCGGAGGCATGAACTCGGTCCCGATGAGGGGGACGAGCGCAGCCGACGCCACCAGGACCGCCGCGCTGATGGCCATCGTCCTTCGCGGCCGCGCCACGGCACGGCGGAGGAGCCGCAGGTAACCCTCGTGGAAGCGCCGCACGAGCCGGAACTCCTTCTCGGGCTCCTGCTTCAGGAGCGTCGAGGAGAGTACCGGGACGACCGTGAGGGCGACGGCGAGCGACACGAGGAGCGCGATGAGCATCGTCGTCGCGAGCGGGGCGAACATCTTCCCCTCGATCCCCTGCAGCGCGTAGAGCGGCACGAGGATCACCGCGATCACCAGGACCGAGAAGGCGACGGGTCGGGCGACCTCCCGCACCGCCATCGCGATGACGTCGTGCCGGCTCCGCCTGGGATCCTCGGCGAGGTGTCGCCGCACGTTCTCGACCACGACGATCGAGGCGTCCACGACCATCCCGACCAAGAACGCGAGGCCGCCGAGGGACATGAGGTTCGAGGTCAGCCCCGCCCAGCCCATGACGATGAAGGAGACGAGGAACGTGAACGGCAGCGAGAAGAGGACCACCACGGCCGTGCGGAGCTCGGCCACGAACAGGAACAGGACCAGGATGACGAAGATCCCGCCCTCCAGCAGCGCGTCCACGACGGTCTTGATGCAGGCCTCGATGAGCGAGGTGCGGTCGTAGAAGACGTTGATCCGGGCGCCCTTCGGCAGCGTCGCCTGGGCGCCGTCGATCGCGTCCTTGACGCCCGCAACCACATCCTTCGCGTTCGCACCCTTCAGCATGATGACCATGCCGGCCACGGCCTCGCCGTTCCCGTCGCGGGTGACGGCGCCCTGGCGCGGCTCGGCTCCGATCACGACGTCCGCGACGTCGCGCAGGTACACCGGCGAGCCGTCGAACGCGCCGAGCACTATCCGCTCGATGTCCGGCACGTCGCGGAGGAGGCCCACGCCGCGCAGGTACGTCTGCTCCCACCCTGCGACGACCACCCCCCCGCCGGCGTTCCCGTTCGACCGCTCGATCGCCTCGGAG
>DATIDF010000139.1:0-17080 GCA_035456445.1 Anaeromyxobacter sp.
GGCGACGCCCGACGTGCCGCCCGGCAAGACGCGCGCCGACGTGAACGACGCGATCGCGTCGGTGATGCAGCGGATCCTCCAGCAGCACCCGGACATGAAGTTCATCTTCAACCAGGGGTTCGAGTTCGCCCTCGCGTACCCGCAGTTCGTCCACGGCGTCGAGACGGAGGGCCTCTTCACCGTGTCGAGCTCTCCCGACTGCTACCTCCGGCCGTGGGACGAGCCGTGGTACTGGGGGCCGCAGTTCGCGGCGGTCAAGAAGCTGCGCGAGCGCGGGATCCCGGTGCTCGCCGCGGAGTACGCCGACCCGTTCAGCCAGCGGGCGCGCGAGCTGTACGACGCGATCACGGCGCAGGGGTTCGTCCCGTACATCACGAGCGAGCGCTGGAACGTCCGCGGCTGGGGCTACAACGTGAAGCCGGGCTGGTGACCGTCGGCCTCACTCGAGGTGAAACGGGCCGTCAGGAGTCCTGACGGCCCGTCGCTCTTGCCGCGTCCGATGAAGGGCGCGAACCGCTCGATCAGCCGCGCGCCGTTTCGCTCGAGCGTGAACTCGCGCAGCACCACGCGGCGGCCGGCCATCCCGAGTCGGCGCGCGAGCGCGGGATCCTCGATGAGCCGCTGGATCGCGTCCGCGAGCGCGGCGGCGTCGCGCTGCTCCACGACGAGGCCGGTCTTCCCGTCGTGCACCAGCTCCGGGATCCCGGACACGCGCGTCGAGACGACCGGGCACGCCATCGCCATCGCCTCCATGAGTGCGACCGGGATTCCGTCCATCATTCCGGTCCGCGTGACCACGCTCGGGTGCACGACCACGTCGGCGGTGGCGAGGAGCTTGCGCACCTCGTCCTGAGGCTGCGCGCCGAGGAGCTCGACCTCGCCGAGCGCGAGCGCCGCGACCTGCTTCACGAGCGCTGCGCGCTCCGGGCCGTCCCCGACGAGGAGGCAGCGGAACGATACGCCCCGTTCGCGCAGCGTCGCACACGCGTCCACGAGGTAGCGGTGACCCTTGTAGTCGCGCAGCCCGGCGACGCAGGCGATGATCGCGGGGCCCTTCCGTGCGGGCTGCGGGCGCGGCTGGAAGCGCGCCGGATCGACGCCGCAGCGGATGATCGACGTCTTCTTCGCCGCGGCCTCGCCGTAGAGATCGCGCAGGAGGGCGCGGTTGTACTCGGAGATGGTGACGACGAAGCGCGCCTCCCGGATCTTCTCGTCCAGCATCGTGCGGTCGACGTACAGGTCGTGGGCGTGGGCGGTGAAGCTGTAGCCGGTCCCCGTGAGCTCCTTCACGACGAGGGCCGCGAGGGCCGGGTGCGTCGCCCAGTGGGCGTGCACGTGCCGGTGGCCGCGCTCCTCGACCTGCCGCGCGATGAACGCCGCGCGGGGCACGACGACGAGCGCGCGCGCGAGGAATCCCGGCGAGCCGAGGTTGCCGCGGAGGGCGCGGCCCCACGCGCGCAGGTACGCCCGCGGCCTCGTCCTGAGCCAGTGGAGCTGCGCCTCGAGGACCTCGCGAGAGAGGCCGCGGTGATAGCGCGTCCGCACGATCATCTCGTCGGCGCCGGGGTGGCGAGGCCCCGGTGCGGCGCCGAGGAGCGGGTAGACGTCGATCTCGAGCCCCTGCCGCCGCAGCTCGAGCAGCTCGTGGAGGATGAACGTCTCGGTCGGCGCCGGGAACCAGGACATCAGGTACGCGACGCGCCCGCGGCGCGGCTGACGCCGGTTCGGCTCGGTGTCGGACATGGGCTCTCTGCTCCCCCGCCGGCCGCCGGACCGTCCCGGCGGAGCCGCGAGTAGATCTCGAGGAAGACGTCTGCGACTTGGTCCAGCCCGTAGCGGGCGACGACCTCCTCGCGCGCGGCGCGCGCGCGCACCGCCGCGTCCGGATCGCTGAGCGCCTCGACGAGCGCGTCCGCGAGCGCGTCGGGGCGCTCCGGAGGCACGAGGCGCCCAGTCACTCCGTCGCGCAGCACCTCCGCGGACCCTCCCACCGCGGTCGCCACCACCGGCACGGCGCAGGCCATCGCCTCGAGCAGCGCGATCGGCAGCCCCTCGGTGCGCGACGGCAGCACCGCAGCATCGGCGGCGCGCACGAACGGCGAGACCTCGGCGATGGGCCCGGGGAGGGCGATCGCATCCGCGACGCCGGCCCGGCGGGCGGCCTCCGCCAGCCGAGCTCGCTCCGCGCCGTCGCCCAGCACCCAGAGCCGCGCCGACGGGATCCGTGCGAGGACGCGCGGCCACGCCGCGACCAGCACGTCCACGCCCTTCTCAGGAGAAAGGCGGCCGGTATACACGACGAGCGGCCCTTCCGGGAGCCCGAGCGAGCGGCGCAGGGCAGCGCGCTCGTCCGTGGTGGCGGGACGGAAGCGCTCAACGTCGACGCCGTTCGGGACGACCAGGATTCGGCCCGCCGGGACGCCCGCCTCGCGGAGCTCGGCGCCGATCGGGCCGCTGATGGCGACGAAGGCGTCTGCGCGGAGCACCGTGGCGCGGAGCCGCAGCCGTCCGAGCAGGGTCGACGAGAGGACGCCCACGTCGCCGATCGCTCCGCAGGCGTGGGGGTTCAGCAAGATCGGCGTCCGGGTGAACGCCGAGAGCAGGAGCGCCGCGGACGACGGCGACAGGAGCTGGTGGGCGTGGATCACGTGGGCACGCGGACGCAGGCACGCGACGAGGCGCGCCGCGCCGGCGACATACGCGACGGTCGCGAGCGGCCCGGGGCTGCCCGGCGGGGCCCCGACCCGGTGCACGTGGAGATTCCCCTCGACGGCGTGGGTCGGAAGACCGGTCGCGCGCCGCGTCACGACGTGCACCTCGGCGCCCTTCGCGGCGAGCGCGTGAGAGAGCGAGAAGGTGTGGCTCTGGATCCCTCCGACGGAGGGTGGGTAGAGGCTCGTCAGCATCGCGACGCGCACCGGTCGGGGCGTCGGCTTCACGACACCGGCCGCGTCCACCCGCGCCCCTTCCGGCGATGCGTAGACGTCTCCTCGACGCATGGTCTCTGCCGACATGAACGCTCGGCTGCTGACGCCGCAAAAGGAAGGACCATCTTCGGGAAGGGCGCCTCACGAAAGTCGTGCGGAGTATTCGTCCGGTAGGGGGGAACCGTTTGCGCATAGCGGAGATCATCAATTCGTTCGACATCGGCGGCGGAGAGGTGCAGCTGCTCGAGATTCTCCGAGGGCTCATGCGGAGACATCGACTCTCCGTTCATGCCCTGGAGCTCCGCGGGCCGCTCCTCCCGCGGGTCCGGGCCCTCGGCCTAGAGCCGGAGGGGCACCCGCTCGGAGGCTCGCTCGTGAGCCGCGGAGCGCTGAAGGCGGTCGGCGAGCTCGCTCGCGCCTTCCGGCGCGACCGGGTGCAGGTGGTCCACGCGCACGACTTCTACTCGTCGTTCGTCGCGGTCCCCGCGGCGCGTCTCGCGGGAGCCGGCGTCGTCGTGGGGAGGCTCGATCTCGGGCACCTGCAGACCGCGGCCCAGCGGGCGGTGCTCGCGGGCCTGACGCACGCGGCTGACGCGGTCGTCGCGAACTGCGGCGCCATCTTCGATCTCGTCATCGGCGATGAGCGGGTTCCGCCCGAGCGGGTGACGCTCGTCCGCAACGGCATCGACCTCGCGGCCTTCGACGCGGCGCTCGAGGCGCCTCTCTCGTCGCCGCTGCCGGATCTGCCCGGCCGCCCGATCGCCGTGATCGTCGCGAACATGCGCCACGAGGTGAAGCGGCAAGAGGACTTCCTCGAGGCCATCGCGATCGCGCGGCGCGAGCGCCCGGATCTCGCCGCCTTCCTGGTCGGCGAGGGCGAGCGGATGGACCGGCTCGTGGCGCTCGCGACGCGGCTCGGGCTCGAAGGCCACGCGTTCTTCCTCGGTCGCCGCCCGGACGTCCCTGCGGTGCTCGCCCGCGCGTCCGTCGGCGTGCTGTCGTCTGCGCTGGAGGGGCTCTCGAACGCGGTGATCGAGTCGATGGCGGCGTGCCTGCCGATGGTGGTCACCGACGCGGGCGGGAACGCAGAGCTCGTGCGGCACGGTGAGCGCGGCCTCGTCGTCCCTGTCGCGGCGCCGGCGGCGCTCGCGCACGCGATCGTCCAGATCCTCTCGGATCCCGCCCGCGCGCGGGCGTTCGGCGAGGCCGGCCGGCGGTTCGTCGAGGAGGAAATCACCGTCGAGCGGATGGTCGCCGAGCACGAGCGGCTGTACCAGCGCGTCGCGGCGGAGCGGCCGGGCATCGCGCGCTCCGTGGCGCGGGCCGGCGGCGGCGCGCGGAAGGTGGCCTCGGGCGGGCTGGGATTCCTGCGGCACCGCGCCCTCGCGCGCGGAGATCGCTCGATGGGCGACACGCGGTGACCTCCGCCTCAGCGGAGCGAAGCGCGAATCAGGCGGTCGGGCCGCCCCCGGGCGCGGCGAGCGCGCGCTCGATGTCGCGGCGCGCGTACCCCTCGGGCCGATCGGACGGCGGGTGTGCGAGGAAGCTCGCCACGATCTTGCCGAGGTAGATCTCGAGCGCCTCGTGCCGGAAACCCAGCTCGGCGCGCGCGCGCGCCGGATCGATGAACGACATCCAGCGGCCGCTGAACGGCGAGACCCGCAGCGGGTCGAGTCCCGCAGCGCGGACCTCCTCGGTCGTGATCGGGAGGACGTCCGCGCAGCTGCCGAGGTGGTGGCGCAGGATCGCCATGAGCTCGTCGAGCGTGGGCGTCTCCTCCTGCGCGACGTTGTAAGCCTTTCCGAACGTCTCCGGACGGCCGAGGATCTCGGCGAGGAAGCGCGCGACCTCGCCGCCGTACACGTGCCGGACGCGGTGCTCGCCGCCGCCGGGGAGGAGGACGGGGCCGCCATCGACGAGCCGCCACAGGTACGACTCCATCCGCCGGTGGTAGTCGCGCTCGCCGTTCACCATCGGGATGCGTACGCGCGTCGCTGGGAACCCACTCGCGCCATGCGCCTCCACGAGCGCGTCCTCGCATGCCCGCTTGCCGACCCCGTACTCCCAGTCCCAGACGTCGCCCGGGTCCGTCGGGCGCGCCATCACCGGCCCGTCGTAGTCCTCCTCGCGCGCGGGCGCGGGCGCCCCCTCGCGCACGAGGTAGACCTGCCCCGTCGAGACCATGACGTAGTGGCCGCAGCCAGCGAACAGCTGCGCGGCGCGCCGCCCGTCCTCGCCCGTGAACGCGGCGAGATCCACGACTGCGTCGAAGCGCCGACCGTTCAGGAGGCGCTCGAGATCGCGCGAGGTCCGGTCCGCCACGATCCGGTCGACCCGACCGCCGAACGGATCCGCGAGCCGGCCGCGGTTGAGGAGGGTGACCTTGTGACCCGCCGCGAGGAGCCGGAAGCCGAGGAGCCAGCCGACGAATCGATTGCCGCCGATGACGAGGACGTCCACGCAGAGTCCCTCCAGCTCGTACGTGCTCCCGCGCACGGGCTCGCGTCAAGTCCTTGGACTCGCCGCGGTCTCGCTCGACTTCGCTCCGCGGATGGACCAGCGCACCCCGGTTGGCCTGAACCGTGAACGAGCCCGCGCCCGAGCCCGCGCCCGATACACCGGGCTCGGACTCGGGCTCGGACTCGGGCTGGGGCTAAGCTCAACCGGTCGGCGTCATCACCACGCTGTCGCCGCGGCGGCCAGGATCCGGCAGACTGGCACGCATGACGATCGAAGAGTTCCGCCGCCTCGGCCACGCGCTCGTCGACTGGATCGCGGACTACCGGGAGCGCCTCCCCTCGCTCCCGGTGATGAGCCCGGTCGCTCCCGGCGCCATCCGCGCGCGCTTCCCCGAGGAGCCGCCCGCCGAGGGGGGCCGGCTCGCGGAGGCGATCGCTGCGCTCGACGAGGCGGTCGTCCCCGGCATCACGCACTGGAACCATCCCGGCTTCTTCGCGTACTTCCCCTCGAACACGAGCCTCGCCTCGGTGCTCGGCGACCTCGCCGCCGCCGGGCTCGGCGCGCAGGGCATGAGCTGGCAGACGTCGCCCGCCGCGACCGAGGTCGAAGAGGTGGTGATGGGCTGGCTCCGCCGAATGATCGGGCTGCCGCCCGAGTTCGCGGGCGTCGTACAGGACACCGCCTCGACCGCGACGTTCACGGCGCTGCTCTGCGCGCGCGAGCGGACGAGCGGCTTCTCGCAGAGCGGCGCTGGTCTCCAGGGGGCAGGCGCTCCGCTCGTCGTCTATGCCTCCGACCAGGCGCACAGCTCCATCGAGAAGGCCGCGCTGCTCGCCGGATTCGGCAAGGCACACCTGCGGCTCGTCGCAACCGACGACGCGCACGCGCTCCGGCTCGATCTGCTCGAGCGCGCGATCGCCGACGACCTCGCGAAGGGCCTCCGTCCATGCGCCCTCGTCGCCGCGACCGGCACCACCGCCACCACCGCGCTCGATCCGGTGGCCGGCATGGCGGCGCTCGCCGAGCGTCACGGCCTGTGGCTGCACGTCGACGCCGCGCTCGCCGGGACGGCGATGGTGCTCCCGGAGTGCCGCTGGATGTGGGAGGGGGTGGAGCGGGCGGACTCCGTGGTGTTCAACCCGCACAAGTGGATGGGGATCGGGTTCGACTTCAGCGCCTACTTCGTGCGCGATCCACAGCACCTCGTGCGCGTCATGAGCACGAACCCCTCGTACCTGCGCACCGCGCACGACGCCGTGGTGAACAACTTCCGCGACTGGGGCATCCCGCTCGGCCGCCGCTTCCGCGCGCTCAAGGGCTGGTTCCACCTCGTCGACGAGGGCGTCGCGCCGATGCAGGCGCGGATCCGCCGGGACCTCGCGAACGCGCGCTGGCTCATGGAGCAGGTGGACGCCGCGCCGCGGTGGGAGCGGCTCGCGCCCGTGCCGCTCCAGACCGTGTGCCTGCGGCACGTCCCTGCCGGCGTCGCAGAGGAGCGGACGCTGGCCGAGCACAACCTCGCGATCGCGAGGCGGGTCAACGGCGGCGGGCGGGCGTACGTGACGCCGAGCGTGCTCAAGGGCCGGCAGATGATCCGGGTGTCGATCGGGGCGACCGCGACGGAGCGGGCCGACGTCGAGAGAGTGTGGGCGGAGCTGAGGGACGCGGCCGGACGGTGAGGCGCGGTTCCAGACCCCGACCTCGACCTCGACTCCGACCCCGACCCCGACCTGGCCCCGACCTGGCCCTCCCGGTTGCTCCTCGCCCCGCTGCGCTGCATAACCTCCGCGCGATGCCCACGCCCGCTGGCGAGCTCCTCCTCCTGGTTCCCACCACTAGCTACCGGCTCGACGACTTCCAGGCCGCCGCGCGGCGGCTGGGCGTGCCGCTCGTCGTCGGCAGCGATCTCTGCCACAAGATCGAGGACACCTTCGGCGCGCAGCCGGACCTCGTCCCGCTCGACTATCGCCATCCCGAGCGCGCGGCGGAGCAGATCGTCGAGGTCGCGGCAGCGCGGCCCATCCGCGGGATCGTGCCGGCGAGCGATCCGACGGCGGTGATCGCCGCACTCGCGGCGGAGCGGCTGGGGCTGCCACACAACCCGCCCGAGGCGGCGCGCCGTGCGGCGAACAAGCACGCGATGCGCGCCGCGCTGCGGGACGCCGGCGTGCCGGTGCCGGCGTTCGCGCTGCACGACCTGGACGGCGATCCCGAGGCGGCGGCGCGGGCGACCACGTACCCGTGCGTCCTGAAGCCCCTCATCTTCTCGGCGAGCCGGGGCGTCATCCGCGCGGACGATCCCGCCGGCTTCGTCGCCGCGTGGCGGCGCATCGCGCGGCTGCTCAGCGACACGAGGTCGGAGCGGCGGCCGCGCGGGGAGGACGAGGCGCACGAGGTGCTGGTCGAGGCGTTCGTTCCGGGCGCGGAGGTCGCGGTCGAGGGGCTCCTGCGCGGCGGCGCGCTGGAGGTGCTGGCGCTTTTCGACAAGCCGGATCCGCTCGACGGCCCCTACTTCGAGGAGACGATCTACGTCACGCCCTCGCGTCACCCATCCGCCCTTCAGCGCGAGATCGAGCGGGTGGTCGCGGAGGGGGCTCGGGCGCTCGGCCTGCGTGAGGGCCCGCTGCACGCGGAGCTCCGGCTCTCGCCGACCGGGCCGGTCGTGCTCGAGATCGCGGCGCGCTCGATCGGCGGGCTGTGCTCCCGCAGCCTCCGCTTCGGCGCGGGGCTCACGCTCGAGGAGGTCCTCGTCGCGCACGCGATGGGGCTGCCGCTCGACACGCTCCGCCGCGAGCAGCGCGCCTCCGGCGTCATGATGATCCCGATCCCGCGGCGCGGCATCCTTCACGCGGTGCGCGGCGTCGACGCGGCGCGCGCGGTGCCGTACGTGGTGGAGCTCGTCGTCACCGCCGAGATCGGCCGCGAGGTGATCCCGCTACCGGAGGGCGAGGCGTATCTCGGGTTCCTGTTCGCGAAGGCGGAGTCTCCCGCCGAGGTGGAGGCGGCGCTCCGCGAGGCGCACCTCCGGCTCGAGCTCGACATCCGCGCACCCTTGCCGACCGTGTGACCCGTGAACGCGCCCGCGCCGAGCCCGCGCCCGACACGCCGGGCTCGGGGCCGGGCTCGGGGCCGGGCACGGGCTCGGCCCGGGCGGAGCATTCGCGCTGCACCGCCGCGCCCTATGATCGAGGCATGACCTCCTCGACCGGCCTCGAGACGAGAGCACGCGAGCTGCTCGCGGCGGGGGACGTGCGAGCGGCCGCCACCGAGGTGCTGCACGAGCTGGGTCCACACGTGGTCCGGTACCTGCGCTCGGTCCTGCGAAACGACGAGGACGCGGCGGAGGCGTTCTCCGGGTTCGCCGAGGATCTCTGGCGCGGGCTCCCGTCGTTCCGCTGGGAGGCGACCCTGCGCGGCTGGGTCTTCCGGGTGGCCTATCACGCCGCCCTCGACGTCCGAAACGACACCTTCCGCCGGCACGGCCGACGGCTGGAGACCGGAGAGGCGTCCGTCCTCGCCGCCGAGATCCACACGACGGCGCCGCGCCTCGAGGCGCAGCGCCGCGCGCTCGACGACCTGCGCGACACGCTCTCCGCCGAGGAGCAGTCGCTCCTCGTGCTGCGGGTGGACCAGCAGCTCCCGTGGGAGGAGGTGGCGCTCGTGCAGGAGGGAGACGCCGATCCGAGGACCGTCGCGGCGCTCCGGAAGCGCTTCGAGCGGCTCAAGGAGCGGCTCGCCCGCCTCGCGCGAGAGCGCGGCGTGATCGAATGACGGGCGAGCTCAGCCGAGCAGGAACACGGTGCACGAGCGCGCGCCGTGCGCCCCGATCACGAGCGCTTGCTCGATGTCGGCCGTCTTCGACGGTCCGGCGATGAAGAGGCCGTAGCCGCGCGGCAGCGCGGCCACCCGCTCGTAGGCGGTGTGCATGTCGGTCACGACCTCGCGGGCGGGGAGCACGATCGCGAGGTGCTGCGTGACGACGAAGACGCCGCGGTGGGGGAAACTCGCGGCGTTCACCCAGATCGCGCCGTTCTCGGCGACGCCGAACGCGCCCGGCAGGATCGCCAGGTCGATCCCCTCGAGCTGGTGCGGGTCGGGGAGCTCCTCCGGCCGCACGTTCCCCGCTCCAGCCGCAGGAACGGCGGAGGCGACGCGCTCCGCCCCGAGCTCGGCGACGAGCTTGCGCACGGCCTCGGCGAGCGCGGCCTCGTCCGCGACGCGCACGGGCACCGCCGCGACGGCCTGCAGCGCGATCTCGAGCTGCGCGAGCGGGTCCGCGTACGGCAAGAGCTCGCCGCGCGGGTCGGGGAGCGGGGCGGCCGGCGGCGCGGCGTCGCGGAGCCGCTTCAGGGTCTCAGTCCGGCTATCCACGGCGCTCGCTCCTGTGCTGACGGTAGAGATCGCGGAAGCTCTCGCGCGGCGTGGGGGGCAGCTCGCGCTGGCGGCCCCAGACGTTCCAGCGCCCATAGAGGATCCCGCGGGGGAGCGCGCGGGCGAGGAGCTTCCCCACGCGGGCGGCGAGCAAGTACAGGAAGCCGGAGCGCAGCACGAGCGCGGTGAGCTTCATCCCGAGGCGCTTCCCGGGCGAGAGGAGCCCCGCGCGCGCCACGTCGCGCCGCCGCGCGAGGAGCTGCTCGTGGAGCGGGATGCGGACCGGGCACACGTCGTCGCACGAGCCGCAGAGGCTCGAGGCGAACGGCAGCGAGGCGTGCGCGCGTAGGTCCCGCCCCGGCGCGAGGACGGCGCCGATGGGGCCGGGGATCGTGTACGCGTAGCTGTACCCGCCGCTGCGCCGGAACACCGGGCAGGTGTTCATGCACGCGCCGCAGCGGATGCAGTGGAGCGCGCGCCGGAACTTCTCGTCGGCGAGCAGGCGGCTCCGCCCGTTGTCCACGATGACGATGTGCAGCTCGCCGTCGCGCATCGGGCCGAGGAAGTGGGTCGTGTAGGTCGTCGTCGGCTGGCCGGTGGCGCTCCGCGCGAGGAGCCGCAGGAACACCGCCAGATCGGCGAGGCGCGGGACGACCTTCTCCACGCCCATGCACGCGATGTGGATGGGCGGGAGCGAGGTGCCCATGTCCGCGTTGCCCTCGTTCGTGCACACGACGACGTGACCGGTCTCGGCGACGGCGAAGTTCACGCCGGTGAGCCCGGCCTGCGCCGCCATGAACCGCTCGCGCAGGTGGACGCGCGCGGCCTCCGTCAGGACCTTGGGATCCGAGAGCCCCTGCGCGGTCCCGAGCTTGTCGTGGAACAGCTCCCCGATCTCCTCCTTCTTGCGGTGGATCGCGGGGAGCACGATGTGCGAGGGCGGCTCCTTCGCGAGCTGGACGATCCGCTCGCCGAGGTCCGTGTCCACGACCTCGATGCCGCGCGCCTCGAGGTATGGGTTCAGGTGGCACTCCTCGGTGAGCATCGACTTCGACTTCACGAGCCGAGTCGCGCCGCGCTCCTCGAGGATGCGGTGGACGATCGCGTTGTGCTCGTCCGCGTCGCGGGCCCAGTGGACTTGGGCGCCCGCCGCCACCGCGTTCCGCTCGAACTCCTCGAGGTAGTCGGCGAGCCGCGACTGCGTGTGCGCCTTGATCGCGGACGCGAGCCCGCGCAGCCGCTCCCAGTCCGGGACGGCCGAGGCGGCCCTGTCCCGCTTCGCCCGCACGAACCACAGCGCCTGGTCGTGCCAGTGCGCCCGCGCGTCGTCCGCGGCGAACTTGGCGGCCCGCTCGGCGTGACCCAAGGTCATGGCATCGCCTCCGCGAGGACCTCTGCGACGTGCCGGAACTGCACCCGCTGGCCCGCGCGCCGCGCGAGGCCGTCCATGTGCATGAGGCACGACACGTCGGTGCCGGTGACCACCTCGGCGCCGGCCTTCACGTGATCGGCGATCCGGTCGCGCCCCATCATGCAGGAGACCGCCTCCTCCGCCACCGCGAACGTGCCGCCGAACCCGCAGCACTCGTCGGTCCGCGTGAGCGGGACGAGCTCGATCCCCTCGAGCGACGAGAGCAGGCTCCCGACCTTGTTGTAGCGCGCCTCGAGCAGCTCGCTCGCGCTGCCGAGCCTGAGCTCGCGCAGCCCGTGACAGCTCTGGTGGAGGCCGACCCTGTGCCGGTAGCGTCCGGCGAGCCGGCCGACCTCGAGGACGTCGGTGATGAACTCGCAGAGCTCGAACGTGCCGCGCTTGAGCGCCTCGAACCCGGGCGCGCCGGCGAGGTACGGATCGTAGTGATTCCGCACCATCGACGTGCAGCTCCCCGACGGGCAGACCACGTACTCGAAGCGGCCGAACACCTCGAGGAACTTCCGCGCGAGCGGGGCGGCGTCGTCGGCGAAGCCGGCGTTCGCCATCGGCTGCCCGCAGCACGTCTGCTCTTCGGGGTAGACGACCTCGACCCCGAGCTTCTCGAGGACGCGTACGGTGGCCATCCCGACGTGCGGGTAGAGCTGATCGACGTAGCAGGGGATGAAGAGCGCGACCTTCATGAAGACCTCGGCGGGCGGCGCCGGCCCGGGGACGACCGGGCCGGCGCTTCGCACCCCTAGTGCGGGACCATGCCCGGGACCACGTACGCCTGCAAGAAGGTGACGACGCCGACCAGGCAGGCGAGGGCGAGCGAGTGCCAGAAGACGTACTTGAGGATGACCCCCTCCTGGCCGTGCTGGTTCGTCGCGACCGACGCGACGACGATGCTCTGAGCGTCGATCATCTTGCCCATCACGCCGCCGGAGCTGTTGGACGCGGCGGCGAGGATCGGGTTCATGCCGATCTGCTGCGCGGACACGACCTGGAGGTTCCCGAAGAGCACGTTCGACGAGGTGTCCGACCCGGTGAGCGCCACGCCGAGCCAGCCGAGGAGCGGCGAGAAGAACGGGAACATGAAACCCGTCGAGGCGAAGGCGAGCCCCATCGTCGAGTCGGAGCCGGAGTAGCGCGTCGTGAACCCGAGCGCGAGCATGGCGGCGATGGTGAGGAGCGAGAACCGGACGCGCTTCAGCGTGCCGAGGTAGGTCTTCACGAGGTCGGCGACGCCGACCTTGAGCCAGAGGCCCGCGACGATGCCGGCGAGGAGCAGGCTCGTGCCGGTGGCGGAGAGCAGGTTGAGGCTGAACTTCGCCGCCTCGGGGTGGACGGCCTTCGCGACGGGCGGGGCCTTCAGCACGAGGTTGTGCAGGAGCGGGACCTCCCAGGTGGGGTTGAAGATCCCGTTGAGCCAGGTCTTCACCGACGGCATGCCCCAGATGAAGACGAGCACCGACAGGACGATCCACGGCATCCAGCCCATGAACGCCTCGCGGGGAGAGTGCCGGCGGAGCGTCGCCGCAGCCGCTCCGACGGACGGCCGCGCGCCCGCCTTCGCGGCGGCGCCCTCGCCGGCGAAGCGCCACTCCTCCTTGGGCTGCCAGATCTTGAGGAACAGGTAGGTCGCGATGATGCAGCTGGCGGCCGCCACGATGTCGACGAGCGACGGGCCGAAGAAGTTCGACACGACGAACTGGGGGATCGCGAAGGAGAGCCCCGCCACGAGGCAGGCCGGCCAGACGCCGAGCATGCCGCGGAAGCCGGCCATCGCCCACACGAGCCAGAAGGGGACCATGAGCGAGAAGAGCGGGAGCTGGCGGCCCGCCATGGCGGAGAGCGCGAGCTCGTTCAGGCCGGTGACCTTCGCGAGCGTGATGATGGGCGTGCCGAGCGCGCCATACGCGACCGGCGCGGTGTTGCCGATGAGGGCGAGGCCCGCCGCGGGGAGGGGCTTGAAGCCGAGGCCGATGAGCATCGCGGCGGAGATCGCGACCGGGGTTCCGAACCCGGCGGCGCCCTCGATGAACGCGCCGAACGCGAACGCGATCAGCAGCACCTGGATGCGCCGGTCGCCCGCGAGGCCGGCGATCGTGTCCTTCACCACCTCGAACTTCCCGGTCTTGACGGTGATGTCGTAGACGAAGATCGCGTTCAGCACGATCCAGCCGATGGGCAACAGGCCGAACGCCGCGCCGTAGAGCGCCGACGCGCCCGCCATCTGGGCCGGCATCCCGTAGACGAGGATCGCGATCGCGAGGGCGATCACGAGCCCGAGCAGGGCGGCGATGTGCGCCTTCACGTGGAAGAACGCGAGCGCGCCGAGCAGCACGACGACGGGCAGCGCCGCGACGAGGGCGGACAGGAAGAGGTTCCCGAGCGGCGTGTAGTCTTGGGTCCAGGGGGTCATGACTGGGCTCCTACCGGCGGCGTTCCGTGCGAGCGCGCCGCGGCCTGCGCGACTTCGGGGTGGTGCGCGCGTGCCGGCCGCGGCGACGCGCAGCGGTCCACGAGGACCGCGAGGGAGCGGTAGGGGATTCCGGCGTGCAGCGAGAGGCCGATCTCGCAGGTGCGCGAGGCGGAGAACCCCTCGTGACAGCCCGCCGGCAGCGCCGCCGCGAGCGGGGCGAGGGCCGCGGCGTTGAGCTCGGGGTGGCTGAACCCGCGGTCGCCCGCGAAGCCGCAGCAGCCGACGCCGTTCGGGACGACCACCTGCGCGGCGCACGCTGCGGCCACCCGCCGGTACGTCTCGCCGAGCCCGGCCTTCACCGCGCTGCACGGGACGTGGAGGGCGATCGGGCCGGGCACCTGCGCGAGCGAGAGCCGCGGCAGGAGGTGGCGCTCGATGAAGGCCACCTGATCCAGGACCGTGAGCCGCGCGTCCGCGAGCTTCTGCATGCGGTAGGCGCAGGGGCTCGTGTCGAAGAGGATCGGGAGCGCGCCGCCCTCGCTCGCCTCGAGGAGCGCCGCCTCGAGCTCGCGCGCCTTCTGCTCCGCCTGCGCCGGGAAGCCCTTCGACTCGAAGGGCATCCCGCAGCAGAGCTCGGCCATCCCCTCAGGGAAGACCACGTCGCAGCGCGCTTTCGCGAGGAGCGACAGGAGCGCGGCGTGCACCGCCGGCGCCTCGTCGCCGCGCGCCGGTCCCATCGTGCGGGCGATGCAGCTCGGGAAGTACACCACGCGCAGGTCCGCGCCCGTGGAGGTGCCGGTGAGCCGCGGCTTGATGGGGCGCGGCATCGCCTCGTTCCAGAGGGGCAGCCTGCCTCCGGTCACGGCGCGCATTCCGCGGGCGACGGCGTCCATCGCCCCGGTGCCGAGCACCGCGTGCGCCGCGTCCGCGACCCTGAGCGCGGCCCGCGCGACCGAGCCGACCACCGCGAAGTGCTCCGCGGCCGAGGTCGCGATCCCGCCGTCCTCGGTGTGCTTCTGCGCGCGCAGCCACTTCGTGTGCGCGCCCGTGTCGATCCCGACGGGACAGGCGAGGGCGCACAGCCCGTCCGTCGCGCAGGTCTGCTCGCCCATGTACTCGTAGTCCGACTCGAGCCGGCGGAGCAGCGCCGGGCTCTCGGCGCTGACGCGCAGCCGCGCGATCTCGCGCTGGACGACGATCCGCTGGCGCGGGGTGGTCGTGAGCTCGCGCGAAGGGCAGCGCGGCTCGCAGAACCCGCACTCGATGCAGCGATCGAGGATGGGATGAGCATGCGGGAGCGGCTTCAATGCCTGAAGGTGGGCGCGCGGGTCGCCGTTGATGATCACCCCCGGGTTGAGCAGCGCCTGCGGATCGAAGAGCGTCTTCACCCGGCGCATGAGCCTGTACGCCTTCTCGCCCCACTCGAGCTCGACGAACGGTGCCATGTTGCGGCCCGTCCCGTGCTCGGCCTTGAGCGAGCCGTCGTACTTCCGCGCGACCATCTGGCAGACGTCGTCCATGAAGCCCGCGTACCGCGACACCTCCTCGACGTCGCCGAAGTCCGGGGTGAAGACGAAGTGCAGGTTCCCGTCGAGCGCATGGCCGAAGATGATGGCGTCGTCGTAGCCGTGCGCGGTGAGGAGCCGGCGCAGGTCGACCGTGCCCTCCGCCATGCGCGCGATGGGGAACGCCACGTCCTCGATCACCACCGTCGTCCCGATGCGGCGCGCCCCGCCGACCGCGGGGAAGAGGCCGCGCCGGACGTCCCAGAGCCGCTCGTACTCCGCCTTGACCGGCGTGAACGCGACCGGGAAGAGCGTCGGCACCGTGGCGATCCGCTCCTGGCAGGCCGCGATCCGGGCGGCGAGCTCGCCGGAGTCGGTCGCGCGCGTCTCGATGAGGAGCGCCGCCGCGTCCTCGGCGAGCCCGCGCAGCTCGGAGGGCATGCCCGGCTTCCCCTCCACCGCGCGGAGCGAGGCGCGGTCCATGAGCTCGACCGCCGAGACCGGGCCGCCGGAGAGGAGCTGCGTCGCGCGCGCGGCCTCGCCGATGTCCGGGAAGAACGCGAGCGCGCTCGCCTTGTGCGGCTGCTCGATCACAGTGCGGTAGGTGATCTCGGCGATGAAGGCGAGCGTCCCCTCCGACCCGACCAGGAGGTGGAGGAGGATGTCGACCGGATCCTCGAAGTCGACGAACGCGTTGAGCGAGTAGCCGGTGGTGTTCTTGATGCGGAACTTCTCGGCGATGCGGGCGCGGAGGACGGGATCGGCCCGGATCTCGTCGCGGATCTCCGCGAGGCCGCGGAGGAGCTCGGGGTGGGCCTCGGCGAGACGCGCCCGCGAGGAGGGATTGCCGGTGTCGACGAGGGTCCCGTCCCAGAGGACGAGCTTCATGCTCTCCACCGTGCGGTAGGTGTTCTGCGCCGTACCGCAGCACATCCCCGAGGCGTTGTTCGCGGCGATGCCGCCCACCATGCACGCGCCGATGGAGGCAGGATCCGGCCCCAGCTTCCGCCCGTACGGAGCGAGGGCGAGGTTGACCTCCGCGCCGATGACGCCGGGCTCGCAGACGACCCGCTCGCCGCGGTCGAGGACCGACAGGCCGCGGAAGCCGCCCGCGACGAGGACGAGCACGGAGTCGGAGATGGCCTGGCCCGAGAGGCTCGTGCCCGCCGCACGGAAGGTGACGGGCAGCCCGCGCGGGCCGGTCTCGCGCAACACCCGCGCGACCTCGTCGGCTGAGCGCACCTGCACGACGAGCTTCGGGAGGAGCCGGTAGAAGCTGGCGTCCGTGCCGAATGCGAGGCAGCGGAGGGGATCGGCGAGGATCCGTTCGCGCGGCAGGTGCGCGGTCAGCGCTTCGTAGAGGCGCCGGTACGGCTCGGGCAGCGCGCGGATGTCCTTTCGATCTGGCATGGGCTCGATCTAGTCCAGCACCGAGGAGCCGTCCCGTACGGTCGAACTGGGCGACCGGTTCGACCCGGGCCGCGTGCGGTCGGGGACCGGAGGTGAGCGGCAGGCCGCGCCCGCGATGACGCTGTGCGTAATCGGCGCCGCGATCGAGGTCTCCGAGGTCGCGGTCGGGGTCGGGGTCGGGGTCGAGGTCCGACCATCGGCGAACACCAGCTCCCGCGCCTCGATGGCGCGGCGCGTGAGCGGGACGCCGGGCGGCGGGAGGTGCGCGGATACGCCGGGGCGTCACTCGAGCGGAGCCAACTGGCCCGCCGTCGGTTCCGCTCAACAGAACCAGGATTCGGTGAGCCGCGGGACGCGTCGCTGATCCGGGGCGAGGACGCGGACGTGGCCGTGCGGCAGCCCCGCCGCGGCGAGGGCCAGCGCCTTCACGCGCGCGAGCGTGCGGAGCGGGGGCTCGTCCGCCGCCGCGCCTGCCTCGACCTCCGCGGCGACCCGCGCCTGCAGCGCGTCCATCCGCGGGTCCGGATGGCGCCAGCGCCACGTGAGCCCGGCCGCGTCCAGCCCCTCGAAC
>DATIDF010000140.1:0-21502 GCA_035456445.1 Anaeromyxobacter sp.
GCGATCCCGCAGGTGAGGACCGCGGGCGTCGCCGCGGTCATGTTCATCGACACCGCGGTGCTCACCGTACTGCTGGACCTCACCGGCGGTGCCTCGAACCCGTTCTCGACGCTGTACCTCGTGAACATCGCGCTCGGCGCCGTCCTCCTTCCTTCCCGCTGGTCGTGGACACTGATGGTCGCGACGCTCGCCGGGTTCGCCTCGCTCTACGTCCACGAGGAGGCGACCTCGCCGGCGCACCACATCCGAACGCAGATGGACGCGGTGCAGATGATGGACTCGCACCTGCGCGGGATGTGGATCGCGTTCGCGATCGCGGCGGTGTTCATCGTCTTCTTCGTCCAGCGGGTCTCGCGCGCGCTCGCCGCGCGCGAGCGCGAGCTGCACCTGGCGCGCGCGCTCGTCGAGCGCCGAGAGAAGCTGGCGTCGCTCGCCACGCTCGCTGCGGGCGCGGCGCACGAGCTCTCGACCCCGCTCTCGACCATCGCCGTCGTCGCGAAGGAGCTTCAGCGGTCGCTCCCTCAGGACGTGCCCGCCGATGTCCGCAGCGATCTCCAGCTCGTGCGCGAGCAGGTCGGGCGCTGCCGCGACATCCTCGATCGCATGTCGGCGAACGCCGGCGAGCACGCGGGCGAGCCGCTCGCGCCGATGACGGTGCGCGCCTGGACGGAAGCGGCGCTCGACGGGCTCCCGGCGCGCGAGCGCGTGGAGCTCGCGATCGAGGCCGATGCGATCGAGGCGTGCCTCGTGGGACCGCCCCGCGCGCTCGGCGATGCGCTCCGCGGCCTCCTCAAGAACGGAATCCAGGCCTCTCCGCCGGGAGAGCGCGTCGCGCTGCGGGTGGAGGTGCGCGAGGGGTGGATCCGTACGCGGGTCGTGGACCGCGGGCGCGGCATGACCGCCGAGGTGCTCCGGCGCGTTGGCGAGCCGTTCTTCACCACCAAGAGCCCCGGGGAGGGGATGGGCCTCGGCCTGTTTCTCACCCGGGCGCTCGTCGAGCAGCTGGGCGGCCAGTTCCACATCACCTCGCGTCCCGGGGCCGGGACCGAGGCCTGTATCGATCTGCCGGCGGCCGACGCCGCCTGAGAGGAGCGCTCCAATGAACAGCGTCGAAGGTACGCAGGAAACCCTCCCCAGCATCCTGCTCGTCGATGACGACGAGGTGCTGCGCGAGCGCCTCGCGACCGCCATCCGGGCCCGCGGCTACGAGGTGCGCACGGCCGGCAGCTCGGACGAGGCGCTGCGCGAGATCGCCAAGGAGTCGCCGGAGATGGCGGTGCTCGACCTGCGCATGCCGGGCGGCGGCGGGCTGGATCTCCTGAAGGAGCTGCGGAGGCAAGACCCCTCGACCCGCGTCCTCATGCTCACCGGGTACGGCAGCATCTCGACCGCGGTGGAGGCGGTGCGCGAGGGCGCCGTCGGATACCTCCCGAAGCCGGCGGACGCCGACGAGATCCTGGCCGCGCTGAACGGCACCAACACCGCGAAGCAGTCCGGGGTGGAGACGCCCTCGCTCGCGCGCGCGGAGTGGGAACACATCCAGCGTGTGCTCACCGACTGCGGTGGCAACATCTCGGAAGCCGCCCGACGGCTCGGAATCCACCGTCGCTCCCTGCAGCGGAAGCTGCACAAGTACCCGCCGTCTCGCTGAGGGGAGCGGCCCACCCTCGCGCGCGGGGCCGGCAGTGCGCCGTGCCGGCCGCTGCCTGCCCGTGCCTCTCGGGGCGCGCTCGGTGGCACGGGTGCGCGCCGAATCCTTTCGGCGCGCGTCGGGTCCAAACATTCGTGAGGGCGCCCTCGAGCCGATGGACGGCGAGCGCGCCACGAGGATGCGGACCATGGGTGACGCGACGCTCGAGATTACCGGTGGCAACTTCAAGCAGACGGTCGAGAAGGACGGGATCGTCCTCGTCGACTGGTGGGCACCCTGGTGCGGACCGTGCCGGGCATTCGGCCCGACCTACCAGAAGGTCGCGGCGAAGCACCCGGACATCACGTTCGGCAAGGTGAACACCGAGAACGAGCAGGAGCTCGCTGCGGCATTCGACATCCGCTCCATCCCGACGCTCATGATCCTGCGAGACAAGGTGCTCCTGTTCTCGCAGCCCGGTGCGCTCCCCGAGGCGGCGCTCGAGGATCTCATCCGCCAGGTGCGCGCGCTCGACATGGAGAAGGTGCGGGCGGAGATCTCCGCGCAGGAGAGCGCCGGGGAGAAGGACCGGTCCGCGGTGTGAGGGCGTGCGACTTCCAGTGAAACGAAAGGGCGACGAGCCGAGGCCCGCCGCCCTTCGATGATTCACACGTCGCTAGTACCCCTTGCTCGGAGGAGGCGTGGTCGAGCCGCTCGAGCCCGAGCCGGTCGTGCCAGAGCCGGTGGACCCGGTGTCCGTGCCGGTCGTGCCCGTGGAGCCGCTCGAGCCCGCAGAACCGGTGGAGCCGGTCCCGGTCGAGCCCGCGCCCATCCCAGTGCCGGTGCCCATGCCGGTCGAGCCGGACGTCATGACGTCGATCCGGCTCACCTGGAGCGTGTCGCCCGAGCCGGAGTAGCTCGCGCGGACCTGATCGCCCTCCTTGATGTCGCTGAGTGACGCGCTCTGACCGTCCTTCATCACGCGCGTGCTGTCGCTGACCTTGAGCTTCTTGTCGCTGTTCTGGAGCGTGAGCTCCTTCGACTCGCGATCGAACTTCTCGACGGTGCCGGTGAGCTCGTTCTTGCTGCTCTTGCCCATGGCGTGCTGCTCGGTCGAGCCGGCGGAGCCGGTGCCCATCGTCGAGCTGCTGGAACCGGTCGAGCCGGTAGTGGTGTCGCTCGTCGAGCCGGTGCCCTGCGATGTCGTCGAGCCGGAGCCCGACCCCATCGTCGAACCGCTCTGCGACGGGTTGGTCGACTGACCGCTGGTCGACGAGCCGGACTGCGCGTACGCGGGGATGCCCGCGACGAGGAGACCCGCGACCCCGATGCCAGCGACGCTACCCAAGCCAAAACGCTTCATCATTACCCTCCCTGCTCCGAATGACGGAGCCCGGCCGAACTGCCGTGGCTCGCTGTGTGCGCATATGGTGATCATCGACGTGCCCCGTGTCAGACCGGGCTGCTACGGGTTGCTACCTGAACGCATGCGCAGTTATCTTGCGTGGGGAGGCAGCGAGCGGCATGTCGGCGGGAGCGGAGCGTCATCAGGTCGTCGCGCGCCTGCGCGAGGAGATACGGCGCATCGAGCGACGCCCCGCCCGGCGGGACGGATCCATCGCGTGCGGTCGCGCCGACATCGATGCGCTGCTTCCCGACTGCGGATTCCGGCGCGGCGCGCTGACGGAGCTCGCGGGCGGTCCGGCGAGCGGCAAGACGGCCATCGCGCTGGCGCTCATCGCCGCGCTCGGTCCAGGAGACCTCGCTGCCTATGTCGATGGTCGGGGGGAGCTGTATCCACCTGCGGCGGCGGCGCTCGGGGTCGATCTCGCCCGCCTGCTCGTCGTGCGGGCACCGCCCTGCACCGTGACCGAGGATCCATCGCGCCACCCGGCGCTCGTCACCCTGTGGGCTGCGGAGGCACTCCTCGCCTCGGGCGCGTTCGCGGTGGTCGCCGTCGACGTGCCCGTCGGACGTGCGGTGCGTGGGGCGGACGCAGCCGCGCGCCGGCTCCAGGCCGCGGCAGAGAAGGGGGGAGCCGTAGGCCCGTGGCTCGCCGGGCGCGGCGCGACCGGGCTCCGCATTCCTGCGGCCGTCCGGCTCGAGCTGAGCGTCGAGGACGGTCGCATCGTCGGCCACCGCCGGCACATGTCGGCCGATGGACGGGCGAGCGGCTCGCCGCACGCGCGCGGCGGACTCGCGCGAGGTTCGTGGAGCCCACTCAGCCGCGAGGCGCACGAGGCCGTCCCTCGACTTCGGTCCCGCGCAAGCGCGGGACCTACGCTCGGGATGAACGGGCCCGAGCCGGGCACGAGCAGCGCAGGCGTCTCCTTCTCTGGGAGCGGCGCCCTGCGCCGCGCTTGTGAGTGCGCCGAGCAGCACAGCGATGAGCCTGCCCGGCGCAGGCAGGCATCGTGCGCCGCAGCTGGCCGCCGGCCGGAGGATGGCGATGCAGCGTGAGGCCAACGGGCTGCGCGTCGTCGCGCTCTGCATCCCCGAGCTGCCGCTCCAGCGCGCGCGACGGCTGCGCACCGACGGCAGCGGTCCGCTCGCGGTCGTCGCGGAGGGACGAGTGATTCACCGCGACGCTGCCGCGGCGGCCGAAGGCGTGCGCCCCGGGGCGACGGTGTCCGAGGCGCTCGCCGCGTGCGGTCGGCTGCGCTTGGTCGCGCTCGATCCCGCCGCGGATCGTGCAGCGCTGCGCGCCGTCGCGGAGGCGGTGCTCCTGCTGGCGCCCGCGGTCGAGCCGTGCGCGCCGGACGTGGTGCTCCTCGATGCGAGCGCGGCACGGCTTCTTGCCGGGGGGGCCGAGAAGCTGGCCCCACCGGCAAGAAGGTGTGCCGAGAGGACGGGCTCCGCGAGCGCGGCCACCGCGCTCGAAAGAATGGATCCAGCGATCACCGCGGGCGAGCAGGTGCTCGCGCAGCGCGCGATCGCAGCGGCGGCGGAGATGGGGTACGCGGCGCGCGTCGCGATCGCGACCGGGCGCGCTGCGGCGCGCGCGCTCGCACGGGACGGCGCGTTCCCGGAGTGCGCCGGCGAGGACGCGCGGATCCTCCGGGTGCCGCCGCGGGAGACCGGGCGCGCCGTCGCCGGGCTGCCGCTCGAGGCGCTCGGGCTCGCGCCGGCGATCGCGAGCCGCCTCCGCGGTCTCGGGATCGCGGACGCGGGCGCGCTCGCGCAGCTCCCGCCAGGCACGCTCGCTCACCGCTTCGGGGCGGACGGCGTCGCGGCGGCGCGCCTCGCCCGCGGCGAGGACGACACCCCCCTCTCTCCATACGCGCCAGAGACGTTGCCGGTCGAGGCGCTCGAGCTCGACGCGCCCGCCGAGACCGCCGAGCCGCTCCTGTTCGCGCTGAAGCGGCTCGCCGATCGCGTCGCCGTGCGCCTCGGCGGCCGCGGCCTGGGCGCGACGCGTCTCAAGATCGTCCTGAAGCTCGAACCGCGCGGCGAGGAGCGCGTCATCGTGCCGCTCGCGCAGCCGACCGCGTCCGCCGCGCGCTGGCTCGTTCCGGCGAAGGAGCACCTGTTCTCGCTGCGACTCCCCGGGGCGGTGACGGCGCTCGAGCTCGCCGCGATCGAGGTCGCCCCGATCGCGGTGGAGCAGCTCGCGCTCGACGATCGGCCCGAGGCGCTCGCCGCGCTCGAGACCGTCCTCGCGCGGCTCGCGGTGCGGCTCGGGGGTGAGGCGCTCTTCGCGGCGGAGCCGGTCGAGCGATACAGGCCCGAGGCCGCGTACCGGCCCGTGCCGTTCCAGGGCGGGCGCGCGCCGGCCCCTCGACCGCGCAGGGCCATGCCCCACGGCGGCGACGGGGTCGCGAGCGCGGGCGCCGAGGCCGCGCCGCCGAGGCCCACCCGGCTCGTGGATCCGCCTGCGCCGATCCTCGCGGAGGGCGAGGGCGGACGCGTGACCGCGCTCCGGGTCGAAGGGAGGGCGCGCGCAGTGATCGCGATGGAGGGGCCGGAGCGGCTGCGCGGCGAGTGGTGGGCGCCGGCCCCGTTCGACCGCGACTACTACCGCGTCCGGCTCGATGGCCTCGGCGACTGCTGGGTGTTCCGCGACGCCGCGGACGGGCGCCTCTACCTGCACGGCTACTTCGACTGACGTGAACCACGAGCGACAGCGGATCGACACCGGATCGGTCGACACCGGGCGCGCGCGAGAGACGCGCCGGCCGCACGTGCCGCGCTACGCGGAGCTCCGCTGTCACTCCTGCTTCTCCTTCCTCGAGGGCGCGAGTCATCCGGAGGAGCTCGTCGCCCGCGCCGCCGAGCTCGGGCTCTCGGCGCTCGCGCTCACCGACGTGAACGGGCTGTACGGGATCGTCCGTGCGCACGGTGAGGCGAAGCGACGCGGGTTCCCGCTCCTGGTCGGCGAAGAGCTGGTCGTGACGGGGCTCACGCCCGGCCGCCCCGCGCGGCTCGTGCTGCTCGCGCAGGATCGCGAGGGGTACGCGGGGCTGTGCCAGCTCGCGACGCGCGCGCACGGGGCGGAGGATCCGGCACGCGCGGCACCGCGGCGGCCGCGCGACGAGGTCGCCGTCCCGCTCGAGGAGGTCGCCGCGCGCCCGCGCGGGCTCTTCGCGCTGTTTCCCGGCGCGGACGGGGATGCGGCCGCACGGCTGAAGGAGATCTTCGGCGTCCGGCTCGCGCTCGGGGTGGCCCGACACCGGGTAGCCGGCGAGGAGGCGCGTGTGCTCGCCGCGCGCGCCATCGGCCGTCGGGTGGGGATCCCCGTCGCCGCCACGAACGACGTGCACACCCATGACCGGCGGCGGCAGGTGCTCCAGGACGTCCTCACCTGCGTGCGCCACGGCACCACCGTGGACCGCGCCGGCCGGCGGCTCTTCCCGAACGCGGAGCGGACGCTCAAGGGCCCCGACGAGATGGCGCGGCTCTGGAGCGACTTCCCTGAGGCGCTCGAGACGGCCGCGGAGATCGCGGACGCCTGCCTGTTCCGGATGGAGGAGATCCGGGGCGAGCACCCGCTGCCGCCCGTGGTCGTCGAGCGCGCCGCTCTCGCCGGCGGCGCCGCGATCGCGATGTCGAGCCCGGCGCAGGACGAGCGCGCCGTCGCGCCCGTGCCGAACCGGGCGTTGCGGACGACCCCGACCGCGGCTTCGGCTTCGGCAGAGATTGGATCTCCTGAGGCCGGTCACCCGGAGCGAAGTCGAAGGGCCTCGACCCCGACCGCGACCCAGATGGCGAACACGAGCGCAGCCGAAGGCATCACCGGCATGGCGCTCCTCCGCGAGCTCGTGCGCGAAGGGTCCTGCTGGCGCTACGGCGGGGAGCCGCCGGAGGACGTCGCGAGGCAGCTCGCGCGGGAGCTCGATCTCGTCGAGCAGCTCGGGTATGCGAGCTACTTCCTCACCGTCTGGGACGTCGTTCGCTTCGCGCGCTCGCGCGGGATCCTCTGCCAGGGAAGGGGCAGCGCGGCGAACTCAGCCGTCTGCTTCGTGCTCGGCATCACCGCGATCGATCCCGTCCGGATGGGCCTCTTGTTCGAGCGGTTCATCTCGGCGGAGCGGGGCGAGCCGCCCGACATCGACATCGACTTCGAGCACGAGCGGCGCGAGGAGGTGCTCCAGTACGTGTACGAACGGTACGGGCGGGATCGCGCGGGGATGGTCTGCGAGGTCATCACCTACCGCGGCAAGTCCGCGCTCCGCGACGTCGGCAAGGCCCTCGGCCTGTCGCTCGCGCAGGTCGACCGGCTCGCGAAGCTCATCGGAATGTACGAGGACCTCTCGCAGGTCGGGCCGGAGCTCCTCGCCCAGGCAGGGCTCGACGTCGACGCGTCGGAGCGCGTGCGCATGACGCTCGACCTCGCGCGCGAGCTGCAAGGGTTCCCCCGCCACCTCTCGATCCACGTCGGCGGGTTCGTGATCACGCGCCGGCCGCTCTGCGAGACGGTGCCGATCGAGCCCGCCGCGATGCCCGGGCGAACCATCGTCCAGTGGGACAAGGACGATCTCGCCGACCTCGACCTGCTCAAGGTGGATCTCCTCGGGCTCGGCATGCTCACCGCGCTGTCGCGCGCGCTCGCGCTCCTCGCCGCCCACCGACCGGCGCCGGCGCTCGGCACCACTGACCGTCACGAGGCGCACGAGTCCGTCTCCGAGCCGGGCGCGCGAGGAACGAGCAGCGCAGGCGTACTGCCGTACGCCGAGCAGCGTAGTGACGAGCCCGCCCGGCGCAGGCAGGAATCGTGCGCCGCAGTAGGCCAGTGGCCCCATCCGGACTCGCTCGCAACCATCCCGCCCGAGGACCCGGCCGTCTACGACATGCTCTGCAAGGCGGACTCCATCGGCGTGTTCCAGATCGAGTCTCGCGCCCAGATGTCGCTCGCGCCGCGGCTCAAGCCGCGGAGCTTCTACGACCTCGTCATCTCGGTGGGGATCGTGCGCCCGGGCCCGATCCAGGGCGGGATGATCCATCCGTACCTGCGCCGCCGCGACGGCAAGGAGCAGGTCCGCTACCCGTACCCACCGCTCGAACCGGTCCTCGCGAAGACCCTCGGCGTGCCGCTCTTCCAGGAGCAGATCATGCGCCTCGCGGTCGTCGCGGCGGGGTTCACACCGGGCGAGGCCGACGAGCTGCGGCGGCTCATGACGCACCGGCGCTCGCACGAGAAGCTCGCGGCCATGAAGGCACGCCTCCTCGCCGGGATGGAGGAGCGTGGCATCACGGCGGCGGACGCGGAGCTCATCTTCCACCAGCTCCTCGGCTTCGCCGGCTACGGGTTCCCGGAGTCGCACTCCGCCTCGTTCGCGCTGCTCGTCTATGCCTCGGCCTGGATCCGCTGCTACCACCCCGCCGCCTTCGCCTGCGCGCTCCTGAACAGCCAGCCGATGGGCTTCTACGCCCCGCACACGCTCATCGAGGACGCGAAGCGCCACGGCGTCGAGGTGCGGGGGAGCGACGTCTGCGCGAGCGGGTGGGAGAGCGGGCTCGAGGGCGCGGTGCCGGGGACGCCCGCGGACGCCGGCGAGGCGCCCGCGATCAGGCTCGGGCTGCATCTCGTCCGCGGCCTGCCGAGCGCCGTCGGGGACGCGATCGTGGCGGCGCGGCGCACGCGCCCGTTCGTCGACCTCGGCGACCTCGTCCGGCGCGCCGGCCTCTCGCGCGCCTGGCTCCTGCGGCTCGCCGAGGCCGCCGCCCTCGGGCCGCTCGCGCCGGACCGGCGCAGCGCGGTGTGGCGCAGCCTCGCGATGGAAGCGGACGGGGGCGATCTCTTCGCGGGGATCACGCCGGCAGAGCCTGACGCGCCGCTCCCGGCGGCGAGCGCGGCGGAGGAGGTGTCCGCGGACTTCGCGACCACCGGTGTGTCGGTGCGCGCCCACCCGATGGCGATCCTTCGCGGCACGCTCCCGAGCGGAGTCGTGCGCACCGCGCGCGAGCTCGCGCGCCTGCCGGACCGCGCGCCCGTCGAGGTGGCGGGGCTGGTCATCGTCCGGCAGCGGCCGGAGACTGCCGCCGGGATCGTGTTCGTGAGCCTCGAGGACGAGACCGGGATCGCGAACCTCGTCGTGATGCCGGACGTGTACGAGCGGTTCCGGCCGGTGGTGCGCGGCGCGTCGTTCCTCGTCGCGCGCGGGCGGGTGGAGCGCAGCGGTGAGGTGGTGAACGTGCGCGTGCGCTCGGTCGCGCCGCTCGCGCTCGCGCCACAGGTCGGGAACCGCGCTCGAGAGTTCCGCTGATGGGACGCCGCTCGCGCGGCGGACGCCCACCTACGGGCAGATCCGGAACGGCACGCGCCCCGGCGCGGCGCCGAACGCGCCCGTGAAGACGCGCAGCGGGCGCGCGTCCCCGTCGATGTACAGCGCGACGTCCACGCAGCGGCCCGCGAAGTCGAACCCGGTCTCGGCGCCTGCCACGAAGGAGAAGTGCACGTACCCATCCCCCGCGGCAAGCGCGTCCGCCGGGACGCCCTGCGTCGTCGGGCGGTCCGCCCCCGCGATCTCCCCGTGGAAGCGGCGCGGCACGTCGGAGCGCGCCCGGAGGTGCCACACCGAGCCGTCGTGCCACAGGCGGTATGACTCCGACCCCGGGTCCTCGAGCGGCGCCCCGGGCTCCACCCTGCGCGCGAGCACTGCCCCGCGCGAGAAGTAGCAGCCGGTCACGGTGAGCGCGAAGAGGATCGCGGCGGCGCAGACCTTCATGGCGGACCTCCGCCACGAACGTTCTGCGGCGCCGCCAGGCGGGCAACGCCTCGGTGTGAGGGGAAACGGGGAGTGGGACGGTCGACGCAGCGCTCCCCGGGCGGGCGCCTGTACGGAAGGCTGAAGGACGAACGGGCGAGCGGTCCCCAGTCGACCCCGACCTCGACGCCGATCCGATCCGACCAGGCCTGGTTCGCCCCGGGTCCCTCCGGCCCTCTCCACCAGGAAGGAGGGAGAAAAAGCTCGCGCGCCGGAGCGGAGAGCCCCGGCGCGCGATGTCACGAGCGAGCAGCGGCGAGCGCGGCCGCTGGCGAGGCTCCTAGCTGCAGCCCGTCGTGGACCCGCAGTTCACGCACTTGTAGCAGGCGCCGTTCCGCACCGTGATGGAGCCGCAGGTCGGGCAGGGCGGTGCGTCGCTCTCGCGCTTGTACGTGGCCAGGACCCCGCTCGACCCGTTCGCGTTCCCGTTCGCCTGCGCAGGCGCCGGGAGGGTCTTCGCCTCGACCATCTGCTGCGCGGCGCGCGCGGACGCCGGGGCCGCCCCCGGGGTGAGCGCGCTCTTGGCGGAGTCGGAACCGGTCTCCTCGCTCGGGAGGAACTTCAGCGCGAGCCAGCGGAACAGGTAGTCGGAGATCGACTTCGCGATCGGGATGTCGGGGTTCCCGGTGAAGCCCGACGGCTCGAAGCGCATGTGGCTGAACTTGTCGCAGAGCACCCGCAGCGGGACGCCGTACTGGAGCGCCATCGAGATCGAGGTCGCGAAGGAATCCATGAGGCCGGAGACGACCGAGCCCTCCTTCGCCATCGTGATGAAGACCTCGCCCGGCGCCCCGTCGTCGTACATGCCGACGGTCATGTAGCCCTCGTGCCCGCCGATCGAGAACTTGTGCGTGATCGAGCGGCGCTCGTCGGGGAGGCGGCGGCGCGCGAGCCGCTCACCGCCGGCCTCGCGCTTCTCGTCGTCCTTCGCCTTGCCGGTGTTGAGCGGCTGGCTCCGCTTGCAGCCGTCGCGATAGACCGCGATCGCCTTCAGCCCGAGCTTCCACGCCTCGACGTACGCCGTCTCGATGTCCTCCGGCGTCGCGTCGGTCGGCATGTTGACGGTCTTCGAGATGGCGCCGGAGAGGAACGGCTGGACCGCGCCCATCATGCGGATGTGGCCCATGTAGTGGATCGAGCGCGTGCCGTTCTGCGGCTTGAACGCACAGTCGAACACGGGCAGGTTCGCCTCGCGCAGTTCGGGGGCTCCCTCGATCGTCTCGACCTCGTCGATGAACTGCAGGACCGAGGCGATCGACTCCGCGGAGTACCCGAGCCGCTGCAGCGCGAGCGGCACCGTGTTGTTCACGATCTTGAGCACTCCGCCGCCGACGAGCTTCTTGTACTTCACGAGCGCGATGTCCGGCTCGATGCCGGTCGTATCGCAGTCCATCATGAAGCCGATGGTTCCGGTCGGCGCGAGCACCGTGACCTGCGCGTTCCGGTAGCCGCTCTGGGTGCCGAGGCGGAGCGCCTCTCCCCACGCGTCGCGCGCGGCGTCGATCAGATCCCGCTCGACGAAGGTGGGATCGATGCGGTCGACGTGGTTCGCGTGCTTGCGGACGACGCCGAGGAACGGCTCGCGGTTCGGCGCGTAGCCCGCGAACGCTCCCATGCGCTCCGCGATGCGGGCGCTCATGGCGTACGCCTGGCCCGTCATGAGCGCGGTGATCGCCGCCGCGCAGGCGCGGCCGCCGTCGGAGTCGTACGGGAGCCCGCTCGCCATGAGGAGCGCGCCCAGGTTCGCGTACCCGAGCCCGAGCGGGCGGTACGCCTCACTGTTCTTGCCGATGTTCTCCGTGGGGTACTTCGCGTTCGAGACGAGGATCTCCTGCGCGAGGATGGTGAGGTCGACCGCGCGCTTGAAGGACTCGGCGTCGAAGCCGCCGTCGATCCCGCGGAAGTGCATGAGGTTCAGCGACGCGAGGTTGCAGGCGGAGTCGTCGAGGAACATGTACTCCGAGCACGGGTTGGACGCGTTGATGCGGTCCGTCGTCGGGCACGTGTGCCAGGCGTTGATGGTGCTGTCGAACTGCATGCCCGGATCGCCGCACAACCAGGCGGCCTCGGTCACCTGGCGCATGAGCTCGCGCGCGCGGAGCGACTCCAGGGTCCTGCCGTCGGTGCGCGCCGTGAGCAGCCAGGGGCGATCCTCGAGCACCGCCCGCATGAACGCGTCAGTCACGCGGATCGAGTGGTTCGCGTTCTGGAAGAAGACCGAGTCGTAGGCGCCGCCCTTCACGTTGAAGCCACCGTCGTAGCCGGCGTCGATGAGCGCCCAGGCCTTCTTCTCCTCGTCGGCCTTGCAGGTGACGAACTCCGCGATGTCGGGGTGATCCGCGTCCAGGATCACCATCTTCGCCGCGCGCCGCGTCTTGCCGCCCGACTTGATGACGCCTGCGAACGCGTCGAAGCCGCGCATGAACGAGACCGGGCCGGACGCCTCGCCTCCGCCGGAGAGCCGCTCCTTGGAGGACCGGATCTTGGAGAGGTTCGAGCCCGCGCCCGAGCCGTACTTGAAGAGCATCCCCTCGGTGTGGGCGAGCCGGAGGATCGAGTCCATCGAGTCGCCGACGGAGTTGATGAAGCAGGCGGAGCACTGCGGGTGCTCCTCGACGCCGACGTTGAACCAGACCGGTGAGTTGAAGCTCATCTTCTGCCGGTAGACGAGGTGCGCGAGGTCCGCCTCGAACGCCGCGGCGTCCTCCTCGGTCGCGAAGTACCCGTCCTTGCGGCCCCAGGCGGCGATGGTGGACACGACGCGGCCGACGAGCTGCTTCACGGAGCGCTCGCGGGTAGGGGAGCCGAGCGCGCCCCGGAAGTACTTCGACGCGACGACGTTCGTCGCGAGCATCGACCAGGCCTTCGGGACCTCGACGTCCCGCTGCTCGAAGATGACGGCGCCGCCCTCGCCCGTGATCTGGGCCGTGCGCGTCTCCCACGCGATCTCCTCGGCGGGATCCACCCCTCTCGTCGTGAAGGTGCGCGGGATCGCGAGCCCCTTCCTCGCGACCTTCTTCGCCTTCGTGCCCCTCGACCGCTGCCCCGTAATCTCGCGCTCCATCATTTCCCTCGTCCTCCGCCCCGCGCTCCCCCGAGCGCGGGCAAAGACCTGCCCCTGCGGCTGCACGGAAGCGTGCAGCCGATCGAACGTACCCCCGGCCGGCCCTCGTTCAGTGGTCCGGAGGTGTAGCAGGCGCATCTGACGCGCCCGGTGAGGGCCTCGCGGACGAGGCCTCGATGTCTGGATTTCCCCTCGCGTAGCGCCGCATTTCGTCCCTCCGCCCTTTGCGGCGCCGCCACCCTGCGACTGCTCACTCTACCAGCGGCCCGTGCACTGTCAACGCGTGACTACAACATATAGTGCCATACACGTATAGCAACACAACCCGCTGTTATGTTTGGGTCTCATCTTTCGGGGGAGCCACACTAGGGCTCTATCAAATCGCTCGGTCGAAGGCCGCGGCCAGGCCCGCCGGCGCACGGACTAGCTCACTCGCGCGCTCGCGGAGTCGCGCGGCAGGTCCGGTGCCGCAGACCGATATCACACGCGGCGCCGCTTCGTTCGCGCATCGCCGCCGAGCGCCGGAAGCGAGCGAGCGGGAAGGGGCGGCGTGGCCCCCTGGAGATGCGCGTGTTACAAGCCCCGCGTTCCATGCCCGAGTCGAACGCGCACATCCGAAACTTCTCGATCATCGCCCACATCGATCACGGCAAGTCCACGCTCGCGGACCGGCTCCTCGAGCACACTGGCACGGTGAGCGAGCGGCACGCGCAGGCGCAGTTCCTCGACAACATGGAGCTCGAGCGCGAGCGCGGGATCACCATCAAGGCCCAGACCGTCCGCATGCGCTACCGCGCCAAGGACGGGAAGGACTACGAGCTGAACCTCATCGACACCCCCGGGCACGTGGACTTCGCGTACGAGGTGTCGCGCTCGCTCGCCGCGTGCGAGGGCGCGATCCTCGTCGTCGACGCGACCCAGGGCGTCGAGGCGCAGACGCTCGCGAACGTGTACCAGGCGCTCGACCACGACCTCGAGATCATCCCCGTCATCAACAAGGTCGACCTGCCCAGCGCCGACGTGCCGGGCGTCCGCGCCGAGATCGAGGAGGTCATCGGCCTCGACGCGTCGGAGGCGGTGCCCGCGTCCGCGAAGGAGGGCATCGGCATCGGGGACATCCTCGAGCAGATCGTGAAGAAGGTGCCGCCGCCCGAGGGAGATCCCGACGCTCCCCTCAAGGCCATCATCTTCGACTCGTGGTACGACTCGTACCGCGGCGTCGTCATGCTCGTCCGCGTGTTCGAGGGCACGCTCTCCCCGAAGCAGAAGATCCAGCTCGTCTCGAACAAGAAGAGGTTCGAGATCCAGGATCTCGGCGTCTTCGCGCCGTTCGCCATGCCCGTGCAGCGGCTCGCCGCGGGCGAGGTGGGGATCGTCGTCGCGAACGTGAAGGACGTCCAGGACGCGAAGGTGGGCGACACCGTCACCGAGGCGGACCGGCCCACCGAGGATCCGTTTCCCGGCTTCAAGGTCGTGAAGCCGATGGTGTTCTCCGGGGTCTTCCCCATCGAGGCGAAGGACTACGAGCAGCTCCGCGACGCGCTCGAGAAGCTCAGGCTCAACGACTCCGCCTTCACGTTCGAGCCGGAGACCTCGACCGCCCTCGGGTTCGGGTTCCGCTGCGGCTACCTCGGGCTGCTCCACATGGAGATCGTCCAGGAGCGGCTCGAGCGCGAGTACAACCTCACCCTCATCACCACCGCGCCGTCGGTCGTCTACCGCGTGACCGACACGTCCGGCGAGATCGTGGAGATCGACAACCCCGCGAAGCTCCCGCCGGCCCAGAAGATCGCGAAGCTCGAGGAGCCCCATCTCACCTGCCACATCCACGCGCGCACCGAGGACGTCGGCGCGATCCTCCAGCTCTGCCAGGACCGCCGCGGCGTCCAGCGCGATCTCAAGTACGTCGGGACGAAGCGGGTGCAGATCACCTACGACCTCCCGCTCGCCGAGGTGGTGTTCGACTTCTTCGACAAGCTGAAGAGCGTGTCGCGCGGGTACGCGAGCCTCGACTACGAGCTCAAGGGCTACGAGGAGGCGGACCTCGTGAAGCTCGACATCCTCATCAACGGGGAGCCGGTCGACGCCCTCAGCGTCATCGTCCACCGCGAGCGCGCCTACCACCGTGGCCGCGAGCTCTGCCAGAAGCTTCGCGAGGTGATCCCGAAGCAGATGTACGAGGTCGCCATCCAGGCCGCGATCGGCGCGAAGATCATCGCGCGCGAGACGGTGAAGGCGTTCCGCAAGGACGTCATCGCGAAGTGCTACGGTGGCGACATCAGCCGCAAGCGCAAGCTCCTCGAGCGCCAGAAGGAGGGCAAGAAGCGCATGAAGCAGGTCGGCTCGGTGGAGATCCCGCAGGAGGCGTTCCTCGCCGTGCTGAAGGTCGAGGAGTAGCGCGGGCGTGGATCGCGACGCCCGCCGCCTCGACCGGGCCCGCAGGGACGCGCGCCGCTTCGCCCGCGACGCCCGCCGCCTCGCGGCCCGCGACGCGCGCAGGCTCGGGGCGACCCGGGCGGAGATCGACGCCGCGGCGGACGAGGTGGACGCCGCCGCGGGGGAGGGCGAGCCGGAGCGGCTCTCCGCCGCGCTGCGCGGACTCGACGGGTTATGGGAGGCGCACCTCGCGCGGCGCGCGCGCCCGCTCTGGCGCGAGTACGCCGAGTCGATGCTCGCGGCCGTGCTCGTCGCGCTGTTCCTGCGCGGCTTCGTCGTCGAGGCGTTCCGCATCCCCTCGGGCTCGATGGTCCCGACCCTCGCCGTGGGCGACCATATCTTCGTCTCGAAGCTCGCCTACGCGATCCGCATCCCCTTCACGCACCTGCGGCTCGTCGAGCTGGGCGTTCCACGCCGCGGCGACGTGATCGTGTTCGAGAACCCGCGGGAACCCGACAAGGACTACGTGAAGCGTGTCGTGGGGGTCCCCGGCGACGTCCTCGAGCTGCGCGAGCAGGTGCTCTACGTGAACGGCGTGCCGCAGCCGCGCACGCACGCCGGAGAGCTCGCCTACGAGGAGCGGAGCGACGCCACCGGCGCGCTCTTCACCGACACCTGCCGCCTGTACCGGGAGGCGCTCGCGCGCGGCGAGCTCGCCCGCCCCGACGGCGACGGCGCCGCGGACGCGGAGGCGAGCTGGCAGACGGCCGCGGCCGCCGGCGTCGCCACCTACGACGTCCTCCAGTGCCGCCGCGCGCGCCTCGCGTCTCGCGAGGGACCGTTCGGGATCGTCCGCCCCGGCCACGTGTTCGTGCTCGGGGACAACCGCGACCGGTCCGCCGACAGCCGCGGGGAGGGCGGCTGGCAGGTGCCCCTCGATCACGTCGTCGGGCGCGCCACGCTCGTGTTCTGGAGCTGGGGCGAGGGCGGGGGGCTCGGCGGCGGCGGCCGGGGCCCGCGCATCGAGCGGCTTTTCAAGCGCATCGAGTAGCTGGTAAAAGACTCCCTTCGAATGCTCCCTTCTCCCTTCGACCCCGCGCGCGCCTCCGGCGCGCCGCGTCCTGGGGGCGCGCGTTCGGGGCTCCGCCGCTCCGAGCGCGGGGAGATCACGTGGGTCACGCTCGTCCTCCTCGCGGGCGTCGCCGCGGCCGGCTACTGGCTGTGGGTGTGGGGGCCGGTCTACGTCGTCCACTACGAGGTGAAGCAGGTCGTCCGCGAGTTCATCAATCAGGCGGTGCGGAACCCGAACGACCGGGAGCTCGTGGGAAACATGGTCCACAAGCTCGAGACGCTGGCGCTGGTGGACGGCGACGGCGCCGCGGCGCGCGTCCCCGCGGTGAGCGTCGACCCGGCTGACGTGACCTGGGACCGCGCGCGCGGCGCCGAGCCGCCGACCCTGCACGTCGCCTTCGACTACGAGCGGTCGGTCACGTACCCGTTCCTCGGACGAACGGGCACGAAGGTATTCACGGTGGACATCGAGGGTGATCTCTCCCGGCCGGACTGGGGGCCGGGGCGCTGATGGAGCACGAAATGAAAGCTCAGGATCTGCAACGCGCCGTCCGGGGGCTCGCGGACGACGTGGCTGCCCACGCGAAGGCGGCGGGCGCCGCGCGCGACCTCGCAATCATCGGCATCCGCAGGGGCGGCGTGTTCCTCGCCCAGCGCCTGCGGGCGGAGCTCACGCGCAGCCTCGGCGCCGAGCCGCCGCTCGGTACGCTCGACATCGCGCTCTACCGCGACGACCTGTCGGAGAAAGGCGCGACGCCGATCATCGGCCCGACCGACATCCGGTTCCCGATCCAGGGCAAGACGATCCTGCTCGTGGACGACGTGCTCTACACCGGGCGCACCGTCCGCGCCGCGCTCGACGAGCTCGTCGACTTCGGGCGGCCCCGGCGCGTCTGGCTCGCGGTGCTCGTCGATCGCGGCGGGCGCGAGCTGCCCATCGCGCCCGACTTCGTCGGCGCGCGGCTGGAGGTCGCGGACCGCGACCACGTCCAGGTGCAGCTCACCGAGAGCGGCGCCGCGGAGGACGCGGTGGTCGTCAAGAGGAGGGGGACGTGATCGGCCGTCACAAGCACTGCATCTCGCTCGCGGAGTACTCGCGGGAGGAGATCCTCGAGGTCCTCGACCTCGCCGTCTCGATGAAGGAGGTCCTGCAGCGCCCGATCAAGAAGGTGCCGAGCCTGCGCGGCAAGTCGGTCGTGAACCTCTTCTTCGAGGCCTCGACCCGCACCCGCAGCTCCTTCGAGATCGCGGCGAAGGTCCTCTCCGCCGACGCGCTCAACTGGACCTCGTCCTCCTCGTCGGTCACCAAGGGCGAGACCCTCGTCGACACCGCGAAGAACCTCGAGGCGATGCGGCCGGACGTGCTCGTCATCCGCCACTCGGCCGGCGGCGCGCCGAAGCTCGTCGCCGATCACGTCGGCTGCTCGGTGGTGTCCGCCGGCGACGGCGCGCACGAGCACCCGAGCCAGGGGCTCCTCGACTGCTTCACGCTGCGCGAGAAGCTCGGGACCCTCGAGGGGAAGACCGTCGCCATCGTCGGCGACATCAGCCACTCGCGCGTCGCGCGCTCGGACATCCACGCGATGACGAAGCTCGGCGCCCGCGTACGGCTCTGCGGCCCGCCCACCATGATCCCTGCGGGCATCGAGACGCTGGGCGCGACGGTCCACTACCAGCTCCGCGAGGCGGTGGAGGGCGCGGACGCGGTGGTGATGCTCCGCATCCAGCACGAGCGGATCGGCGATCCGCTCATCCCGGGCACGCGCGAGTACTCGAAGCTCTGGGGGCTCAACGCGAAGAAGGCGGCCGAGTGGCTGCGCCCCTCCTGCGTTATCCTGCACCCCGGCCCGATCAACCGCGGGGTGGAGCTCTCGCCGGAGGTGGCGGACGGGCCGCAGAGCGTCATCCTGGACCAGGTGCAGAACGGGGTGGCGGTGCGGATGGCGATCCTGTACCTGCTCGCCGGCGGCAACCCCGCCGAAGCGGGCGAGGCGAAGGCGTGACGCGCGCGGCCCGGGCCGGCGCTGCCAAGCGGGGACGACATGGCTGAGGTGCTCTTCATCGAGGGCGGGCGCGTCATCGATCCCGCGAGCGGGACGGACGGCGTCCGCACCGTGATCCTCCGGGACGGCAAGGTGGCGGAGATCGCCGAGCGCGCCGAGAAGCCGCGCGACGCGCGCGGGATCGACGCGCGCGGCAAGTGGGTGACGCCCGGGTTCATCGACCTGCACGTTCACCTGCGGGAGCCGGGGCAGGAGTACAAGGAGACCGTCGCGACCGGCGCGCGCGCGGCCGTGGCGGGCGGCTTCACTGCAGTCTGCGCGATGCCGAACACGAAGCCGGTGAACGACAACGCGTCGGTGACCGAGCTCGTGCTCGCCCGCGCCGCAGCGGCGGGGCTCGCCCGCGTGCACCCGGTGGGCGCGATCTCGAAGGGCTCGAACGGCGAGGAGCTCGCCGAGTACGGGGAGCTCCTGGCGGCGGGCTGCGTCGCGCTCTCCGACGACGGCCGGCCGGTCCTCTCGTCCGCGCTCATGCGCCGCGCGCTCGAGTACGCGAAGGCGTTCGGCCTGACGCTCACGGTCCACGAGGAGGACCTGCAGCTCGTCGGCAAGGGCGTGATGCACGAGGGCGCGGCCGCGACGCGCCTCGGCCTGAAGGGGATCCCGGGCGCCGCCGAGGACGTGATGGTGCTCCGCGACCTCGCGCTCCTGGAGCTCACCGGCGGCCGCCTGCACGTCGCGCACGTGTCCTCCCGGGGCTCGGTGCGCGCCATCAGGGAGGCGAAGGCGCGCGGCCTCGCGGTGACCGCGGAGGTGACGCCGCACCACCTCGCGCTCACCGACGAGGACGTCGGCGCGTCCGGCTACTCGACGGACTTCAAGATGAACCCGCCGCTTCGCTCGACCGAGGACGTGCAGGCGTGCCGGGAGGGGCTCGCCGACGGGACGCTCGACGCGATCGCGACGGACCACGCGCCGCACTCCGCAGTGGAGAAGGACGTCGAGTTCGACGCCGCGGCGAACGGGATCGTCGGGCTCGAGACCGCCTTCCCCGTCTGCCTGGCCCTCGTCCGGGCGGGCGCGCTCACGGAGAGGCGCCTCGTGGAGGCGCTCACGATCGGGCCCGCGCGCGCCTTCGGCCTCGCGGGCGGCACGCTCGCCGCCGGGGCGGCGGCAGACGTCGCGGTGCTCGATCCCAAGGCGGAGTGGATCGTCGACCCCGCGCGGATGTACTCGAAGAGCCGCAACACGCCATGGAAGGGGAAGCGCCTCGCCGGGCGTTGTGTGATGACCATCGTGGGCGGGCGGATCGTCCACGAGGAGGGCAGGACGGAAAGATGAAGCGGGCCATCCTCGCGCTAGCGGACGGCACGACGTTCGAAGGTCGCTCGTTCGGCGCGGCCGGGGAGGCGACCGGCGAGGTCGTCTTCAACACGTCGATGACCGGGTACCAGGAGATCCTGACCGATCCCTCCTACGTCGGGCAGATGATCTGCATGACGTACCCGGAGCAGGGGAACTACGGCGTGAACCGCCCCGACGACGAGTCGGTCCGGCCGCACGCGACCGGGTTCATCGTGAAGAACTTCGCCGAGGAGCCGTCGAACTTCCGCGCGGAGCTCGGCCTCGAAGGCTACCTCGCACGGAACGGCATCGTCGGCATCGCGGGCATCGACACCCGGCGCCTGACGCGGCACATCCGCTCGGCCGGCGCGCAGATGGGCGTCATCGCCACGGACGGCAGCGCGAAGGCGCTCGTCGAGCGGGCGCGTGCGCTGCCGGGAATGGAGGGCCAGGACCTCGCGACCCGCATCTCGACGGACAAGCCGTACACGTGGACCGAGACCGGCGCCGACGCGTGGTCGGACGCGGAGCGGCCGGAGGCGGCGCCGCGCTTCCACGTCGTCGCCTACGACTGGGGTCTCAAGCGCGCGATGCTGCGGCTCCTCGCGGAGCAGGGCTGCCGGGTGACGGTGGTGCCGTCCCGCACGACGGCCGCCGAGGCGCTCGCCCTCGCCCCCGACGGCGTCTTCCTCACGAACGGGCCAGGTGATCCGGCCGCGGTGGTGGGCGCGCGGGAGACCGTCGCCGCGCTCCTCGGGAAGGTTCCGGTCTTCGGCATCTGCCTCGGCCACCAGATCCTCTCGCTCGCCGTCGGCGCGAAGACCTACAAGCTCAAGTTCGGCCACCGCGGCGCGAACCAGCCGGTGAAGGATCTCTCCTCGGGCAAGGTCGACATCACCGTCCAGAACCACGGGTTCGCGGTGGACGACAAGACGCTCGGCAAGCGCGCGCGCGTCACGCACCAGAACCTGAACGACGGCACGGTCGAGGGCATCGAGCTGCTCGACGTCCCCGCCTTCAGCGTCCAGTACCACCCCGAGGCGTCTCCCGGCCCGCACGATGCGCGCCAGCTCTTCGGGCGGTTCGCGAAGCTCATGGAGCGCGCGCGATGAGGCTCGGCGAGCTGCAGGAGCGGCTCCTCGCGTGGGCGACGGCGGAGGAGCGCAAGGAGGAGCTGCTCACCGCCCGCAAGGCGCACTTCGAGGCGCACGGCGAGCCGCACGAGGAGGATCGCACCTACGAGTCCCGGCTCAACGGGATGCTGGACTTCTACCTGTACGACTTCCGCCCGTCCGGCGGGATGGGCACGACGCTCGAGCGCTTCCTCGAGGCGGACGGAGCGGCCCTCTCCACCGAGGACGTGGCGGCGTATCGCGATCTCGCCAAGACCGTCCACGGACTGTTCGAGGTCCGGAAGATCTCGGATGGCAAGGTCCGGCTCCGCGACGCATTCACGGGCGGCGACTACGACGTCACGGAGCGGCGCACCACCGCCGGGCTCGAGAAGGGAGACCTCCTCGAGGCCCGTTTGCTCCCGTTCGAGGGGACGCTGCTCTTCTCCGGCGCGTTCCTCTACCACCCCCGCGAGGCGCGAAAGCCGATCCTCGCCGAGGTGAAGCGCCTCAAGAAGGCGGCCGGGAAGGGCAACCTGCCCGACGTCCCTGCCTTCCTCGCCCGACTCGCCCGCATGGCGATGAAGCTCGAGCGCTACCGGAACGTGCGGCTCGAGTCCATCTACGACTTCTCGCCCGAGGTGGTGCACACGGCGACGCCGCGGCCGCCCGCGAAGACGGGGTAGGCGCGGTGGGCT
>DATIDF010000141.1:0-14763 GCA_035456445.1 Anaeromyxobacter sp.
GGGCCTCGTCGAGGGGCCCTTGTTCTTCTTCCCGTAGTGCGGGGCTGGTGTAGAGTGGCGCGTCACCGGGGGGGTGACAGCGGATGCTGAAACGACAAGCACGTGCCGTGGCCGTGGGGCTCCGCCTCATGGACCTCACCCTGATCGCGTTCGCGTTCCCGCTCGCGTACGCGGTCCGGGATGGTCTCATCACGGCGTCGCTCCCGGGGCTCTACCCGATCGCGCGGTACTGGCCCATCGTCGCCCTGTCGCTCCTGCTGTGGATCGGCGCTGCGTCCATCGCGCGCGTCTACGACGTCTACCGGACGCGCTCGATCACGAGCGAGCTCTTCCGCATGTCCCGCGCGGTCGGCGTGCAGGCGCTGCTCGTCGCTGCCGCCGGCTTCCTCCTGCACCAGCACGACGTCTCGCGGCTCCTCGTCGGCATCTACCTCGTCATCTCGTGGGCGCTCCTCGGCGGTAGCCGGGTCGTCGTCCGGCTCGTCGCGCACGCGGTCCGGCGCCGCGGGTACAACACGCGGACGTTCGCCGTCGTGGGCACCGACGACCTCTCGCTCGATCTGCACGAGGCGCTCCTGTCGCGAGCGCACTGGGGTTACGAGTTTGCCGGGTTCGTGCTCGACGGCGCGCCCCCTCCGGAGAAGCTGCCGGGGAAGGTGCTCGGATCGCTCGATGAGCTCGCCCAGGTCCTCGAGCGGCATGTCATCGACCTCGTCGTCATCTCGGCCGCGCCCGACCGGATGAAGTACCTCGAGCGCGCCGTCGCGGTCTGCGACGAGCAGGGCGTGCCCGTGAAGCTCGCCCTCGATCTGCTGCCCGCGCGCGACGCCCATATCGAGGTCGAGGAGCTGGAAGGGATCCCGCTCCTCTCACTCGCCTCGGGCCCGCAGGATCTCATCCCGCTGCTCGCGAAGCGCGCGTTCGACATCACGCTCAGCGTGCTCGGTCTCGCCCTCCTGTCGCCCCTGCTCGCGATCGTCGCGATCGCGGTGCGGCTCGACTCGCCCGGGCCGGTGTTGTTCCGCCAGCGACGCGTCGGGCTCAACGGCCGCGAGTTCACGCTCTACAAGTTCCGCTCGATGCGCGTCGGCGCGGAGGACGAGCTCCACGCGCTGCGCGCGCACAACGAGGCGGACGGCCCGGTGTTCAAGATGCGCGAGGATCCGCGCGTGACCGGAGTCGGTCGCTTCATCCGCCGGATGTCCATCGACGAGCTCCCGCAGCTCTGGAACGTGCTGCGGGGCGAGATGAGCGTCGTCGGCCCGCGCCCCCCGATTCCAGAAGAGGTTCGCCGCTACCAGCGCTGGCAGCGCCGCCGCCTCTCGATGAAGCCCGGGATCACCTGCACCTGGCAGGTCTCCGGCCGCTCCGATCTGGAGTTCGACCGCTGGATGGAGCTCGACCTCGCGTACATCGACAGCTGGTCGCTGTGGGGCGACCTGCAGATCGTCGCGCGGACGATCCCCGCCGTGCTGCTCCGGCGCGGCGCCCGCTGACGCGCTGGCGCGAGGCGGCTATCCTCCCGCCGTGCCGCTCCCCCCCGACCTCGACGCCCGCGTCGCAGCTGCCGCGGACGTGCTCCGGCGCGGCGGCCTCGTCGCGTATCCGACCGAGACGTTCTACGGGCTGGGCGCGCTCGCCCGCGACGCGGCGGCGCTCGACCGCCTCGCGCGCGCGAAGCTCCGACCGGAGGGCAAGCCCCTGCCGCTCCTCGCGGCTGACCTGGCCCAGGTGAAGGAGGTCGCGCGGCTGGAGGGTCTCGCCGCCCGGCTCGCCGCCCGGTTCTGGCCCGGGCCGCTCACCCTCGTGCTCCCCGCCCTCCCGGACCTCGACGCGGCCATCACGGCGGGCGCCGGGACCGTCGCGGTCCGCGTACCAGGCAGCGAGGTCGCGCGGGCGCTCGCTCGCCGGGCAGGCGGTGCCATCGTGTCGACCTCGGCGAACCTCTCCGGCGAGCCGCCGCCCACGACCGCCGCCGAGCTCTCGCCCGACCTCGTCGCACGGATCGACCACGTCCTCGACGCCGGGCGCACGCCGGGTGGGCGGCCGAGCACGATCGTGGAGGTCGCCGGCGACGTCCTCCGGCTCGTGCGCGAGGGCGTCATCCCTCTCGATGCGGTGCGGGCCGCTTGCGTGGCAGCGTGACGCGGCTGCGGCGCGCTCTCGCGCGTCGTCACCTCGGGCTCCTTGCACCTCGCGGGGCGCTGATCTAGCGTCCCAGGCCCCAATGGCGGAAATCGCTCCATTCCGCGGAATCCGTTACGCGGCCTCTCGCGGGCGCGCGCTCGGCCAGCTCATCGCGCCGCCCTACGACCTCGTCTCGCAGGAGCAGCGCGACGAGCTCCTCCGTCGCAGCCCAGAGAACGTCATCCACCTCACCCTGGGCGAGGAGCGGACGGGCGATGGGCCCGGCGAGAACCGGTACACCCGCGCGGCGGGGTACTTCCGCCGCTGGCTCGAGGAGGGGGTGCTGCGCCGCGATCCCACCCCGTCGCTCTACCCCCTCGAGCAGAGCTTCTGGTCCACGGACGGACGGCGCTTGCGGCGCCGCGGGTTCATGGCGGCGGTTCGGCTGCACGAGTTCCGCGAGGGCATCATCGTCCCACACGAGAAGACGCTCGCCGCCCCGAGGGCGGACCGCCTCGAGATCATGCGGCACGTGGGCGCGAACCTCTCGCCCCTCTTCGGCCTGTACCGCGACGAGGCGGAGGTCACGGCGCGCACGCTCGACGCGGCGACGGCGGCCGAGCCCGTGGCCGAGACCGACTCCGACGACGGCGTGCACCACCGGGTGTGGCGCACCGAGGATCCCGCGCTCGTCTCCGCGCTCACCGATCTCGTGGCGCGGCAGCGCATCTTCATCGCCGATGGGCACCACCGCTACGAGACCGCGCTCGTGTACCGGCGCCAGCTCGAGGAGGCGAACCCTGGCCTCCCCGCGGACGGCGGGCACCACTACATCCTCATGTTCCTGTGCCCGATGAACGACCCGGGCCTGTTCCTCTTCCCGACGCATCGCCTCCTGTTCGGGCTCAAGGACTTCTCCCTCGCGCGGCTCCTCGACGCCCTCACGCGCTACTTCACGGTGGAGACCCTGCCCGAGGACATCCGCCGCCCCGCCGGACGCGCCTGGGCGATCTCCAAGCTCGCCGAGCACGGCGGCAAGGCGAGCACGTTCCTCCTCGTCTCGGCGGAGGATCAGAAGGCGCGCATCGTGACGCTGCGCGACGACGCCGATCTCTCGGAGGCGGAGCTGCCCGCGAACGAGATGCTGCGCGCCCTCGACGTCACGGTGCTCCACTCCATCGTGTTCCAGCACCTGCTCGGCCTCTCGTCGCGCGCGCAGGAGAACCAGGAGAACCTCACCTACGTCCGCGACGCGGGGGAGGCGGTGAACCGGGTCCTCTCCGGCGAGCATCAGGTCGGCTTCCTGCTCAACCCCACGCCCATGTGGCAGGTCGAGGCCGTCGGCGACGAGGGCGAGACGATGCCGCAGAAGAGCACGCTGTTCTACCCGCGCCTGCAGAGCGGCCTCGTGTTGCGCGAGGTGAACCCCTGGGAGCGGCCGTAGCGGCGCCCGGCCGCGCCGCGCCGCCTTTGTCCACACCCGCAGATTGCGGTAGAAAACCCGCCATGCCCTTCCCCCAGGATCGCCCCCGCCGCATGCGCCGCAACGAGGCGCTCCGCAGCCTCGTCCGTGAGACGGCCCTCGCCCCGGACGACCTCGTCTGGCCGCTGTTCGTCCTCCCGGGCAAGCGCGTGCGGAATCCGGTGAGGTCGATGCCGGGCGTGTTCCAGCTGTCGGTGGACGAGCTCGTGGCCGAGGCGCAGGCCGGGTACGAGGCTGGCGTCCGCTCCGTCATCCTGTTCGGGATCCCCGAGCACAAGGACGAGATCGGCAGCGGCGCGTACGACGAGAACGGCATCGTCCCGCAGGCGATCCGCGCGCTCAAGGAATCGGTCCCCGGGCTCGTCGTGATGACCGACGTCTGCATGTGCGAGTACACGGACCACGGCCACTGCGGAATCCTCGAGCCGCCGAGGGCCGGCGGCCCCGGGCAGGAGCTCTCGGTCGACAACGACGCGACGCTCCCGCTCCTCGCCAAGGAGGCCGTCGCGCACGCGAAGGCCGGCGCCGACATCGTCGCCCCCTCCGACATGATGGATGGCCGGGTGGCCGCCATTCGCGCGGCGCTCGACGCCGAGGACTTCGGCGACGTGCCCGTCCTCTCCTATGCGGCGAAGTTCGCGGGCGCGTTCTACGGGCCGTTCCGCGACGCCGCCGAGAGCGCGCCGCGCGAGGGGCCCGGGATCCCGAAGGACCGCAAGGGCTACCAGATGGATCCCGGCAACTGGCGGGAGGCGCTGCGCGAGGTCGCGCTCGACGTCGCTGAGGGCGCCGACATGGTGATGGTGAAGCCGGCGGTGCCGTACCTCGACATCGTGCGGCTCATCCGCGATCGCTTCGAGCTTCCCGTCGCCGCGTACCACGTGTCCGGCGAGTACGCGATGATCAAGGCCGCCGCCGAGCGCGGCTGGATCGACGAGGCGCGGGTCGTGCTGGAGACGCTCCTGTGCTGCCGCCGGGCCGGCGCGGACCTCATCCTCACCTACTACGCGAAGGAGGCCGCCGGCCTCCTCACCGGGAAACGGCGTTGAGCGCCCGGCAGGCCCAGGGGCGTATCGCGGACCGCGCGGGGGAGCGGCCTGCCGCCGAGCCCGAGGGCGCGGCGACTTACAGGGTCGTCGAGGTCTCGCCGGTCGGCGAGGAGAGCCTCGAGGTCGCGCTGAACCGCTGGACGCGGGAGGGCTTCGCGTTCCAGTCCGTGCACTTCGTCATGCGCGAGGGGTCGCACCGGCCCGCGATGGCGTACCTGTTCTTCTCGCGGGGGAGCGCGCCCGCCGAGGGCTCGTAACGAGATGCGCGACGCGCGGAGAGAGGGCAGCCCGTATCCCAAGGCGGACCTGTCGCTCCGTGCCCTCGCGCGGCTCGCCGACTTCACGCTCGCGCTCGTCCTCGCCCAGACCTCGCCGCAGGTGGGGCCGCTCCTCGCGGCGCTCTACCTGCTCGTCGCGGACGGGCTCCTCTCCGGGCAGTCGATCGGCAAGAAGATCTTCGGCGTACGGACCGTGGTCGTCCCGCGGCGCGCGCCGGCGGGCTACCGTGAGTCGATGCTCCGCAACGCGCCGTTCGCGCTCGTGGCGATCTTCTACGCGGTGCCGCTCCTCTGGCCCGTGCTGTTCGTCGCGGGCGTGCCGATCGTCGCCTTCGAGGCGTACATGATCTACACGGACCGGCTCGGCGTCCGGATCGGCGACATCTTCGCCGACACCCAGGTGGTCGACGGGAAGGTGCTGGCGAAGGGCGAGGCGGTCACGCCCGATCTCGCCGCCACGCCCGCCCCGCCGGGTCCCTCCGCGAGCGCGACGCGCGGCGGCGACTGGCCGGCGGCGACGCGCACCGCGGCCTGAGAGACCCCGCGACCCGAGAGACACGCGGCCCGAGGAGCCGCCGCCGATGCGCATCGCGCTCACGCACAACCTCCGCCTCTCCGACTCCGAGGAGGAGGCCGAGTTCGACACCCGGGAGACCGTCGACGCCCTGGCCGCCGCCATCGAGCGGCTCGGCCATCGCGTGGAGCGGATCGAGGTCTCCGGGCCGGCCTCGCGCACCGTCGCGCGCCTCGAGGCCTACGGGCCGGACCTCATCTTCAACACCGCCGAGGGGCGGCGCGGGCGGTTCCGGGAGGCGTTCTTCCCGGCGCTCTTCGACGAGCTCGGCATGCCGTACACCGGCTCCGACGCCTACGCGCTCGCGCTCACGCTCGACAAGCAGCTCACGAAGCTCGTGCTCGCCCAGCACGGGGTCGCGACGCCGCGCTGGCAGTACCTCGAGGACGCGCGCCAGCTCCAGCCGAACGCGCTGCGGTACCCGGTCATCGTGAAGCCGAACTTCGAGGGGAGCTCGAAGGGCATCACGCAGGACTCCGTGGTCGAGGACGCGCTGCGCCTGCACGAGGTCGTGCGCGAGTCCCTCGTCCGCTATCCGGCCGGGCTCCTCGTCGAGGAGTTCATCGTCGGGCGCGACGTGACGGTGCCGTTCCTCGAGGCGGCCGTGCCGGAGCGCAACGGCGTCCTGCAGCCGGTCGAGTACCTCATCGACGAGGCGGCGGCGGCGACGCGCCGCTACGCGATCTACGACTACGAGCTCAAGACCAAGCTCGATCGGTACGTGTCGGTCCGCGCGCCGGCCAAGGTGAAGCGCAGCCAGGCCGAGCGGATCCAGGAGCTCTGCGAGACCGTCTACCGCCAGCTCGGCATCCGCGATCTCGGGCGGATCGACCTGCGCCTCGGCGACGACGGGGCGATCCACTTCCTCGAGATCAACGCGCTCCCCTCGCTCGAGCCCGGCGCCGGCATCTACGCCTCCGCCGCGCTGGAAGGTCTCCACGAGGACGCCGTGCTCGGCGCCGTGATCGAGAGCGCGACCCGCCGCTTCAACATCGCCGAGCCGCGCGGGCGACGCGGCCGTCCGAAGCGCGCCGAGCGGCTCAAGGTCGGGTTCACCTTCAACGTGAAGCGGGTCACGCCGGATCCGTCGGGGGAGGGCGACGAGGAGGCGGAGTACGACTCGCCGAAGACGCTGCAGGCGATCCGCGAGGCGATCTCGAGCTACGGGCACGAGGTCGTGGACCTCGAGGCGACCACCGAGCTCCCGTACGTCCTCGCAGCGACGCCGGTGGACGTGGTCTTCAACATCGCCGAGGGGTTCCGGGGACGGAACCGCGAGTCGGCGGTGCCGGCGCTACTCGAGCTCCTCGACATCCCGTACACGGGGTCCGATCCCGCCGCGCTCTCCGTCTCGCTCGACAAGGCGCTCGCGAAGCGCATGGTCCGCACCCACGGCGTGCTCACCCCGGACTACGCCGTGATGCACACCGGCAAGGAGCGGCTGCCGCGCGAGCTCTCGTTCCCGCTCCTCGTGAAGCCCGTCGCCGAGGGCACGTCGAAGGGCGTCACGAAGAAGTCGATCGTGCGCGACGAGCTCGAGCTGCGCGAGGTCGCGCGCGAGCTCGTCGCGAAGTACCGCCAGCCGGCGCTCGTGGAGGCGTACGTCGCCGGCCGCGAGTTCACGGTAGGTCTCCTCGGCGAGCGCCGCCCTCGCGTGCTGCCGCCGATGGAGATCGTCTTCCTCGACGCGACCGATCCGACGCCGATCTACTCGTTCGACATGAAGCAGGACTGGAACGACAAGATCCGCTACGAGGTGCCCGCGAGGCTCTCGCCGAGGGAGCTCGACCGGCTCGAGAAGGCGGCGCGCGAGTGCTTCACGGCGCTCGGTTGCCGCGACATCGCGCGCGTCGACTTCCGCATGGACGCGGAGGGGCGGATCTTCTTCATCGAGTGCAACCCGCTGCCGGGGCTCGCGCCGGGCTGGTCGGACCTCGTCCTCATCGCGCAGTCGGCGGGCATCGAGTACCGGGGCCTCATCGGCGAGATCCTCGCGTTCGCGATCCGTCGCTACCAGGAGCGCGAGCGGGAGCGGGAGCGCGCCCGGCGGGCGCAGGCGGCGGCCGAGCGGGAGGCGCTGGGGCGCGCGGCGGCGGAGCGGACCTCACAGCCCCCGGCGGCCCTCGCGGCCCCGGCCCCAGCCCCGGCCGTCGGACCGAACGGTCCGGAGAAGCCTTCCGGGACCTCCGGCGAGGGTGCGCCGCCCGTATAATCACGGGCGATGCCCGACGACCGAGCCACGAACGAGCCTCGCCGGCGCGCGCGAGAGCTGGGGATCCCGCTCGGGCGCTACAAGCCCGGGCGCTGGAACGCGATCACCGACGTCGGCGGCGTCAAGGTCGGCCACGCGACGATCATGCGCGGTCCGGCGGGCCCGCTGAAGGTCGGGAAGGGGCCGGTTCGCACCGGCGTCACCGCCATCCTCCCGAACCCGGCGAACGTGTTCGAGGAGCGCGTCGTGGGCGGCGGGTTCATCCTGAACGGCGCCGGCGAGGTCTCGGGCATGACCCAGCTCCTGGAGTGGGGGCTCATCGAGACGCCGATCTTCCTCACCAACACGCTCTCCGTCGGCGCCGTGTCGGACGCCGCGGTGAAGTGGATGGTCGAGCGCTTCCCGGGCATCGGGCACGAGCACGACGTCATCATCCCGCTCGTCGGCGAGTGCGACGACTCCTGGCTGAACGACATCGCCGGGCGTCACGTACGCGAGGAGCACGTCACGGAGGCCCTGCGCACCGCGAGCGACGGGCCCGTGGCGGAGGGGAGCGTCGGCGGCGGCACGGGGATGATCACCTGCGACTTCAAGGCGGGGATCGGGACCGCGAGCCGCAAGCTGCCGGAGGTGCTCGGCGGGTACACGGTGGGCGTGCTCGTGATGTCGAACTTCGGCGTGATGCGGCAGCTCCGGGTCGGCGGGCTCCCGGTCGGCGAGGTGCTCGAGGCGCGCTATCGCTCGGCCCCGCGCCGCACCCAGAGCTACGGCTCCATCATCGCCGTCATCGCGACCGACGCGCCGCTCATCACGCACCAGCTGAACCGGCTCGCGAAGCGCGCCGCGCTCGGCATCGGTCGCGTCGGCTCGACCGCGATGCACGGCTCGGGCGAGATCGTCCTCGCGTTCTCCACCGCGAACAAGGTGCCGCGCGAGTCGCGCAAGATGGTCTACCGGGTGAAGATCCTGCTCGATCAGCGCCTGGATCCGCTCTACGAGGCGGTGATCGAGGCGACCGAGGAGGCGATCCTCAACGCCCTGTGCACGGCGCGCGACATGGACGGCGCGAACGGGCACGTGTGCCGCGCGCTACCGCTCGCCGACGTGAAGGAGCTCGTCCAGCACTGGGTCTCGCGCGAGGACGCCGAGCGTGGCCCGGGGGCACGCAGGCCCGCCGGCGAGCCCCCCGCCGCGCGCCCGCGGATCCCGGCTGCCGCCGCGAAACCGACCGCGACGCGCGGCGCCGAGGGCATGCCGCGCCCGGTGCGCTCTCCGAACGCGCCGCCCGCGACGCGCATCGAGCGAACCGACGGGCGGAGCGACTCGCAGGAGGCGAAGGTGGAGAGCGCGGCGGACGGGGAGGGCCTCCCTCGCCCGGACGGAGAGCCGGTGGGCGGCTGACGACCCTGGCGCCACCCCTCCCCGGCGTGCGATATACCCCGCTCATCCCGAGCGTAGCCGCCGCGAAGCGGCGGCGGAGTCGAGGGACGCCGGGAAGGACTTTTCACGGTCTCGACGACCCGATCACGGAGGAAGCATGGCGAATTCGAAGAGCAAGCACATGCGGGTGAAGAGCGAGCGGCGCCAGAAGTGGAAGGCCCGCAAGAAGCGCCAGAAGGCGGCGAAGACGCAGGCGAAGAAGTAGCGCGCCGCGCACCGCGAGCTGCACGAACGGCGGGACGGCGAGGGTGCCGTGCCCGCCGTCATGTTCTCCGCTGGATCCCGTTGTGCGCGGCGCCTCTCCGCGCGACGTGCCTAGAACCAGAACGACAGCCCGAGCTCCGGCCCCGAGTAGCGGATCTGCGGCCCGTCGACGCCGTCGCCGGACACGTCGACGGCGCGCCAGCCAGCCGTGATCGCGAGCGGGCCGCCGCGGAGCGCGGCCGCGAGCCGGGTGTCGGCGACCGGCACCGGCAGCGGGGTCACTCGCGCGTGCCCCTCGATCCCGAGCGGCCCGACGATGCGCGCGTGGCCCGAGACGCCAAAGCTCGGCCCGACGGCGACGGTCCCCGCGTACGGCTGCCCGACGAACGCGTCCGAGTCCGGCATGTACAGCATCGACGCGCCGGCCTCGAGCCGCACGCGATAGCGATCCGCGGCGAGGAACGACCAGGTCGCGTGCGCGATGCCCCAGCTGACGATGGCGTCGTCGTCGCCCGGGAAGCCGCGCAGCTTGTCCTCGCCGACCCCCCCGATGCTGCCCTGGAACCCGAAACGCGGTCCGTCGACCGCGATCGCGAGCGCCCCGGCAGCGGCCCCGCTGTAAGCGCCGCCCTGGAAGGAGAGGAGCGTGGTCAAGCGCACGGGGGGCGCTTCACGCGGTGCGGCGTACGCCGGAGGAGGAGACGGTGCGTACGGCGGGTATGCGTACGGCGGGTACGCGTACGGTGAGTAATCGGGATAGTAAGGGTAGTCGGGATAGCCCCAACCCCAGCCGAGCCCGACCCCGACCCCGATGCCGAACCCCCAATACGGATAGTACGGGTAATAGCCGGAGTAGGGGTAGTACGGATAGTAGGGGTAGTAGGGGTGGTGGGGGTACCCATAGGAGGGGCCGTACCGAGCGCTCCCCGGTGCGGGCGCGGGTCGGACCCCAGGGCTGACCGTGCCGGCGCGCGGTGGCGGAGCGGGCCTCACCGCTGCACTGCCAGTCGGCGAAGGCGGAGCCCCCCCCGGCGCGACGCGGGCCGACGGTGCAGGCGCGACGCGGGCTCCCGAGGGCGCGGCGCGGGCCGCGGGAGCAGGGGCCGGGCGAGGAGGTGCCGGATCGGCTGCCTCCGGGACGACCGGCATGGCGATCAGTCCGGCGGCCAGCAGGGCGATCAGCGAGCGCATGAGGAACCTCCTCGATCCCAGGGATAGCAACGGGGGTGCCACGCGGAGGTGGCGCGGCGCTCGTCCAACCCATGGAGATCTAGCGAATTCGTGCGCGCTGGTGCCGCCTTCCGAGCCCCGGGCTCGCCGGGTGACGCTGGCGCCGCACAGGGGGCGTGAATATCGCGCGGCGCTGGATCGTCGCGCGCGTCGTGGCGCCGCCTGCGGTCCCGGCGGTGGGTCAAGACGTCCTTGACGTCGCCCTCGCCGTCGCGCTAATGACTGCCCTCCCTCGCGGTCACCAGGGTCGCGCGGGCGAGTGGTGCAGCCGGTCAAGTTCTTCGAGACGCTGCGAGATCGGGTCGTTCTCCGATCGCAGATCGGGAAGCGGAAGCTGGATCGTTCCGCGACCCGTCGGGAGCTGGACCACGCCTCTCGGGAGCTCGGCGAGCGCTTCGCGGCGCTCGTCCGGCGGGGCAGGGCGGAGGTCCCCGGCGAGCTGACGGTGTTCCTGGACGCGGTGCGACTCCTCGAGGAGAAGCTCGCGGCGCAGGAGAAGGAGATCGCGGACCTCGAGGGAGAGTTTCCGCGGCGAAAATAGAAGACCTTGGGCCCGTGGCGCAGCTGGGAGCGCGTCTGAATGGCATTCAGAAGGTCACCGGTTCGATCCCGGTCGGGTCCACCAGTTAAGTAGCGGAATCGCGAGAAGACCGAGGCCGGGGGCGATGAGCCCCCGGCCTTTGTCTATCCGGCTCCGCGTCATTGGCACGTCGTCAGGGACGCGATCCAGGCGTCCACGGCCTGCACCGACGCGGTGTCAACCTGGTGGCTCGCGAGGGGGGGCATGCGACCCGCGCCGAGCGCGTGCATCCGCGCGGACAGGATGGAGCGGTCGGGATGTCCGGGAGAGAGCAGCCTCGCCCCCGCGATCCCCAGGTCCCCTTGCTCGGGGGGCTCGTCGCAGACGCGCATGTCTGTGAACGGAGTTGAGATGCGGAAATCCGCAGGACCGCCGCCGGGGCCGCCGGGCCGGTGGCAGTTGGAGCAGTTCGAGTGCAGGTACGAGCGCGCGCGGGCTTCGAGCGACCCCTGTCCGGCCGGCTCCGCGAGGCGCGGCAGCGCCTCGGGGGAGCTGCCGAGGCCGCCTTCGAACATGCCCATCGCGTCCAGCACGGTGAGCTGATTGGCGGTCCCTCCGTCCGGGTAGCGCAGGGAGCGGTTGAGCTGCGCCGTCTCGAGGCCGAGCGTGCGCCCTGCCGCGCTCGTGTGGCACCGCATGCACTCCGCGCGGCTCGGGAAGTACCACGTCCGTCCCGCCACCTCCTTCGTGCTGCTGCCGGCGAGCAGCGTCGCGTCCGTCTGGGCGTCGTTCCACTTGTACGAGTACCCGGCCCACACGCCGTCGGAATGGCGCATGAAGAGACGCGTCTCCACCCGCGTACCCCCGAGCAGGAAGGTCTTCACGAGGACGGAGCCTTCGGGGAAATCCCAGTCGCCGTCGGAGCCGACGTGAATGGTCTTCCCGTCCGGGACGGCGAGGAAGCGTTCCTTCTGCGCACCGTCGGACCAGAGGGGCGAGTTGACGTCGTACGGGATGAGCCCGGCGACGGGTTGGCCCGGGTTGGTCGCCTCGAAGCAGCCGGTGGCGCTGAGCGTCTGGGGAAAGGTCGACGAGGCCGCCGAGCCCTCCGCGGCGACGAGGCGGTGAAGCTTGCCTGTCGCCATGTCGATGCCGAGGACCTCACCGTCGGTGAGCTCCGCGAACGCGACGAAGGCCTTGTCGGTCGACATCAGCAGCTGCGGGACGAGCTGTCCCGAGGAAGGGTCGCCTAAGAGCGCCCAGAACCTCCCGGAGACGAAGTCCGCGTAGAAGTAGCTGCCATACAGCGACGGGATGGCGCTCCCCCGGTACACGAGCCCTCCCGTGACGGAGGCGCCCTCCGAGTGCGGATACTCGGCGACCGGAGGGGTGAGGCCTGCGGAGGCGCAGGTGTCCCGCGCGAAGCAGCGGCTGCCCTCGCGGATCGGCCATCCGTAGTTTCCACCCAGCACGACGCGGTCGACCTCCTCCCAGGACTCATCGCCCACGTCGCCGACCCAGAGCTCGCCCGTCACGCGGTCGAAGCTGAAGCGCCAGGGATTGCGGAAGCCCCACGCGAAGACCTCGGGACGGCCACCTCCGCTGGCGAACGGGTTCCCAGGCGGGATGCCGTAGCCGGCGGGGACGTCCACGTCGATGCGGAGCATCTTCCCCTGCAGGCTGCCGACGTTCTGCGCCGGATTGCCGTCGTCCGGCGGTCCTCCCCCGTCCCCGAAGCCGATGTACAGGTATCCATCCGGCCCGAACGCGATGGACCCTCCGTTGTGACGGGTGGTCACCTTCTCCTGAGTGAGGAGGACCTCCTCCGTCGCCGGGTCCAGCGTCCGCCCGCCATCCGTGCTGCGGAAGCGCGAGACCACCGAAACGAGGCCTCCCGGCGGCCCGCCGTAGGTCGTGTAAGAGAGGAAGACCTGACCGTTCAGGCTGAACTCGGGGTGAAACGCCATGCCCAGCAGCCCCGCCTCGTTCGGAACGGAGTTCACCTTCGAGGTGAGGTCGATGAACGTGTCGGCGCTCGACACCTGCGGGGTGTTCGCGATGACCTTCACCGCGCCCTGCTTCTGCACGACGAAGACGCGGGAATCGTCCCCGGGAGCCAGCAGCAGGTGGATCGGCTGATTGAAGCCCAGGTTGGGAAACGCCAGCTCGGTCGCGACGCTCGCTTCCTCGGCAGGCCGAGGAGGCGCGACGCAGGTGAGGTTCGAAGGTCGAGCGCGGTGGACGGAGTCCGGCTCGTCGCGCGCACTCCCACCAGTCCCACCGCCGCAGGCTGTGTCGAGCGCCAGCAGCGAGACGAGGAACCAGCTGAAGATCCGAACGTTCATCGGGCACCCGTGGGTAGGGCTGTGCGGCGACCGAGCGAAAAACTTCACTTCACAGCGGCGCTCGACAAGGGCCCGCGCTCGCCACGGGCGAGGACCCAGGCGTCTGCCCTGCCAACGGTGCAAACAGGGGGTTGTTGAAATCCCCTGGACCGGGCCAAGCGAGCGAGATGGAAGCAGTTGCAAGGCAAGAGGCCTCCACGGGCGGCAGACATTCTCGCCACCACGGCCCGGCCGAACACGCGTAGCACGCGGGCGAAGTCACGCGCCCGCGACGGATATCGCGCGCGTTAGGCCGGCGCGACGAGCTCCGGAAGTCGCGCTGCTGGTCGACGAACACCCAAATTGTCCACGATCGAGGCGGCGCCCGAGGTGAGGGCATCCCTGCGTGCGCTAGCCCGATCGCACGGTGGGGAGAGGGACCTGCGCATCTCGCTCAACGATAGCTGACGAAAAACGAGCGACCGAGCTGGGTGTACGCATCCGCGGAGGTCGTGCGGCTCGGTGGGGTGGCGTGAGCACGCGGACCCTGTACGCCCCCTCCTCCTCACCCCTGCCCACCTGCCCACAGGAAATGCGGTCGGTAGGCCTCCCGTTCCAAGGGCCAGAACCTGGAACGGAAGGAGCCGACCCTGACTCGACAGCCAGCCGTCCTCAGCGCAGTCATCTCGTTCGTCGCATTCGCCTCCGCGTGTGGAGGAAGCGACCTCTCCCAGTGCGCAGCCGACCCTGCTGCGTGCACGGCCGCGGCCGACACCGTCGCGCCCGATGCCTTCGCGCCAGTCCCCGTCGCGCCAGTCGCCGACGCGGGCGACGCCGGCGTGGGGGGCGACGACCGCGCCGGCACGACGTTCCGCGGCGATGGCTCGGTGATGCCGTCGTTCGGAGGCTGGGCCTGGGGCAGCGTGCCGGCGGAGGCGATCACGCGCGCGGGCTTCGACTGGTTCGAGACCGGCTACCCCGGCGACACGCGGACGAACGAGATCCTCGCGAACGCGAGGGTGCGCCCCTTCGCGTACATCAACCTGGGCGAGCTGACCGACGAACTGCGGTCCGAGTCGGGGTACACCGGCCAGACCCTGCGGCGGAACGCGGACTGGGGAAACGACCTCGTCGACGTGACCCACCCCTCGTGGCAGGACTGGCTCGTCCGCCGCGCGGACGAGGCGTATCGCTCCGGCTCGAGGGGCATCAAGTGGGACGTGGCGACGCCCGACGTGCCGCCCGGCAAGACGCGCGCCGACGTGAACGACGCGATCGCGTCGGTGATGCAGCGGATCCTCCAGCAGCACCCGGACATGAAG
>DATIDF010000142.1:0-24897 GCA_035456445.1 Anaeromyxobacter sp.
GGGGTCGTCCCTCGACTTCGCGCCACCTCCGGTGGCGCTACGCTCGGGATGAACGGTCTCCAGAGGCTGCGCCGCCGCCGCCCGGCGCCGGCCGCGGGTCCCACCACACCTCGCCCTTCCCCCGGATCGCCTCCGTCGCGCGCCGCCGGGTCGCCGCGAGCTCTTCAGCGTCCATCGGCCGGAAGTCCCTGGCCGCGGCGAACGCGGCGTCCTGCTCGTTCGGGAACGACAGCCCGAGCAGCGCCACGTCCGGATCGAGCGTGAGCGTGTAGCGCAGGCACTCCTCGACGGAGAGGCGCGGCAGCGTCGGCTGCGCGTCGTCGGCGCCGCCTGACGACACCTTCCCGCGTGGCCGCTCCGCGAGCGGGCGCCCGTAACCCTCGGTGTCGCCCACGAGCTTCCCCGCCCCGAAGGTCTTGAAGCAGATCGTCCCCACACCGAGCGCCTTCGCGGCGGGCAGGATCTCGTCGACGTAGCGTGGATGGCAGAACGGGCCCACGGGGAACATGACGACGTCGCACAGGCCCGACGCGAGCGCGTCGGCGAGGACGTCGGGGTGGTGTGACGAGATGCCACGGAACCGGGCCCGTCCCCGGGCGATCTCCTCCCCGAGCTCAGCCATCGCTCCGCCGGAGGCCCTGGCGCGACGCCACGTCTCCGGGTCCGAGCAGGAGTGCAGCACGAGGAGGTCCACCGACGCGAGGTCGAGCCTGCTCAGGCTCCCGTCGAGCTGTGGCGCCACGGGGCGATCGAGGTGGTCGATCTTGTCGACCAGAAAGACCCCCTCGCGCCGGCCGCGGAGCGCCTCGCCGACGATCTCCTCGGAGTAGCCGTCCTCGTACATCGGCGCGGTGTCGACCACGTTGAACCCCGCCTCGAGCGCGCGCCGGAGTGTGCGGACGCACCGGTCCTTCGGGACGGAGCGATCGGCGAGATCCCCGGCGCCGAGGGCGGTGGCGACGAAGCCGGTGCGGCCTAGGGCGCGCCTGGGGGAGAAGCGGAGCGACATGCGCGGAGGGTAGCCTCAGGGCGTGCCGGCGCCCTGCGTGCGGACGCCCTTGTCGAGGATCTCGATCTTGATCGCCTCCGGCTCCTCGCCCGTCTTGTCGAGCGACGCTCGCACGCGCGTCCCCTCTGCGAGGTCGTCGTAGGAGCCGTGGAAGTCGTCGATGCGGATCTCTGCGTCCTCCGCCACGGGAATGGACCGGCGAGTACCATTCACGTCCAGATCGATCCGCGGCGTCTTCTCCGCCACGTACGTGACGCGCCCGACGACCTGCTCGACGTCGCGCGGCGGCGCGCGCTCGCTGCCTGCGTGTCTCGCCGAGGTGCTCGGTCCCCGGCAGGCGACCGCGAGCAAGGCGGCCGCGAGCGTCGTCACGAGTCGGACGTGCATGACATGTCTCCCTCGCCTCACGATGCGCCCGGGCGGGGGAGGACGCGACGGTCGCTCCGGGGGGTGGCACCCGGGCGGCGGCGGCCGTACCGGAGCCGCACGGGCGGTCAGGCCCTCCTACTTGCTCTTTCCGACGGCCTCGATCCGGACCACCTGCGGATCGCCGCCCGCACGATCGAGCGACGCACGCACCTCCGCGCCGCGCTTCAGGTCGCCGAGCTTCGCCGAGGCGCCGTCGATCGTGATCTTCGCGTCCTTCGCGACCCTGACCTGCGTCGTGGCGTCGCCGGCGTCGAGCACGATCTCGCGCTGCGCCTCGTCCACCCGCGCGATGCGCCCGTGCAGCTCCTCCCGCTGCCGCGACGCCCCGTTGGCCTGCTTCGCGCCCGTCCCGGCGTCCGCGTCAGGCGTCCACGCGGAGACGCTGAGCAGCAGGGCTGCACCGACGATGAATGTTCCGCGCATCTGAGTGCCCTCCGGCGACACAACGATGCGCGCACCGCCGAGGGCGCGCACGACGGGGAGGGGGCGGGGGGGCGGGCGCCGTGCCGCCGCGCTACTTGAGCAGCCCGAACAGCATGATCGCGAAGAACACCGGGACGAGCAGCGCCACGACCCCGCCGATCACGAGGGCGGCGATGGTACCGGCTCGAGCGGCGGCGTTCTTGGGGAGCTGACCCTCTGGCGAGCGGCGGGAGAGGCTCACGGGCGCAGTCTAGCCGATCCCCCGGCTTCGAGAGACTCCACCTTGCGCCAGGAAGCGGGCGCCCGCTTGAGTCGAGCGGTGCGGGGTGGTCAGATGCGCGCCGGGAGGGGTGCCGTGTCCTCGTTGCTCGCGAGCCTGCGGGTTCGCCTGCTGTTCCTCGTCCTCGTCGCGGTCGTGCCCGCCCTGGGCATCCTCGCCTACGCGGCGCGCGATCAGCGCCGCCTGCTCGAGGCGGGGGTCGAGCAGGACGCGCACGAGATCGCGCGGCTCCTCGCGGAGCGAAATGCGGGCGTCATCGAGCGAGCGCGAGGGCTGCTCATCGGCGTCTCGCGCCTGCCGAGCCTCCGCGCCCGGGACGGCGAGCGCTGCTCGGACGACGTCGCGCCGATCCTGGCGGAGACGGACGAGTACGTGAACCTCGGTGCCGTGTCGCCCGACGGGGAGCTCTTCTGCAGCGCCGCCGCCGGACGCACGGGCGTGAACCTGATGGATCGCGACCACGTTCGCGCCGCCGTCGAGACGGGCGATTTCGCGGTGGGGCGCTACCTCGTCACGCGTCTTCGCGGCGGCATCCCGGCGATCGGGGTTGCCCTCCCGGTGCGAAGCGCGGACGGGCGCGTCTACGCGATCGCCATCGCCCCGCTGGACGTGCGGGCGCTCCAGCGCGATCTCGACGCGGCCGAGCTGCCGGCGCGGGCGTCGGCGGTCATCGTCGACAAGGACGGAACGATCGTCGCGCTTCGGCCCTACGAGCGCGCCCTCGTCGGCTCGAAGCTCCCGGACGCGCTCCGCGAGGCGGTGCGCGTGCACTCTGGGACGCGACGCCTCCCCGGGCTCGACGGCGTCGAGCGAATCTTCGCGTTCCACGAGGTGCTCGGCCCGCCGGGCGGCGTGGCGGTGCGGGTGGCCGCCGGGCTCCCCGCGGACGACGCGTACGCCCCGGTGGATCGGATCCTGCGCCGCAGCGTCCTCGCGTTCGGGATCGTCGCGCTCCTCGCGCTCGTCGCGGCGGGGCTCGCGGCGGAGCACCTCCTCGTGCGCAAGCTCCGCGCCCTCATGGCCGCGGCGCGCCGGATCGCGGCGGGAGACTACTCGGCACGGGTGGGCCTCGAGCCTGGGCGCGAGGAGCTCGGCCAGCTCATCAGCGCGTTCGACGAGATGGCGCACTCGCTCGAGACGCTCTCGGGGCAGAACCGCCTCATCCTCGACGCGGTCGGCGAGGGAATCATCGGGATGGATCGGGAGGGTCGAATCGTCTTTGCGAATCCCGCCGCTGCGCGCGCGCTCGGGCGAAGCGTCGCGGAGCTCGTCGGCGGGGACGGGCACGCGCTCGTCCACCCCGCCCACGCCGACGGCTCGCCGCATCCCGCCGACGATTGCCGCGTCCTCGCGGCGATGCGCGAGGGGACCCTCCGGCACGACATCGACGAGGCCTTCCAGCGGCGCGACGGGAGCACCTTCCCCGCCGAGTTCGTCGCCTCTCCGCTCGTGGACGGCGGCGCCATCGTCGGCCTGGTGCTCGCCTTCCGCGACGTCGGCGAGCGGCGCCGGCTCGAGGAGCAGCTGCGCCACGCGCAGAAGATGGAGGCGGTCGGGCAGCTCGCGGGCGGCGTCGCGCACGACTTCAACAACCTCCTCACCGCCATCGTCTCCTTCGCGCGGCTCGTCCAGGAGGCGCTGCCGCCCGGCCACGCGAGCCACCCCGACGTGCGCGAGATCGTCTCCGCCGCCGACCGCGCGGCGGCGCTCACGCGGCAGCTCCTCGCGTTCAGCCGCCGCCAGCGGCTCGCGCCGCGCGTGATCGAGCTCGCCGGCGTGGTGCGGGGCATGGAGCCGATGCTGCGCCGGATGATCGGCGAGCGCGTGACGCTCGAGGTGGTGATCCGCGCGCCGGGGACGGTGCTCGCCGACCCGGGCCAGCTCGAGCTCGCCGTGCTGAACCTCACCGTGAACGCGCGCGACGCCATGCCGGACGGCGGACGGCTCGTCATCTCCGTGGACGAGCGCTCCGCGGCCGAGGCGAGCGCGGAGGACCCGGTCCTGTCCGGACCGGTGGCGCTGCTCTCCGTGCAGGACGGCGGCGTCGGCATGGACGAGGCCACCCTGGCGCGCGCGTTCGAGCCGTTCTTCACGACGAAGCCCCTGGGGCAGGGCACCGGGCTCGGCCTCGCGACCGTGCACGGCATCGTGTCGCAGAGCGGGGGCACGATCCGCGTCCGGTCTGCGCCGGGCCAGGGCTCCGAGTTCCGCATCATCCTGCCACGCCACGCGGATGAGCTCGCCGAGCCGCCGCGTCGGCCGGCGAGCGCCGGGGGTGGCACCGAAACCGTCCTGCTCGTCGAGGACGACGACGCGATCCGCGCGATCGCGCGACGCACGCTGCTCGGCGCCGGATACCGGGTCCTCGACGCACCCTCGGCCGAGAGCGCCCTCACCGCCGCCGCCGCGCTCCACGGCCCGCTCCACCTGCTCGTGTCCGACGTGATCCTGTGTGGCCTGAACGGGTGCGATCTCTCGCGGGAGCTCGAGCGGCGCCGTCCCGGGCTACGCGCCCTGTTCATGTCGGGCTACGCCCGCCACACGTCGGGCGTCGCGCTCGTGCCAGCGGGCGTGCCGTTCCTGCCGAAGCCGTTCGCGCCGGACGACCTGCTCCGCGCCGTGCGCGACGCGCTCGACGCCCCTTCCCTCGACTCCGCGCCGCCTGCGGCGGCACAACGCTTGGGATGAACGGCCGAGAGAGCTACGGTCAGGATCGGGGTCCGGTTTGAGGAGTGCACAATCGCGGCTGGCGGGCGATCCCGTCACGGCCCAGGCAGCACCGGCGACGACTCCTCGGCAAGCGTGACGAGCGCCGCCAGCCGGAGCGCGTACTCGGGTCCGCGCGCCGCGTCCTCGTGCTTGAAGAACACGAAGGCCTCGCCCCAGCGCTGCGCGAGGACTCGCTCCACCCAGCGTGCGAGCTCGGCGCCGTCGTAGCTCGTGCGGCGCAGGCGCAGGTAGCCGAACGGTGCGGTCGCCTCGAGCGGGGTGGTCCCCTCGTCGGTGTCGGCGATGCATAGCGCGGCGCCCGCGTCTGCGACGGTCTGGAGGACGTCCGCGGAGAGCCAGCTCTCGTGCCGGAACTCGAACGCGGCGCGGGCGCCGGAGGGGATGATCTCCAGGAGCGCGCGGAGCCGGGGGACGTCTCTCTTCATCGAGGGCGGGAGCTGGAACAGCACCGGCCCCAGCGCGGAACCGAGCTCGACCGCCGCCCCGAAGAAGCGGGCCACGTCCTCGCCGACGCCGAGGAGCCGCTTCTGGTGCGTGATCCGCTGGGACGCCTTGAGCGCGAACACGAAGCCCGCCGGCGCCTGGGCCCGCCAGAGCGCGAGCGTGCGCGCGAGCGGCATCCGGTAGAAGGTCGCGTTCACCTCCACCGTGGCGAGCCGCGAGGCGTAATGCTCGAGGAACCGCGTGGCGGGGAGGTCGCGCGGGTAGAAGCTGCCCTTCCAGGCCGGGTAGCTCCAGCCGCTCGTCCCGGTGAGCACGCGCACCGCTCTGCCATAGGAACCCACCGTCCGCGCCGCCGCCCCTCGTCGACCGCCCGAAACCTTGCGGAACCCCGGCACCGCCCAGGCATCCCCCGGCGGCGGTACCCGGGTGCCCGGCGAGGGGTCGCGCGCCCGTCGGCCCGCGAAACGTATATCGGTACCCAAGCGAGCAACGCGTCAGCGCGCGAACCGGTGCACTTTTGTCCGAATCCCCGCCTCCCGCGGTCGGCCGGCTCGCGCCACGCGACGGGCCGCGCACCGCCGGTGCGCGCATTCATCTGGAGTGAAAAGTGCCCGTGCAGGGTCCCGACATCTCGCCCATCCAGCGCCTCGTCCTCGCCTTCTACGCTTTCTTCGCCATTCTCTTCCGCGCCGACGTGGCGGCCGCCGTCTACCGCGTGCGCGAGGCGCGCCGTGCAGGCGAAACGCTGCCGGGGCCGGAGCATGCGCCGGCCATCCCGAGCGCTCCCGCGCGCGCTCCGGCGCCGCCCCCAGAGCCGACCCCGACGATCGCCGGTCCGGCTGCGAGGCCCGCGGCGCCGATCACGGCCGCGCCCGCGCCGGTGCCCCCGTCTGCCCAGATTCCGGCGGCCGGCCAGATCCAGGCGAAGGGGGGCACCGCCGCGAAGCAGGCCGAGGCCGCGAAGCCGTTCGAGCCCTCGAAGCCGGCCGAGTTGAAGCCCGCCGAGCCCGCGAAGCTCGCCGAGGTGAAGACCCCCGAGGCGGTGAAGCCCGCGCCGGAGCCGAAGCCCGTGCCGCCCGCGCCCCCGAAGGCCGCCGCCGAGCCGGCGAGGCCGGCGGCTGCGCCGGTCGCCGTGCCGCCCGCCGCGCCCGATCCGCGCGCTGCGCTCCAGCTCCTCGCCGTGCTCCAGCGGGAGGGCCGGCTCGTCGACTTCATCGAGGAGGACCTCGCCGGCTTCCCGGACGCCTCGATCGGCGCCGCAGCGCGCACCGTGCACGCAGGGTGCAAGCGCGCCATCGAGGAGTACTTCCGCCTCGAGCCCGTGTTCCGCGAGCCCGAGGGCGCGCGCGTCACCGTCGCGCCGGGCTTCGATCCCGCCGCCATCCGGCTCACCGGCAACGTGGTGGGGACGCCGCCGTTCCAGGGCGCGCTCAGGCACCACGGCTGGCGCGCGCGCGAGGTGAAGCTCCCGCCTGCGAAGGACGGGGTCGATCAGACGCTGGTCGCGCCGGCCGAGGTCGAGCTCTGATGGCGACACCCAGTCGCATTGAGCTGCTGCGGCGCACGCTGCCTGCCTGCGCGGGGCAGACTCCTCCCTGCGCTGCTCGACGTGCCTTCCAGGCACGCCTGCGCTGCTCGGTCGTCGTGTGCCCCGCTCGGCGACGGCATCGTGCGCCTCGCGACGCTCAACGCAACCGGGTGGCGCCATGACGCTCGCGGTCGGGATCGACCTCGGCACGACCCACACCGCGCTCGCGCACCGGCCGATCGAGGGCGACGGGCCGGTGGAGGTGTTCCAGATCCCGCAGCTCGTCCGGCCGGGAGACGTGCGCGGCCGCGCGCTGTTGCCGTCGTTCCTGTACCTGCCGCACGAACAGGAGCTTCCCGCGGGCGCGACGCAGCTCCCGTGGTCGCCCGAGCCGCCCGCGCAGCTCGTCGGCGAGCTGGCGCGCAGCCTCGGGGCGCAGACGCCGATCCGGCTCGTGTCCTCCGCGAAGAGCTGGCTCTCGCACGCGGGCGTGGACCGGCGCGCCGCGACGCTCCCGGCCGGCGCGCCGCCGGAGGTGCCGCGCATCTCGCCGCTCGACGCGTCGGCGCGCTACCTCGCGCACCTTCGTGACGCGTGGGATCACGCGTTCGCGCAGGGCGATCCGGCGCGCGCGCTCGCCGCCCAGCGCGTCACGCTCACCGTGCCCGCGTCGTTCGACGCGGTCGCCCGCGAGCTCACCGTCGAGGCGGCGCGCCAGGCGGGGCTCACCGACGTGGTGCTCCTCGAGGAGCCGCAGGCCGCGCTCTACGCGTGGGTCGAGGCGATGGGCGATCGCTGGCGCAAGGAGGTGCACCCGGGCGACCTCGTCCTCGTCGTCGACATCGGCGGTGGCACGACCGACTTCAGCCTCATCGCGGTGGTGGACCGGGGTGGCGATCTGGGCCTCGAGCGCGTCGCCGTGGGCGACCACATCCTCCTGGGCGGGGACAACATGGATCTCGCCCTCGCGCACGCGCTCTCCGAGAAGCTCGCGCGCGAGGGGCGCAAGCTCGACCGCTGGCAGCTCCTCGCGCTCACCCATGGCGCGCGGCAGGCGAAGGAGGCGCTCTTCGGCGATCCCGCGCTCGCGTCCGCGCCGGTGGCGGTCCCCGGGCGCGGCTCGTCGCTCATCGGGGGCGCACTCTCCACCGAGCTCACGCGCGAGGAGCTCGTGGGTGTGCTCGTGGACGGCTTCTTCCCGCGCGCGCAGGTCTCGGATCGCCCGGTCGCGGCGCGGCGCGCCGGCCTCACGACGCTCGGGCTCCCGTACGCCGCCGATCCCGCGGTCACCCGCCACCTCGCCGCGTTCCTCACCCGCCACCGCGCCGGGCTCGCCGGCGCGAGCGCGCCCGTTCCGCTCGCGGGCGAGGCGTTCCTCCATCCCACCGCCGTCCTCTTCAACGGCGGAGTGATGAAGGCGGAGCCGCTCGTCGGGCGGCTGCTCGAGGTCGTCGGCGGCTGGCTCGCGGCGGAGGGCGCGCCGCCGCCGAGGGTCCTGCCCGCGGCGGATCCGGACCTCGCCGTCGCGCGAGGGGCGGCGACCTACGGCCGCGTGCGCGCGGGTCACGGGATCCGCATCCGGGGCGGGACCGCGCGCGCGTACTACGTCGGCGTCGAGGCTGCGATGCCCGCCGTCCCCGGGCTTCCGCCGCCCATCCGCGCGCTGTGCCTCGCGCCGATGGGCATGGAGGAGGGCACCACCGCCGACCTGCCGGGCGAGGAGATGGGGCTCGTCGTCGGCGAGCCGGTCCAGTTCCGGCTGTTCGCCTCCTCGAACCGCCGCGAGGACCGGCCCGGGGACGCGGTCGAGGACGAGACCGAGCTCGAGGAGGGGCCGCCGGTCGAGACGGCGCTGCCCGCCGACGGCCGCGCGCCCGGAGAGGTCGTGCCCGTCCGGCTCCGGGCCCACGTGACCGAGATCGGCACGCTCGAGCTCGAGTGCGTCGATCGGGGCGGCAAGGCCTGGCGGCTCGAGTGGAACCTCCGGCAGCCGCCCGAGGGCGCCGGCGCGAGCGAGGCCGCCGCGACGCCGGCGTGAGGGGTCGTGAATCAATCCCCGGACCGAGCCAGGCGGACGAGACGCGAGCGACGAAGCGAACCGCGACGAGGTTTCGCAGGCGGTCGAGATGGCCGGCCGACGCGGATCGTTCGCCGCGGCGATGGGAGGGGGTCGTTTCACGGCCCCTGAAGTGATGGCGGAGGCGCGCTACGTCGTCGGCATCGATCTCGGTACGGTGAACACCGCGCTCGCGGCGGTGGACCTCGCGCGCGAGGGCGATCTCGCCGCCGCCGTCGAGCCGTTCGCGATCCCCCAGCTCATCGCGCCCGGCGAGGTGCGGGATCGGCGCGTGCTGCCGTCCTGCGCGTACCTCCCCGGCCCGGAGCTCGCCCCCGGCGCGACCATGCTGCCGTGGGGGGAGCGGCCGGTGGTGGTGGGCGAGCTCGCGCGCGAGCAGGGGGCGCGCGTGCCGGGGCGGCTCGTCACCTCCGCGAAGAGCTGGCTCGCGAACCCGCGCGCCGATCGGACCGCGCCGCTCCTGCCGTGGGGCGCGCCGGAGGGCGTGCCCCGCCTCTCGCCGGTCGCGGCGTCGGCGCTCTATCTCGCCCACCTGCGCGACGCGTGGGACCACCGCCGCCCGGACGCGCCGCTCGCGCTCCAGGAGCTCGTCCTCGCCGTGCCGGCCTCCTTCGACGAGGTCGCGCGCGAGCTCACCCTCGCCGCCGCCCGCGAGGCCGGGCTCGGGCGCGTGACGCTCATCGAGGAGCCGTCGGCTGCGTTCCACGACTGGGCGAGCCGGCACCGCGCGGCACTCGCCGCGACGGGCGCGGGCGAGATCGCGGAAGACGTGCGGCCCATCGCGCGCGGCGGGCTCGTGCTCGTGGTGGACGTCGGCGGAGGAACGACCGACCTCACGCTCGTGCGGGCGGAGCTGCGCGACGGGCGCCCCGCGTTCACGCGGCTCGCGGTGGGCGATCACCTCCTCCTCGGCGGCGACAACGTCGATCTCGCGCTCGCGCGGGCGGTCGAGGCGCGGATCGGGGAGCGCCTCGACGCGAGCCGGTTCGCGTCGCTCGTGCACGCCTGCCGCCTCGCGAAGGAGCGGCTCATGGAGGACGGGGGGCCGGAGCGGCTCCCGGTCGCGGTCGTCGGCCGGGGCAGCCGGCTCCTCGCGAGCGCCGTGTCTGCGGAGGTGACGCGCGAGGAGGTGCGGCGCGTGTTCCTCGACGGCTTCTTCCCACGGACGGGGGCGGACGAGCGGCCGCGGCGCGCCCCGCGCACGGCGGGCCTCGCGGAGCTCGGGCTCCCCTACGAGCCGGAGCCCGCCATCCCGCGCCACGTCGCCGCGTTCCTCGCGGCGCACGCCGCCGAGGCGGGTGCGGCGGGCGGGCTCGCGCGGCCCGACGCGCTCCTCGTGAACGGAGGGGTGTTCACGCCGCGGGAGGTGCGCGAGCGCCTGGCGGCGATCGTGTCGTCCTGGTTCCCGGGCACGCCGCCTGTGGCGGTGCTCGCGAGCCCCGCGCTCGACCTCGCGGTGGCCCGCGGCGCGGCGTATGCGGCCCTGGTCCGTCGCGGCATCGGTCTGCGGATCGGCGGAGGCAGCCCGCGCGCCTTCTACGTGGGCATCGCCGCGCCGGAGGGCGATCGTGCGCTCTGCGTGGTCCCGCGCCACCTGGAGGAGGGGACGCGCGTCGCCGTGCCGCGACCGTTCGCGCTCGCGCTCGGGCGTCCGGTCCGCTTCCCGCTGTTCGCCTCCGCGCGCGCGCGGGTGGAGAGGCCCGGCGACGTCGTCGAGGTCAGCGAGGACCTCGTCCCGCTGCCGCCGGTCGAGGCGGTGCTCCGGGCCGAGGGGGCGGCGGCGGGCGAGGTGCCCGTGCGCCTCGAGGCGGCGCTCACCGAGATCGGTACGCTCGAGCTCTGGTGCGCGGCGACCGATCGCGACGCGCGCTGGAAGCTCGAGTTCTCGCTCCGCGCGCTCCAGGGCGAGAGGCGGGGGGAGGCGCGCAGCGAGGTGGGCCAGGCGCCGCGGAAGCTCGAGGAGGCGCGCGCGCAGGTGGAGCTCTTCTACGGCAAGAAGGCCTCCGTCGAGAAGAAGGAGGTGAAGGGGCTCACTCGCGCACTCGAGAAGCTGCTCGGACCGCGCGAGGGCTGGTCCACCCCGCTCGTCCGCGAGCTGTGGGCGGCCCTGCACGCCGGCCGCGCGCGGCGGAGGCGGAGCGCCGACCACGAGCGGGTGTGGCTGCAGCTCACCGGCTACTGCCTGCGCCCCGGCTTCGGCGCGCCGCTCGACGCGTGGCGCGCCGCCGAGACGTGGGGCGCGTTCGGCGAAGGGTTGCAGTACCAGGCCGATGCCCGAGCCTGGGCGTCGTGGTGGGTCATGTGGCGGCGCATCGCGGGCGGCCTCGACGCGGCGGCGCAGGCGCGGCTCTTCGACTCGGTCGCGCCGTTCGTCCGGCCCCGCGATCCGCGCAAGCCGCCGCCGAAGGTGCCCGGGGTGAAGCCCGAGGCGCCCGACGAGATGATCCGGCTCCTCGGGGCGCTCGAGCGCGTCGAGCCGGGCCGCAAGGTCGAGGCGGGGGAGTGGCTCGTGGCGCGGCTCGAGGCGGAGGGACCCTTGCCCCATCTCCTCTGGGCGATCGGCCGGCTCGGCGCGCGCGTCCCGTTCCACGCGAGCGCGCACCTCGCCGTGCCCGCCGCGGCGGCGGAGGCCTGGATCGCACGGCTCCTCGCGCTGCCGATCCCCCGGCGCGAGCTCGTGTTCCCGCTCGCGCAGCTCGCGCGCAGGAGCGGCGACCGCGTGCGCGACGTCCCGGACGACGTGCGCGCTCGCGTGCTCGCCGCGCTCGCCGAGGGCGGTGCGCCGGGTGAGACGCTCCGTGCCGTGCGCGAGGTGGCCGAGGCGAGCGCTGAGGAGGAGCAGCGGATCTTCGGCGAGAGCCTGCCGCCCGGGCTCCGGCTCGTCGAGGAGGAGCCCGCGGCGTGAGGGTGCACGACGCGGCGCGTGGGTTCGAGGCCGCGGCCGGCGCGTACGAGCGCGGCCGGCCGGAGTACCCTCCGGCGGCGGTGGACCTCATTGCGCGCGCCCTCCCGCTCGAACCCGGGACGCGCCTCCTCGACGTCGGCGCCGGGACGGGCAAGCTCTCCCGGCTCGCCGCCGCTCGCGGTGCGAGCGTCGTCGCGCTCGACCCCGCTCACGCGATGCTCCGCCTCGTCGGGGGCGCCGAGGGCATCGCGCCGGTGCGCGCGCTCGCCGAGGTGCTCCCCTTCCGCGCGGGCGCGCTCGACGCGGTCACGGCGGCGTCGAGCTTCCACTGGTTCGATGGGCCGCTGGCGCTCGCCGAGATCCACCGCGTGCTCCGGGGAGGCGGGCGGCTCGCGCTCCTGTGGAACCGGCGCGACGACTCGGCCGCCTGGGTGGCGCGGCTCTCCGAGGTCGTGAATCGGCGGGAGGGCGGCACCCCGCGGTACCACCGGGGTGACTGGCGGCGCGCGTTCGACGTCGCGCCCGGCTTGTTCGTGCCCATCGAGGAGGCTCACTTCACGCACGTTCACCCGCTCACCCGCTCGGGCGTCCTCGATCGCGTTGCGTCCATCAGCTTCGTCGCCCGCATGGACGCCGCGTCACGCGAGGACGTGCTCGCCGAGGTCCGCGGGCTGCTCGACGCGCACCCCGAGACGGCCGGGCGCGACGCGCTCGACCTCCCCTACGTGACGGACGTGCACCTCTACGAGCGCGCGTGAGCGAAATGCCCCGCCTCCTCATCGTCTCGAACCGCCTGCCCGTGACCGTCAAGTCCGACGACGGCGCGCCAGCCGTCACGCCGAGCGCGGGCGGGCTCGCGACCGGCATGAGCGGCCCGCACGAGCGCCTCGGAGGGCTGTGGATCGGCTGGCCCGGCGATCTCACGGGCCTGTCCGGCGATGCGCGCGCGGAGGTGGATCGGCGCCTCTCGGAGCTGCGGCTCGCGCCCGTGGCGCTCTCTGCGGATGAGGTCGCGCGCTACTACGAGGGCTACTCGAACGCGGTCCTCTGGCCGCTCTTCCACTACTCCGTCGCTCGCCTGCCGCAGGAGGTGCGCGACTTCGAGTCCTATGATGCGGTGAACGTCCGGTTCGCCGACGCCGTCGCCGAGCGGTACGAGCCGGGCGATCTCGTGTGGGTCCACGACTACCAGCTCATGCTGGTGCCGCAGCTGCTCCGCGAGCGCGTCCCCGACGCGCGGATCGGGTTCTTCCTCCACATCCCGTTCCCCTCCTCGGAGATCTTCCGCATGCTCCCGCAGCGCGAGCGGATCCTCGAGGGGCTGCTCGGCGCGGACCTCGTCGGCTTCCACACCGCCACTTACGTGCGCCACTTCGTGTCGGCGGCGCTCCGGCTGCTCGGCGCAGCCACCGAGGTGGACCGGATCGCCTGGCGCTCCCGGGAGGTTCGGCTCGGGGTGTTCCCGATGGGCGTCGACGCGGCGCAGCTCGGCGAGATCGCCCAGGACCCGGAGATCCGCGCGGTCGCCCACGCGCACCGCGCTCCGGGCGAGCAGCTCCTCGTCGGCGTCGACCGCCTCGACTACTCGAAGGGGATCCCGCGCCGGCTGCTCGCGTTCGAGGCGATGCTGCTCGCCCACCCCGAGCTACGCGAGCGCGTGCGGCTCGTGCAGGTGGCCGTCCCCTCGCGCGAGAACGTCGAGGCCTACCGCGAGTACCGCGACGAGGTGGACGCGCTCGTCGGCCGCATCCACGGCGAGTTCGCGACGCCGTCCTGGTCCCCCATCCACTATCTGTACCGCGGGCTGTCCCAGGCCGAGATCGTCGCCCTCTACCGAGCTGCCGACGCGGTGCTCGTGACGCCGCTGCGCGACGGGATGAACCTCGTCGCGAAGGAGTTCGTCGCCTCGCGCCCGGACGGCGACGGCGTGCTCGTGCTCTCCGAGTTCGCCGGCGCCGCCGCGGAGCTCGCCGAGGCGCTGCTCGTGAACCCGTACGACGTGCAGCACACGGCGGCGACGTTCCACCGCGCGCTCACGATGCCCGAGGAGGAGCGGCGAACGCGGATGGCGGCCCTGCGCGAGCGCGTGCTCAGGTACGACGTTCACGGCTGGGCACGCTCGTTCGTCGCTCGGCTCGAGCGCGTCGGCGCGCCCGGGGAGGCGCTCGCGCCCTCCTCCCCGCAGGCGGTCCGGGCGGCGATCGATCGCGCCCGGGCGGCGCCGCGACTCGCGCTGCTGCTCGACTACGACGGCACGCTCGTGCCGTTCGCCCCCACCCCGGAGCTCGCCGCACCGGACGCCGCGCTGCTCGACCTCCTGCGGAGGCTCGCGGCGCGCCCGCGTACTCAGGTCGACGTCGTGAGCGGGCGCCCCCGCGCGACCTTGCAGCGCTGGCTCGGCGCGCTCCCGATCGGCCTTCACGCCGAGCACGGGTTCTGGTCGCGCACGCCGGGCGGTGAGTGGGTGGGCGCCGAGGTGCCGGTCGTCGCCTGGCGTGAGCCGGTGATCGCGATCCTGCGCGAGTTCGCGGAGCGTACGCCCGGCTCCGTCGTCGAGGAGAAGACCGCGGGCGTCGCCTGGCACTACCGCAGCGCAGATCCGGAGTACGGCGCGGCCCAGGCCAAGGAGCTGTCGCTCCACCTCCAGACGCTCCTCTCCAACGTCCCGATCGAGATCCTGCAGGGGGACAAGGTGATCGAGGTCCGGCCGCACGGGATCCACAAAGGGCGCGCCGTCGTCGCAGCGGTCGCGCGCGCCGGCGAGGGTGCGCTATTCCTCGCGCTCGGGGACGACCGGACGGACGAGGACCTCTTCGCGGCGCTGCCGCCCGGGAACATCGCCATCCACGTGGGGCCGGCGCCGAGCCGCGCGCAGCTGCGCATCCTCGACGTGCGCGCAGCGCGTGCGCTGCTCGAGGAGATCGCCGCGTCGCGTTGAGCGCGGGTATGATGCCCGCGCATGCTCCGCGTCAGCTGGCCCCTCGCGCTGCTCCTCGCCGCCGTCATCGCGCTGCTCGCGCGAAAGCCGCGCCTGTTCGTGCCGGTCGCGATCGTCTTCGTGGTCTGGTTCCTGATCGAGTCCGCGTCGGGCCGGCGCGGACGCGCGCGGCGCCGCTGACCCATTGCCCCACGCGCCCGCCGCAGCCACGTTCAAGGGCGGGAGCGATGGACGCACAGGCTGCCGGAGAGGCGCTCGCGGGGGGCGGGGCAAGGGAGGCGGCGACGCCGCGGTGGGGCTGCTCGCCTACGCGCTGTATGCGGGGCTCGAGGGGACGTTCAGGCGGATGCCCCAGGCACAGGGAGGACGTCCGGACGGACCCCCGCGGAGTGAGGTGGCCTGGCGCGCCCTCGTGCGCGGCGGGACGCGTCGCCGCGCGCGATGAGCAAGTTTGCCTCAGCCAGGAGGAGGTGTTCGGTGCGCCTGCCGGGGAAGGGGATGAGCTGGAAGGAATTCGGGAAGGGGCTCAAGGACGAGCTCTCGAAGGATCAGGTGACGGACATCGCCGCGACCGTGACGTACTACGGCGTCCTGTCCCTGTTCCCGTTCGTCCTGTTCCTCGTGGCGCTCGCGAGCGTCGTCATCGCGCCATCCGACGCCGAGCGGATCGTGCAGGAGCTCGGCCGGGTGGCGCCCGGACCGGTCACGCAGATCATCGGCGACCGGATCCGCGAGCTGGGGGCGCAACAGAACGTGACGCTGGTCGGCTTCGGCGCGATCGCCGCGATCTGGGCCGCGTCGGGGGGCGTCACCGCGCTCATGCGCGCGCTCAACACCGCCTACGACGTGAAGGAGGGCCGGCCGTTCTGGAAGGTGCGTGGCATCGCCATCTTGATGACGCTCATCTCCGGCGCGCTCGGGATCGTTGCCGCGCTCGTCGCGATCGCCGCGGCTCCGATCGCGGACGCGATTGGCGGCCCCATCGGCGCGGCGATCACCTGGCTCCGCCTGCCTGTGGCCGGGCTGGTCATGATGCTCCTCTGGGCGATCGTGTACTACGTCCTCCCCGACGTGGAGCAGCGGTTCCGGTTCATCACGCCGGGGTCGGTGTTCGGCGTGATCGTGTGGGTGCTCGCATCCTGGGGCTTCTCCAGGTACGTCTCGAGCTTCGGCAGCTACGACAAGACGTACGGGCCCCTCGCCGGCGTCATCGTCCTGCTCCTGTGGATGTGGATCTCCTCGCTCGTGCTCCTCGTGGGGGCCGAGGCGAACGCGCTCATCGAGCACCGCTCGGCGGAGGGGAAGCGGCAGGGCGCGAAGCGGAAGTCCGACACCGGGACGACCCCCGCCGCGACGCTCCCCGGCAAGGAGCCGATCCCGAGCGGCGTGGATCCCGAGGCCGCTGCGGCCGCCGGCGTAGCTCCCACCCCCGAGGCGGCCCTCGCGCGGACCGGCGTGAACGGCGGGGTTCGCGGACGGGAGGCGGGCCGCGGGCGGAAGGAGCGAGACGACGGCCGGCCGCGGCTGCGCGGCGTCATGGCCATCGCGACGGGTTTCATGGCCGGTGTGCTCCTCGCCCGCCGGAACGCCTGAGCCGCTTCGCGCCACGCGTCCGCTCGCGGGAGGTGCGCGCCGCTCGCGCGGCGCGTACGATCTCGAGATGGCCAGGGCGAAGCTGCGCGTCGGCGTGTCCTCCTGTCTCATCGGGCGGAAGGTCCGCTACGACGGCCAGCACAAGCGAGACCCGTTCCTCGTGGACGTCCTCGGCGCGTTCGTGGAGTGGGTGCCGGTCTGCCCGGAGCTGGAGGTCGGCATGGGCGTGCCGCGCGAGCCGATCCGGCTCGTCGGGCCCCCGCGCTCGCCGCGCCTCGTGGCCGAGCGGAGCGGTGCCGACCACACCGCGGCGATGCGCCGCTACGCCGAGGCGCGCGTCGAAGAGCTCTCGAAGCTCGATCTCTCCGGCTTCGTGACGAAGAAGGACTCGCCGTCGTGCGGCCTCGAGCGCGTTCGCGTCTACCCGGAGAAGGGCGGCCCCCCGCGTCGCGACGGGGTGGGCGCGTTCGCGCGCGTGCTCGTCGCGCGGCTGCCGCTGTTGCCGGTGGAGGAGGAGGGGCGACTCAACGATCCGTCGCTCCGCGAGAGCTTCGTCGAACGGATCTTCGCCTACGCCCGCTGGAAGGCCGCGACCGCCGCTGGCATGCGCCGCGGCGACCTCGTCGCCTTCCACACGGCGCACAAGCTCGCGCTCCTCGCCCACAGCCCGGCCGCGTACCGGCGCCTCGGCGCGCTCGTGGGCGGCATGTCGAAGGGCCCCGTCGCGCCAGTGGTGGAGGCGTACGGACGTGGCTTCATGGAGGCGCTGCGCGTGCCAGCCACGCGCGGCCGGCACACGAACGTGCTCCAGCACATGCTCGGCTACTTCCGCGGCACGCTGCCGCGCGAAGATCGCAAGGAGCTCGAGGAGGTCGTCCATGACTACGAGCGCGGGCTCGTTCCGCTCGTGGTCCCGCAGACCCTCCTCCGTCACCACGTTCGCCGCCAGGGCGTCGAGTACCTCGCCGGCCAGACCTACCTCGATCCCGATCCGAAGGAGCTCATGCTCCGCAACCGCGTGTAGCCGTGCCCGTCCCGGGGGAACGCATCCGCGCCGTGAACGCAGCGCCGATCCGGCAGGAGCGCGCGCTCGTCCTCTACTGGATGACCGCCGCGCGCCGTTCCCGCTTCAACCCGGCCCTCGAGCGCGCCGTGGAGCTCGCCCGTGAGCTCGGGCGGCCTCTCGCGATCCTCGAGGCGCTCCGCGTCGGCTACCCGTACGCGAGCGACCGGCTGCACGCGTTCGTGATGCAGGGCATGGCCGAGAACGCGCACAGGCTCGCCGGGCGCGCGCTCCATCACCCCTACCTGGAGCGCGCGCCGGGCGAGGGGAAGGGGCTCCTCGAGGCGCTCGCCGCGCGCGCGTGCGCGGTGGTGACCGACGACTTCCCGACCTTCTTCGTCCCGCGCATGCTCGCCGCGGTGGCGGAGCGGCTCGACGTGAGGCTCGAGGCGGTGGACGCGAGCTGCGTCGTGCCGTTCAGGCTCGCCGGCAAGGACTTCCCCTCTGCGTACGCTTACCGGCGCCACCTGCAGCGCCTCTTGCCGGCCTGGATCGATCGGCTCCCGGCGGCGGATCCGCTCTCGCGCGCAGGACTGCCCGCGGCGCCCGCGCTGCCGCGCGAGATCGCCGGGCGCTGGCCCGCCGCCGATCCGGCCGAGCTCGCGCAGCCCGGGCGCCTCCTCGCGACGCTCCCGATCGATCACCGCGTCCCGCCCGCGCCCGCCCGGGGCGGCGCGCGCGCCGCCCGCGCGCGGCTCGCGCGCTGGCTCGAGGAGGGGCTCCCGCGCTACGCGGAGGCGCGCAGCGATCCCGACGAGGAGGGAGTGACGAGCGGGCTGTCACCCTGGCTCCACTTCGGCCACCTCTCGTCCTTCGAGATCGTGCGCGCGGTCCTCCGGCGGGAGGGCTGGACGCCCGCGCTGGTCGCGTCCGCCGCGAACGGCGCGCGCTCGGGGTACTGGGGGATCTCCGCCTCCGCGGAGGCGTTCCTCGATCAGCTCGTCACCTGGCGGGAGCTCGGGTTCGTCACGTGCGCGCACCGCGCCGATCACCGCGAGTACGGTTCGTTGCCCGCGTGGGCGCGCGCCTCCCTCGCGGCGCACGCGCGCGATCCCCGCCCGCACCGCTACGATCCTGGAGCGCTCGCCGCCGCCGAGACGCACGATCCGCTCTGGAATGCGGCGCAGCGCCAGCTCCGGGACCAGGGCGTGATCCACAACGCGGTCCGGATGCTCTGGGGAAAGAAGATCCTCGAGTGGTCGCGTTCGCCGCGCGCCGCGCTGGAGGTCGCGCTGGACCTGAACGATCGCTGGGCGCTCGACGGGCGCGACCCGAACTCGGTGTCCGGCGTGTTCTGGTGCTTCGGTCGGTACGACCGCCCGTGGGGCCCCGAGCGAGCAATCTTCGGGACGGTCCGGTACATGTCGAGCGAGAGCAGCGCTCGAAAGTGGGCGGTGAAGCGCTACCTCGCTCGCCATGGGCCGCCAGGGTAGGGGGTGCCCTCTCCGGCCCGACACGTCACTCTTGGATCATGTCGACGCGTACGGGGTCGTCGAAGCGGGGGCGGAGCGCGGCGCAGTCGTCCGGGCACGGGCGCGTGCTCGTCACGGGCGCGACCGGCTTCGTCGGGCGTGCCCTCGTTCCCGCGCTGCTCGAGCGCGGGCACGACGTGCGCGCGACGACCCGCGCGCGCCGCAGGGGTCTCGACCCTCGCGTCGAGTGGGTGCAGGCGGACGTCAGCCGTATCACGGACCTCCCCGCCGCGCTCGAGGGCGTCGAGGCGGCGTTCTTCCTCGTGCACGGGATGGCGAGCGGGCAGGAGGACTACGCGGAGGAGGAGCGGCGCACCGCCGTCGCGTTCGCGCGTGAGGCTGAGCGCGCGGGTGTGCGCCGGATCGTCTACCTCGGGGGGGTCGCGCCGCGCGGCCGCCCCTCGAAGCACCTCGCCAGCCGGCTCGCGGTCGGCGGGGTGCTGCGCGCCGGGCGCGTGCCCACGCTCGAGCTCCGCGCCTCGATGATCGTCGGCCCGGGGAGCGCATCCTGGCGTATCGTGCGCGATCTCGCGATGCGGCTCCCGGCGATGGTGCTGCCGGCCTGGGCGCAGTCGCGGTCGTGTCCGATCGCCCTCGAGGACGTGGTCGGGGCGCTCGTCGCCGCGCTCGAGGTGCCGCTGCCGGAGAGCGCCTGGTACGACATCCCCGGCCCCGAGGTACTCTCCGTGCGCGAGATCCTCGAGCGCGTCGCGGCGCTGCGCGGCCGCTCGCTGCCGGCGATCAACGCTCCGCTGCCGCATCCGCGGGTGTCCGCGCTCTGGCTCAAGCTCGTGTCCGACGCGCCGTGGCAGGTCGTGCGCGAGCTCGTCCAGGGACTGTCGCACGATCTCCTCCCGCGCGACGACCGGTACTGGGCGCTCGCGGGGCTGCCACCCCGGCGTCGCTTCGAGGACGCCGCGCGAGACGCGCTCGCGGAGGACCAGGGGCGGCGCCCCAAAGGCGTCCGGGGCCTCGTCGTGTCGCTCGAGGAGCGCCTCGTGGACCGGCTCTCACCGCGCCAGAGACGCCAGAGAGAGGGGGCCAAGCCGGCTCCGGCCGCGGCGCCGACGCTCCCCCGCGGAGGCTGATGCAGTGATCCCCGACGGCAAGCCACGCAGCGCCACCGCCGTCGCCGCGGCGGAGCTGCGGGTGCGTCGGGATGAGATCCTGAACGCCTGGGAGTCCGCCGTCCGCGCGCTGCCGACGGCGCGCGTGCTCGACCGCGCCGCCTTGCGGGACGAGGTCCCGTCGATCCTGGACCGGGTGGCGGCGGATCTCGTCAGCGCGCCGGGCGGAGATCCGGGCCGGCACGCGCGCCATCGTGCCGCGCAGGGCGTGGACGTGGAGACGGTGCTCGCGGAGCTGTCCGCGCTTCGCGGCTGCGTCGTGCGCGCCTGGGCCGACGCCGGCGTGCTCGCGGTGGAGCCGCTCGCGGCGCTGGAGCGGGCGCTCCACGAGGCGGCCGCGGAGGCGGCGCGGTGCGCGGCGGGGGTGCGAGAGCGGTTCTTCGCCGCCGTCGACGCCTTCAGCCGGGCCTCGCTCGAGAGCCGCTCCGTGCAGGAGCTCCTCGAGCGGCTCCTGGATGCGCTCCTCGGGTCCGCGTGGAGCGCGGACACCGCCGCCATCCTGCTGCGCGAGGACGATCACCTCGTCCTTCGCGCCTCTCGCGGGCTGTCGGAGGACGTGACGGGGACTTCGCTCGAGGAGGGGGAAGGCTTCGCGGGGAAGATCGCGGCCGAGGGACGGCCGGTGCTGCTCCGGAACGCCTCCGCCCATCCGCTCGTGCGAAGATCCGCCCTTCGCGGGAGCGGGGTCCGTGCGCTGTACGGCGTGCCGCTGCGCCACGGGGACCAGGTCATCGGCGTCGCCCACATCGGGTCGACGCGATCAGACGAGCTCATGCCGGAGGAGATCCGGCTCTGTGACGCGATGGCGACCCGCGCGGCCGGTAGCGTGGCGCTCCACATCGCGCGCGTCGCCGCAGAGGATCGAGCCCGCGAGCTCAGTCTCCTCGCCCGCGTGAGCGACGAGCTCGCCGCGGAGCCCGATCTCACCCGGCGGCTCGAGCGCGCGGCGCAGCTCGCCGTTCCCGACTTCGCGGACCTGTGCGGCCTCGTCCTCCTCGAGCCGGATCGCCGGCTGAGGCGCATCGCCGTGCACGTGTCCGATGCCGCTCAGCGCGAGCTCGCTCGCGAGGTGCTGGAGGGGTACCCGGTCGAGCTCGACGCGCCCAGGGGCATCGGCCGCATCCTGCGCGAGGGCGTGACGGAGCTCGTGGCGGACGCGGGCGACGACTTCGCGGAGCGCACCGCCGGCAGCGAGCCGGGGCGGGTGTTCCTGGAACGCCTCGGCCTTCGCTCCTACCTCGGCGTGCCGCTGCGCAGCGACGCCGGGATCATCGGCGCGCTTGCGTTCGGGATGGCGTCCTCCGGCCGCCACTTCGACGAGCGCTCCGTCGAGATCGCGACGGAGCTCGCGCGGCGCGCGGCGCTCGCGATCGAGAACGCCCGGCTGCTCGAGACGACCCAGCGCGAGGCCCGCGCGCGCGAGCAGATCCTCGCGGTAGTCTCCCACGACCTCCGGACGCCGCTCTCGGCGATCAGCGTGGGAGCGTACCGGCTCGCCATCCTCGCCGGCGGCGCGCCGGCGGAGACGGTCCGCTCGATCGCGGAGGTCATCCGCCGCTCCGCGCGGCGCATGGAGCGGCTCATCGGCGATCTCGTCGACGTCGCGGCCGTACAGGCGGGGCGTGTCTCGATCCATCCGGCGCCCCACCTCCCGGGGGAGCTCGTCCGGGAGGCGGTCGACTCGATGCAGGCGGTCGGGCGCGAGCACGGGATCGAGCTCGACGTGGACGCGGACCCGGATCTCCCGCGCGTCCGCGCGGACCATGACCGGATCCTGCAGGTGCTCGGGAACCTCGTCTCGAACGCGGTGAAGGTGACCGCACCGGGTGGGCGCATCGGCGTGCACGCGGAGGTCCGCGAGGCGGGGATCCGGTTCGTGGTCGCGGACACGGGCCCCGGCATCGCGCCCGGCGAGCGAGAGCAGATCTTCGAGCCGTTCCGGCGCGGCGCCGGGGCGGCGTATCGAGGCACAGGGCTCGGCCTCGCGATCGCGCGTGGGATCGTCGAGGCGCACGGCGGCCGGATCGGCGTCGAGAGCCGTCCCGGCGCGGGGAGCGAGTTCTGGTTCACGCTGCCGCTCGCGGACGTCCCTGCCGGCTGAGGGCGCCTGGCCGGGCGCATCAGACGGGCGGCGCGAGCGACGCGATGAGGACGCTCCAGACGGCGTGGCTCACGATCGCCGGCACGAGGCTCGCGCGCCACGTGGCGAGCGCGCCCCACAGCGCGTAGGTGGGCAGGATCGCGAGCGCGAGGAACGGCTCGCCGCTCGCGACCGCGAGCGCGACCGCGAGCGCGGTCGCCAGCGCGACGGCGCGCGCCGCGCCGAGGCGCGGCTCGAGGTGGGCCTGGACGACGCCCCGCCAGAAGAGCTCCTCCGCGGGCGCGATGAGCAGGAGGAGCGCGAGCGCGGGGAAGAGCGCGCGCGTCTCGAACCGGACGTACATCTCGATCATCGGCCGGCAGAGCGTCTCCGAGAGCCCCCCGCACGTCACCCACAGGAACGCGCGCGTGAGGCCGTAGAGTGCGGCGCCGGTGACCAGCCCGAGGACGACGTCCGCGGCGCTGGGCCGCAGGCGCGCGAGGAGGCCCGGCGGCGCGGCGGTCGCGGAGAGGGCGATCCAGGCGGCGCTGAACAGGGCCGCGATGGTGAAGAACTCGGGCGGGCTCCACGCGACGAGCCCCGTCCAGAGCGCCGTCGCACCCGCCGCCGCGATCACGTACCAGGGGCGCGGCGACCTCGCTCGCTCCGTGCTATGGGACACGTTCCGACATTACCGCCGAAGTTCGACGCGCGGAAAGGAAGGGATCTCATGGCCACGATGTCGTCCGTGAACCCCGCCACCGGTGAGGTCCTCGCCCGCTTCGACGAGCTGACCGACTCCGAGCTCGAGGCGAGGCTCGCCCGCGCGGCCGACGCGTTCGCCGCGTGGCGCCGCCGGCCGATCGTCGAGCGCGCGGCGCTCATGGCCCGTGCCGGCGACGTGCTCGATCGCCGGAAGGAGCACTGGGCGCGCACGATGACGCTCGAGATGGGCAAGACCTTCCGGTCGGCGGTCGGGGAGGCGGAGAAGTGCGCCTGGGTGTGCCGCTACTACGCCGAGAACGCGGAGCGCTTCCTCGCGGACGAGGAGGTGAAGGCCTCGGCGACGCGGTCGTTCGTGCGGTTCCTGCCGATCGGGCCGGTCCTCGCCGTCATGCCCTGGAACTTCCCGTTCTGGCAGGTGTTCCGCTTCGCGGCGCCGGCGCTGATGGCCGGAAACGTCGGGCTGCTCAAGCACGCGTCGAACGTGCCGCAGTGCGCGCTCGCCATCGAGGAGGTCTTCCGCGAGGCGGGGTTCCCGCAGGGCGCGTTCCAGACGCTCCTCGTCGGCTCGTCGCGCGTCGCACGCATCGTCGAGGACGACCGCGTCGCGGCCGCGACGCTCACCGGGAGCGAGGCGGCGGGCGCGGCGGTCGCGTCCACCGCCGGCCGGGCCATCAAGAAGACCGTCCTCGAGCTCGGCGGGAGCGATCCGTTCGTCGTGATGCCGAGCGCGAACCTCGAGGCGGCGGTGAAGACCGCCGTCACGGCGCGGACCATCAACAACGGCCAGTCCTGCATCGCGGCGAAGCGCTTCATCGTGCACGACGCGATCTACCCCGAGTTCGAGGAGGCGTTCGTCGCGCGCATGGCGGCGCTCAAGGTGGGCGACCCCATGGATCCCGCGACGGACGTGGGCCCGCTCTCGAGCGCGTCCGAGCTCGAGAAGCTCGTCGTCCAGGTGGACGCCGCGGTGAAGGCGGGCGCGCGCGTGCTCACGGGTGGGAAGCCCACGGGCGGGAAGGGCTCCTACTACCCGCCCACCGTGCTGACGGGCATCCCGCCGTCGTCGCCATCCTACCGCGAGGAGATCTTCGGCCCCGTCGCGGCGCTGTACCGCGTGCGGAACCTGGACGAGGCGATCGCCGTCGCGAACGACGTCCCGTTCGGCCTCGGCTCGAGCGTCTGGACGAACGACGCCGAGGAGCGGCGCCGGTTCATCGACGACCTCGCCGCCGGCGCGACGTTCCTGAACGCCATGGTCGCCTCCGACCCGCGCCTCCCGTTCGGCGGGGTGAAGCGCTCGGGCTACGGCCGCGAGCTCGCGCGCGAGGGCATCCGCGAGTTCGTGAACATGAAGACGGTGGTGGTGCAGGAGGACCCGGCGCACCCGGTGTCCAGCGGGGCGGCGACGGAGTAGGGCCGGGCGGTCGCGCCTGTCGGATCGACTTCTGGCCGCCGACCGTCGACGTCGCCGCCGACGGCACGGTCACTCGTCCTCGCCCGTGCCCTCGATCCGGAACACCGGCGGATCGATCCGCGTGCTGCGGCACGCCGGGCACGCGCCAGGCCGCGTGAGCCGTGCTCGATCCTGGAACGCGTAGCCGCAGGCGACGCAGGAGGCGGGGTCCACGACGAGCCGCTCACCGCGATGCTCGAGCGAGCGGGCGAGGTGAGCGAGGTGCTCGGCGACGTCCTTCTCGCGGAGGCCCACCTCGAAGGAGAGCTCCTTCGCGGTCGCGGGTCCGGCGCGGAGCGCGCGCCGGAGCGCATCGCGCAGGGTCTCGGCGCGCGGTGCGGGGGCGGAGGGGGAGGTCGGATGGCGGGGCATCGGGCGCGTTCGAGGTCGGGGTCGGGGTCGGGGTCGGGGTCGGGGTCGGGGTCGGGGTCGAGGTCGAGGTCGGGGTCGAGGTCGGGGTCGAGGTCGAGGTCGAGGTCGAGGTTCGAGGTCGAGGGGATCAGCCCGGCTTCCAGCCCCGCGGCGCGGGCATCGTCCAGAGGAGCTCATCCGGCGCCTCCCCGCGCACCCTGATCCACCCGCCGTGCACGCCTTGCAGATGATGCATCGCGCAGAGCGAC
>DATIDF010000143.1:0-13202 GCA_035456445.1 Anaeromyxobacter sp.
GAGGGTCCGCCCGTCGACGCGACCCTGCTCCGCTTCGCCGCCGCGGCGCGCGACCGCCGCACGGCGCAGCCGGGTGGCCGGGGCTTTCCCGACGACGCTGCGAGGGCGTGGCGCGCGCTCGCCGCCGAGCTCGACGCCTACCTGGGCCGCGCCCTCCCGCAGACACCGCTCCTCGAGCTCGTGCGCGCTCGCGTCACCGTCGAGGCGGAGTGGGACTACGATCTCCGCCACTACGGCCGCGCGCCAGCCGACCTCACGGCGCTCGTCACCGCGCGCGCGGCGCGCTTCGCCACCCGTATCTCCACCGCCCGCGCGCTCGGTCTCGGCCTGTTCGCGCGAACGAAGCCGCCGCGTCTCCGCTGGCCGGTGGAGCAGGCGGGGATCTCCAGCCTGTACGGGATGCGCACGCACCCGGTCGACGGGCGGCGCCGGATGCACTTCGGCGTCGATCTCGCCGCCGACGCGGGGCGCGTCGTCGCCGCCGCGGCGAATGGGTTCGTCGTTCGCGCCGGGTGGATGGGCGGCTACGGGCTCATGGTGGAGGTCCGCCACGAGGGCGGGCTCACGACCCGCTACGGCCACCTCGCCGCGCTGCTCTGCGCGCCGGGCGACGCGGTCGAGCCCGGCGGTCCGCTGGGCGTCGTCGGTCGCACCGGCCGCACGACCGGCCCGCACCTGCACTTCGAGGTCTGGCGGGGCGGCGAGCCGTCGGATCCGCTCGCCTGGCTCGGCATCGTCCCCGCGTCGAGCCACTGAGTCAGCACGAGTTCCCCGGCGGCCTCCGACTCGTGCACACGCGCCTGAACGGCGCGGCTTCCCGAGGCGGCGCGCGGCGGCGATCCGCTCGGAGAGGAAGCCCGCCATTCGAGGCGCACGAGACCGTCCCTCGACTTCGGTCCCGCGCAAGGCGCGGGACCTACGCTCGGGATGAACGGGCCCGAGGCGGGCACCCGCAGCGACGCGCGCCGAGGCGGCTCCCATGTCCCGCTCGTCCCGAGAGTAGGCGCGCGCAGCGCGCCGGAGTCGAGGGACGCAGGCGCAAGGAGCGAGGACGCCCGCCGCAGGCCCGGGATCGTGCGCCGAGGGAAGCGAGCGCCCCGCGATCGCTCGCGGGGCGCCCTCATCCCCTCACCCTCCCCCGACGAGCTCGCTCCGCCGTGGACGCGGCGGATGATCGTGTCGTGTATCAATGACGGGCAGGCTGGTCAAACCGTCGACCTCTCGTTTCACGTGGAGTCCCGATGTCCACGTTCCTCGCCGCAGCCCTCCCGCTCGCCCTCGCCGCGACGCTCGACGTGCCAGCGGGCGGCGATCTCGCCGCCGCCCTCGCGCACGCCCGAACGGGCGACGTCGTGCGGCTCGCCGAGGGCGATCACCGCGGCGGGATCGTCCTCCCGGCGGGCGTCCGGATCGAGGGGGCCGGCGCCGAACGGACTCGGGTCGTCGCCCCGGAGGGAGCGGACGCGCTCGTCGCGGAGCACGACGCGCAGGTCGCGGCCGTGGCGATGGAGGCTGGCACGCCGCGCTGCGCCATCCGGGTGACCGCCGGCACGCTGCGCGCGACCGGCGTGCGCGCGACGGGTGGTGCGTGCGGCGCCCGCGTCTCGGGTGGCACGCTCGACGCCTCGGACATGGTGCTCGACGGGACGGTGGGCCTCCTCGTCGACGGCGGTGCGGCGACGATCGAGCGTGGCCGCCTCCGCGGCGCCGTCGCGGGCGCCACGATCCTCGGAGGCACGGCCACGCTCCGGCACCTCGCGATCACCGGCCCCTCCCGCGAGGCCGGGCTCTCCGTCGCGGGCGGCGCCGCCTTCCTCGAGGGCGTCGTCATCCGCTCACCCGGTCCGGCGGGAATCGCCGTGGCGACGGGAGGACGGCTGGAGGGGACGGCCGTCGTGGTCGTGGGCGCGAGCGCGGAGGAGGGAATCCCGGGAACGTGCGTGCAGGTTCGGCGCGGCTCTCTCACGCTCTCCGCGAGCACCCTCCTCCATTGCGGGGGCGCAGCCGTCCAGGCGTCCGCGGGAGAGGTCCACCTCACCGGCGTCGATGCCGCCGGGGGCGCGGCGGGCGGGATCGTGCTGCTCGATGGCGCCTCGGCCGTGCTCGACGGGAACGTGCTCGCGGGCCGCGGGCCGGGCCTCGCCCTCGAGGGCGGTGCGCGGGCGAACGCGCGGATGAACCGCTGGTGGGTCGACCCGGTGTTCTGGGTGGACTGTGGCAGCGGCGCGCGCGTGGTGCTCGGCGACGGAGAGCGAGCCCGGTCTCCCTGCAACGGGTCGCCTTGACGGGAGCGTCCGTCTCGACAAAAAAACCCGCCCGTGACAGCCTCTGCCGTCGCCGGTCGAGGGAGCGGGCGCGCGTTCCCGTGCCCGCTCTGTGCCCGCGTGGACGTGGCGTCGGGGCCGATGACCGAGGAGGATGGCGCGGAATGCAGATCAACCTGCGCAAGGCGATGTTCGTGCTCCCGAACCTGTTCACGGTGAGCTCGATCCTCCTCGGGTTCTACGCCCTCACGCTCTGCGCCGGCGAGGCCACGCCGCTCCAGCTCTACCAGGCGGCGCTCGCGATCTTCTTCGCGATGTTCTTCGACGCGTTCGACGGCCGCGTCGCGCGCATGACGAAGACCCAGTCCGACTTCGGCGTGCAGCTCGACAGCCTCGCCGACGTCATCTCCTTCGGGGCGGCGCCGGCGCTCCTCGTCTACAAGTGGGCGCTCGCGCCGCTCGGCTTCCTCGGCTTCTTCGTGTCGTTCGCGTTCGCGGCCTGCGGGGCCCTCCGGCTCGCGCGCTTCAACGTCCTTGCCCAGCGCGGGGACAAGGGCTCCTCGCGCTTCTTCGTCGGCCTCCCGATCCCGCTCGCCGCCGGGACGATCGTCTCGCTCGTCATCGCCCACTACCGGCACTTCGCCACGACGGCCAACCCCGCGACCCGCGTGCCGGTGGCGCTCGTGGTCGCGCTGCTCGCGTTCCTCATGGTGTCGACGGTCCGCTACCGCACCTTCAAGGACGTCCACCTCTCCGCGCGCAGCCTCACCATCTTCGCCTTCTTCACGATCGCCGGCGTCGCGGTCGGGATGGCGACCCGTGCGTCATTCGTGCTCGTCGTGTACATGGCGGCGTACATCACCCTCGGCCTCGCCGAGGCGGTCCTCGCCCGCACGCGCCCCGCGCCCGACAAGGCGTCGCTGCCGCCGGCGATCCGCGCCGAGCTCGAGGCGGACGAGGCGCTCGAGCCCGAGCCCGAGGACGTCGAGGACAAGCCGCAGCAGGACGAGTACATCTAGCGCGTGACTGGCTCACCCTCGTCCGCGACCCCCTCCTCGATGACCCGGCTGCGCGCCCGCGGGCTCCGCCGCGTACCGCGGCCCGCGGAGCCGCCCGGCCCGTGGGTGCTCCTCGCGGCGTGGGGACCGTGCGGCTACGCGCCGGTCGCGCCCGGCACCTTCGGCACGCTCGGCGCGATCCCGGTCTACTGGGCGCTCTCCAGCCTCTCCCCGGGTCTGTACCTCGTCACCGTCGCCGCGCTCGCCGCGCTCGGCGCGTACGCGGCGCAGCGCGCCGGCGCGTACTGGGGCATCGCCGACGCCTCGCCCATCGTGATCGACGAGGTCGTGGGGTACCTCGTCACCGTCGCGCTCGTCCCCTTCTCCTGGCCGGCCGCGCTCGTCGGCTTCCTCCTGTTCCGCGTCTTCGACGTGTTGAAGCCCTGGCCCGCCTCCGCGCTCGACCGGGTGAAGAACGGCTTCGGCGTCGTCATGGACGACGTCGCGGCGGGCGCCTTCGCGTGGATCGGGCTCCAGCTCGTCGCGCTCGCGCTTCGGTGGCTCGCCGGCTGCGGCGGCACCGGCTGGTGGTGCGCGCCGCTCGGCGGCTAGCGAGGGGGCCGGATGCCGCTCCAGGTCGAGATCCTCTCCACGGGCGACGAGCTCCTCACCGGCCAGGTGGTGGACACGAACTCGGCCTGGCTCATGGACCGGCTCTGGGATCTGGGGGTCATGGTCCGTCGCAAGACCCTCGTCGGCGACGACCGCGGCGATCTCGACGCGGCGATCCGCGAGGCGGCCGCACGCGCAGACCTCGTCGTCATGAGCGGCGGCATGGGCCCGACGGAGGACGACCTCACGATCGAGTGCGTGGCGGCGGTCATGGGCGTGCCGCTCGAGCTGCACGAGCCGTCGCTGCGCGCGATCGAGGAGCGCTTCCGGCGGTTCGGGCGCACCATGACGCCCAACAACGAGAAGCAGGCGCGCTTCCCCCGCGGCGCCGAGGTCATCCCGAACCGCTTCGGCACGGCGCCGGGGTTCGCGGTGCGCATCGGGCGCGCCGAGGTGGTCTGCCTCCCCGGCGTGCCGCTCGAGTACCGGGGACTCGCCGAGGAGTGGCTGCTGCCGCGGATCGCGGCGGGGCTGGGCGAGGTGCCCGCCAGCCGGGTGCTGAAGCTGTTCGGCGTCCCGGAGTCGCACGCGGATCACGCGATGCGCCCGGTCATGGACGATCCCGCGAACGCCGGCGTGCGCTTCGGCTTCCGCGCCCACTGGCCGGAGGTTCACGTGAAGTGGACCGTGTCCGGCGCGGACGCCGCGGCGCACGCCGACCGGATCGCGGGGGCGGTCCGCGCGACCTTCGGGGACGCGGTGTTCGGCGAGGGCAAGGAGGAGCTCTCGCAGCTCGTCGTCGCGCGGCTCACCGCGCGGGCCGAGCGCGTCGCGCTCGCGGAGAGCTGCACGGGCGGGCTCCTCGCCGAGCTCGTCACCCGCGTGCCCGGCGCGTCCGCGGTGCTCGACCTCGGCGTGGTCGCCTACGCGAACGCGATGAAGGAGGCGGTGCTCGGCGTCCCCGGCGACGTGCTCGCCGAGCACGGCGCGGTGTCCGAGCCGGTGGCGCGCGCGCTCGCCGAGGGAGCGCGGCGCGCGGGGCGAGCGACCTGGGGGCTCGGGGTGACCGGCATCGCGGGGCCCACCGGCGGCACGCCGGAGAAGCCGGTTGGGACCGTGTACATCGCCCTCGCCGGCCCCGCCGGCACGTCCGCCCTCCAGCGGCTCTACCGCGGCGACCGCGAGCGGATCCGCCGGTCCGCCGCGTACGAGGCGCTGAACCTCCTGCGGCTCGCGATGCGTTGAGCGCGTGGCAAACCCGATCCCCCGACCGCGAAGGAACGAAAGTCCGCTCGCCCGAGCGTAGCGCCGCCTAAGGCGGCGCGGAGTCGAGAGCGGCCTCGTCGCAGAACAGCTCCACGAATCGATCCCAGGGGACGAACCCGGCAGCGGTCGCCACGAGCTCCCCGTGCAGGACCGCCGCGCCGGCGAGCAGCGCGGGGAGCGGCTTCGGCCGATAACGCTCGGCGAGACCGCCCTCCTCGAGCACGCGCCGGACCAGCGCCTGCACGTTCACACCGCGCCCCTCGAGCTTCCCCTCTCGATCGAGGAGCCAGCCGATGAGCTGCCCGATCCGCTGCCGCACCGCGACGCGCGGCCTGGCGCCGCCCGCGGCGAGCGCCTCGTTCACGGCATCCGGGGAGGCGTCGCGTACGACGAGCCACGTGAGCGAACGCTCAGCCTCGAATCCGGCGCGCGCCAGGGCAGCGCGACAGCGCGCCTCCTCGTCGGGGTCGCAGCGAATCCGCACCAGGGGCTCGGTCTTGCCTGACACGGGCGGTTCGTTAGCACCCGGGTGCTACCGCCGCAACGGCGCGGCCGGTCGATCGCGGCGATGCGTCCCGCGACGACGTCGCCGTCGCGCCGCCCCGCGCGGCCCGGTCCATCACGGCGCTGCTCGTGGCATGCACCGAGCCTATGATGCGCGGGTGACGACCCTCGATGCCGACGCGCTCGAGCTGCTGCGCTCCCGGAGCGGCCTATCGATCGATGACGAGGGAAGGTTCCTGCACCTCGGCTAGCCCATCACCCACGCGCGCACGCTCGACGTCCTCTGGCGCTCGCTCGCGCGCGCGCCCGACGGGAGGTGGCTCGTGCGGGTAGGGCGCGAGTCCGCATACGTCGCGGTGCAGGAGACCCCTTACATGGTGCGGGGTGTCGGGAACGACGCATCCGGCGCCGCTCCGATGCTGCTCCTCTCCGACGGGACGCGGGAGGTGCTCGATCCTGCCTCTCTCACGATCGGCGAAGACGGGGTCCTCCGCTGCAAGGTGAAGGGCGGCGAGCGCGCGCGCTTCACCCGCGCGGGCCAGGTGGCGCTCGGGTTCGCCTTCGACGAAGACCCCCCAGGGACGGGACGCTATGTCATCACCATCGGTGGGTTCCGCTGGCCCATCCGTGCCGAGCAGGGCTGAGGCCGGGCGCGACCACGTGCGCTCGCGATCGCCCGAGGCGCGGCGGCGGGGACCCTCCCCTGCCCGGGCTCCTTTCGGTTGCTCGCCCGCGAGCCCCCTCCTACGTAGTGTTCACAGAATGAGAGTCCTCGCGCTCTGTGCTCTCGCGCTGCCGCTCGCGGCCGCCGCGCAGCTCGGACCTGGCCCGTCCCTCGGTGAGGCCATGCACGCGATGGACCGGATGCCGGTGGAGAAGCCGCCGGCCCGCGGGGAGCTGGAACAGACCTTCGTCCTCCCCGAGCGCCCCGGCCAGAACCAGGTCGCCTGGTTCGACTTCGACTGGCAGTTCATCGACGTCCCGTCCCCGGGCGGCGGCCCCGGCGGCCTCCGGCTCTACTACTACCGGAGCGAGCGCCCCCAGGCGGAGCGCGCCCTGCCGGCGATCCAGAGCGCGTACGCGCGCCTCGTCGATCAGTTCCACTACAACCCGACGAAGCGCATCCCCTACATCCTCTTCGCGACTCAGCGCGAGTTCCAGACCCAGAACGTCTTCGCGGTCACCGAGTCGGTCCTCGGCGTCACCTCACCCGAGGACCTCAAGATGTCGGTCCCGTACTTCGGCGACCATTCGCGCTTCATCGAGGTCTCGACGCACGAGATGGTGCACCAGTTCACCATCCAGAAGCTGCTCGAGGCCGCCGGCGCGGAGGAGATGAGCTCGCCGATCGCGTTCCTCCCGCTCTGGTTCATCGAGGGGATCGCCGAGTTCTACTCGAAGGGTGGAATCGACGTCGAGACGGACCTCTACCTCCGCGACCTCGTCTGGAACCCGGATCCGCGCAGGGGCTACGACGTGCTGCCGTTCGGGGAGGACCGCATCCGCGGGTACATCCCGACCTACAAGCTCGGCCAGGCGCGCATCGCCTTCATCGCCGATCAGTACGGCATCGAGAAGATCCAGGCATTCCTCGAGAACGCGTACTTGGCCGGCGACGCCGGGGGCGGCTTCGGCGGAGGCTCGTCGGGCAGCGGCACGACGCGGAACTTCGGCGGGCTCGTTCGCCGCGTGCTGAACGAGCCGATCGAGCAGGTCGACGCGCGCTGGCGCGCGTGGCTCAAGCGCCGCTACTACCCGCAGTACCTGGAGGCGAAACAGGACCTCTCGCAGCTCCGGGAGGTGCGCCAGCTCCCGGCGGAGGCGGAGGACTTCGTCTCCTCGGCGGACGGGAACCTCGTGCTGTTCCGCGGCATCGATCGGAGGCGCGGCCGCGCGCGACTCTACCTCGTCGACGTGCGCAACCCGCGGAGCGCCGTCGAGCTCGTCTCGGACAGCGTACCCGGCTTCGAGTCCCTCCATCCCATCGAGTACGGCGTCATCGGGCTCGGGAACGGGATCCTCGCGTTCTCCGCGCAGGACGGGATCGGGGACAAGCTCCACGTCCAGCGCTTCCGCCACCAGGTGAAGGAGGGGCGGCCACCCGTCATCCAGCTCGGGCGGCGCAAGAAGCTCGACGTGCACACGGCGCGCGGCGCACCGTTCATCCAGATCGCCGACCCCGCCTTCTCTCCCGACGGCTCGCAGATCGCGTTCGCCGGCGTCTCGACCGACGGCCAGTCGGACATCTACGTCGTCTCGGTGAAGGGCGGGGAGGCGCGACGCCTCACGAACGACTTCTACGTCGAGAAGGACATCGCGTGGGGGCAGGACGGCATCTACTGCGCCTCCGACGCGACGGACCACGGCCGGCTGAACCTTTTCCGCATCGACCCCGCCAGCGGCGCGCGCACGCGGCTCACCACCAGCGCGAGCACCGATCGTGGGCCGTTCCCGCAGGCGGACGGCACCGTGCTCTTCTCCTCGGACGCCGCCGGGAAGCCCGACCTGTACATGCTGAAGGCGGGCCGGATCCAGCGGATCACGGACTTCACGACCGGCCTCACGAGCCCCGGCCCCGCGCCGAAGGGGCGCGGCGTCTTCGCGACGACGTTCTACGGGGGCGTCTTCAAGGTCGTCGAGGTGCCGAAGGTCGCCTGGCTCGAGCAGCCGGGGGTCGCGGTCGCACCCGCCGCGGGGGAGGCGCTAGAGATCCCGACGGCCGACTGGCCCGAGCGGGTGAAGGACTACGAGGCGCTCTCGATCCGCAACTGGCGGCCCGAGGGGGGGTTCGTCTACGGCGGCGGCGCGGGCAGCTCGGTGGCGGGCCGGGCGGCGGTGGTCTTCTCGGACATGCTCCGAGACCACGTCCTCTACATGGACCTCTCCGTCTACCAATCGTTCGACTTGACCCAGGGGATGTTGCTCTTCGAGAACCGCGCGCGGCGGCTCTCCTGGGTCCTGGGCGGGTTCCACTTCGTGCAGCAGAACCTCGATGCGCTCGACCCGAACCTCGCCTATTACCAGCGCGACTTTGGCGTGGTCGGCGCGCTGCGCTACCCGCTCGACCGTTTCCGCCGCCTCGAGGCGGAGCTCACGCTCGGCGGCGTCGAGCGCTACTGCCTCACCGACTTCTCCGGCTCGGTGACGCTGCTCTGCGAGGGGATCGCGATCACCGGCGGTCCGTACCAGAGCACGGCCGACTGGGAGAATCGCAACGGTGGCGTGAACTTCCAGGTCTCTCCGACGCTCCGCTACGGCTACGACACCATCCGCTACGACCAGTACACCGGCCCGCTGGCGGGCGGCTCGCTGCTCCTCGAGCTCGGAGGCGGGTACCTCCCCGGCCGCAGCGCGCTCCACGGCTTCTTCCGCCTCGACGCGCAGAAGTTCTGGCAGCTCCTCGGCCGCTCGAACTTCATGCTCCGGGCGGCGGGCGGCACGGCCTTCTCGCTCGACGAGGCGAGCAAGGTCTGGGAGAAGAACTTCTGGCTCACCGCCGCCGACAACCTGCGCGGCTTCTACCCGCTCGACACCGAGTTCCTCATCGGCCAGCACTATTACGTGATGAACGCCGAGCTGCAGTTCCCGCTCGATACGCTCATCCGCCTGCTCATCTTCGACTACCTCGAGGGCGTCGCCGCGCTCGACTTCGGCGGTGTGTTCAACCGCTTCGACAGCGGCGCCGGCGGGGCCGCGCCGACCGACATCGTGGTCCGCAGCGATCTCGGCGCCTGGGAGTCGCGAACGCTCACCGGCGTGCTCGGGGTGAACGTGCTCTTCGGCCCGCTGCTCCTGCGCGTCCACTTCGGCCACCCGTTCGACATCGGCGGCCTCGAGACGCCGGCGCTCCGGGACCACAACCGCTGGGTGACCAACATCACGCTGCGTTACTTCTTCTTCTGATGGGGCGTCGAATCCCCGGCCGGACCGAGAAGCCGGCCGGGGATTCGTTGCTCCGAGGGCTCCTCGTCTAGCGGAGCCCGCGCTCCGGACGCGAGAAGGCGTGACACCACTTGCAGTCGTAGTTCCTTTGCGTCACGTGCCTGTCGTGCACGCCCTGCCATCCCGAGTAGCTCTTCTCCGAGTGACACTGCGAGCAGACCGTGGACTTCGCCGCCTTGAGCACATACCCGAGAGACGGCAGGTTCATCTGCGTCGCGGTCGAGCCATGGCATGCGGTGCAGGTCGCGCCGAGCGCCTGCGCCTTGGGCGCCACCTCGTGGTTGAGGAGCTGCATCGTGTCCGTCGTCACCCACGTGATCGGCGCGTTCGGGTCGAGACCCATGTTCACGGCGCCCTGCGTGGCCGCCGCGAGCGCGTCGCCGGTGGACCGGTAGATCGCCATGTCGATCGGCGTGAGGATGCCGGCCGCGAGCGGCTGCTCAGCCGTCTTGTACTTGAACGGGAAGAGCTTCGTGCCCGCCGGGTCGGCGATGCCGCCCACGGGGCGCGAGGTGGGGTACGCGCCCGTCACGGGGTCGCGCCTCGCGGCGTCGCCGAGAAGCATCGTGTTCTGCTGGCCGTTCCAGAACGTGTACCGCGGGACGAGGTCGTTCGTGAGGGTCGGCTGAGGATGGAAGATGCCACCGACGAGCTCGGGCGTGCGCCACGCGCGGTGCATCTCGGTCGCCTCCGTCGCCGCTGTGTCCGAGGCGTTCCGCGCGTACTTCGGGATGTGGCAGGTCTGGCACGCGACGCGGCCGACGTGACGGTTCACCGCCGCGGTGACGGTGTGGCCCGTCGGCGTTCCCTTGTCCGCGTGGCAGTCGGTGCAGGCGACCTTCGTCGTCGAATCGCTCGCCCGGAGATCCGTACCCGCCCCGGCGATCCGGTGGCTCTCCGTCTTGTGGCAGGCGGTGCAAGCGAGGTTACCGCCCGCGGTCGCCATGTGGACGTCGAAGCTCCGGTCAGCGGTCGTCCCATGGGCGAGGGCGAGGTCGCCCCGCTTGTAGGCGTCGCCGCCGCCCGCCTTGGCATGGCACTGGAGGCAGGCAGCGCGGGAGGGCGTGCGCTGGACCGTGCGCACCGCCTGGTCCATCGAGATCGACATCGCCGCCGTGTCGGGCACGAACTCGCCTGTCGCGGAGTCCTTCTTGCGCCGGTACTGATCCTGGTGGCAGAGGAGGCAGTCGATGTTCTGCAGCTCGGCGTCGGTCATGGTCGCGGAGGGCTTGGAGCCGCGTCCCACGTGACAGGCGTTGCACTGGCCCCAGTTCCCCTGCTCGACCGCGATGCAGTAGCTGTTCACGCCGTTCAGCTTCCCCTGCGGCGAGACGCCGTTCACGTTCGTCGGGCTCTGACCCTTCCACTGGTAGTGCTGGGATCCGAACATCGCCTGCGCCTGCGAGGCATGGCACGAAACGCACATGCCGGGCCCCGCGTACGTGAGGCAGGTGTGGTCCGCGCAGGCACTGGGCGGACAAGCGAGATCGCCGCCGTCGCAGTCCTGGTCGATGCCATCCCCGCAAACCTCGGCCGTCGGGGTGCACGTGGCCGGCGGCTCGCAGGCGGCGACGACCCCGTCGCAGTTCTCGTCGATCGCGTTTCCGCAGACCTCGGCTGCGGCAGGGTTCACGAGAGCTTCGTGATCGTCGCAATCCGTTCCGCCGCAGGCGATGCTCTGGTAGCCGTCGCCGTCCACGTCGGCCCGCTTGCCGCACCACCCCGGAATGCGGTCGTCCGAAGTTGCTGCGGACTCGTCCGTCGCGAGGTCGCCCTCCGGGCCTTGGCCACAGCCGATGCCGCCCACCAAGAGAAACATCCCCGCGAGCCACAGCCGCTTCCTTCTCATCGCTACTCCTCCTCACGCTTCTTTCAGGTTCACGCCACTCGGGCGTCGCCTCGCCGAGCACACCTCGACCGTCGCCGGTGAAGTGCCGACGCCTTTTGCGAACGGTGAATCCGCGCGCAGGAGCGAGCCCGTGAGAGGCTTCGCGCCGGGTGCAACGCCTATGCCCCATGAACACGGGACGCCGATTCCCAAGGTCGCGTTAACACGAGGCGTTTAGGGTGTTAACGCTCCGCGTTCAGGCGTGAACGTCGCCGCGGCGGCGGCCGGCTCGCGTGGGACGGATGCCGCTCGAGCGCGGTCTTCGCGCATCGCGCGCGACACAGCGCGAATCGTCGTTGAGCCGCGCGCGGGCGCGCAGCGCTCTGCACTGAGCTCCAAGAAATGCGAACGCCGGGAGGTGGCAGCGCTCGCCGTGCCACGATCCGTTCCAGCCGCACCGATACGTACGATGACGTAACCCTTCAGCCGCCGACGTGGTTGGCATACGCAGACGAGTCCACCCTCAGAATTCCGGAAGCTGCGCGGATTTTCCCGGGTGGTCGAGGCCCCATCACCCCGCCTCCGCGATCGCGGGCACCGGCGCACTCGCGCTTTCCCGCACCCGCACGACGAGCCGCTCGAGCGCGTCCGGATTCGCACGGAGCCACTCGATCGCGCGCTCGCGGCCCTGCCCGATCCGCTCGCCGTCGAGCGCGAAGTACGCCCCCGACTTGTCGACGAGGCCGCGCTCGACACCGAGGTCGAGGGCCTCGCCGTGGCGGTCCACGCCGGCGCCGTACCGTACGTCGAACTCCGCCTCGCGGAACGGGGGCGCGACCTTGTTCTTCACCACCTTCACGCGCGTGCGGCTGCCGACCACCTGGTCCCCATCCTTCACCTGGCCGATGCGGCGGATGTCGAGCCGGACCGACGCGTAGAACTTGAGCGCGTGGCCGCCGGTGGTGGTCTCGGGGTTCCCGAACACGACGCCGATCTTCATGCGGATCTGGTTGATGAACACGACGAGCGACTGGTTGCGCGAGACGACCGCCGTGAGCTTGCGGAGCGCCTGGCTCATGAGCCGTGCCTGCACGCCCATGTGCGCGTCGCCCATCTCCCCTTCGATCTCCGCCTTCGGCACGAGCGCCGCGACCGAGTCCACCACGATGAGGTCGATCGCGCCGGAGCGCACGAGCTGCTCGGCGATCTCGAGCGCCTGCTCGCCGGTGTCCGGCTGGGACACGAGCAGGTCGGCGAGGTTCACGCCCAGCTTGCGGGCGTAGGTCACGTCGAGCGCGTGCTCGGCGTCGATGAACGCCGCCACCCCACCCTGCCGCTGCACCTCGGCGATCGCGTGCAGCGCGAGCGTCGTCTTGCCCGAGGACTCCGGCCCGTAGATCTCGACGACGCGCCCGCGAGGGAGGCCGCCCACGCCGAGCGCGAGGTCGAGCCCGAGCGAGCCCGTCGGCACCACCGCGACCGGCGCCGGTTCTCCGCCGTCCCCGAGCCGCATGACGCTCCCCTTGCCGAACTGCTTCTCGATGCCCGCCAGCGCCTGGCCGAGGGCCTTCATCTTGTCGCTCAGCTTCGCCACGTCATCCTCCTCGCCCCGCGGAGGGGCTCAAGTGCGCCGCGCGGCGCGTTCGTCACGCGAGCGGCCGGTCGAGGCCGCGGTACTGCACCGCCTCCGCGACGTGCGCCGCGCGCACCCCCTCGGAGCCCTCGAGGTCAGCGATCGTCCGGGCGACACGCAGCACCTTGTCGTGCGCGCGCGCGGAGAGCCCGAGC
>DATIDF010000144.1:0-11511 GCA_035456445.1 Anaeromyxobacter sp.
CCGGAACCGCTTCCTCCTCGAGAGCGGCGCCGTCAGAGCCAGCCGTGGGCGCGGTACCACGCTGCCGCGCGCGCGATCGAGTCGGCGAGCGTCGTGCGCGCCTCGAAGCCGAGCCGCTCGCGCGCCTTCCCGGGATCGCACACCCAGCCCGGCGCGAGGACCTGCGCGGCGAGCTTGCGGTTCAGCGGGAGCCTGCGGCCGGTGAGTGCCGTGACGAGCTCGGAGAGCGCCGCGGCGCTGCGCACGACGACCGGCGGGAGGCGCACCGCCCGGGCGCGTACGCCGAGCGCGTGCGCCGCCTCTCGCTGGATCTCGAGCGCGTCGGTCGTCGCGGGGGAGGCGAGGAAGAACGTCTCGCCCCGCGCCTCCGGCCGCTCAGCGAGCACGACGAGCCCCCGCGCGCAGTCGTCCACGTCGATCCAGGAGAGCGGCCGGTCCGGGCCGCGGAACCCGATCGCCACGCCCGCGCGCGCGAGGCGGAAGAAGAGCAGGTTCTCGCGATCCCCCGGCCCCATGATCCGGGGCGGCCGCGCGACCGTCACCGGCAGGCGAGCGGCGTACGAGAGCGCGATCCGCTCCGCCTCCGCCTTCGACACGCCGTAGGGCTCGACGGGCTCGAGCGGCTCGTCCTCGCGCCTCGGCGTCCGCGAGGGGCCCGCGGCGGCGACCGATCCCGCGAGCACGAAGCGGGCGAGCTCGGGCGCCTCCGCGGCGCACGCGTCGAGCGCGAGCCGCGTCGAGCCGGCATTCACCCGGAGGAACTCGGCGGGATCGGTCGCGCGCCGCACGCCGGCGAGGTGGAACACCACGTCGCAGCCACGCACGGCGGCGCGGAGCGACGCGAGGTTCGTCGCGTCACCGGACAGGACATCCACGCCGGGAAGCGACTCCAGCGCGGGCGCCGCGCCGCGGACCAGCGCGCGCACGCGATCTCCGCGGGCGGAGAGGCGGCGCACGAGCGCCGTCCCCAGGAACCCCGCCGCACCGGTGACGAGCGCGTGCATGGCGGCCGACAAAACATGCAGGCAGGCGCCCGTCAATCCCTCTCACCCCAGGGCGCCCCCGGCGCGGGCGGGCGTGCGGTGGGAGCCCTTGTCCCTCTCGCCGGGGCGTCCTTACAGTTTTTTACGAGGACGGGCCGGGGAGGCCCGGAGGGACGGGCCGGAGGGGCCCGGCGCAAAAAGGGGGGGGACGGAATGCGGATGCTGAGGGCGCTGGTGGTTGGGGTGACTCTGCTCGGGTTCGGCGCGGCGAGTGCGGACGAGGTCGTTCGCGTCGAGCGGCAACAGAACACGGCGGGCGTCATTTTGAAGGACACGCTCGCCGGTGGGGTGCTCGGCTCGGCCGTCTCGGGCGGCGTGATCCTCTACAACATGGGGATCCAGGGCGAGGACAATTACGACTGGGGCCGGACGCTGGCCTGGGGCGCGGTCATCGGCCTCGGCGCAGGCCTCGTGTTCGGCGTCGTCGACGCGACGACGGGCCCGAGCTACGCGGCGGCGAGCCGCGCGCCGGTTCACGACGGCTACTCGCTCACGATGAACCGCAAGGACCAGAGCAACAGGACGCTGATGCCGCTCCTGACCCGCCGCTTCTAGGCGGTGCTCGACTACGGGCTGCGCATTGCGGGCGGGATCGGCGTGTGCCGGTCCCGCTCTTTGTTATGGTGCGTGGATGACCGCGCTGCGCTCCGTCTGCCCGTTCGACTGCCCCGACGCCTGCGGGCTCCTCGTGGAGGTCGAGGAGGGACGAGCGGTGAAGGTACGGGGCGACCCGGACCACCCCTACAGCCAGGGGACGCTCTGCCCGAAGATGAACGGCTACGAGCGCAGCGTGGGGTCGCCCGAACGGCTCACGCACCCGCTCTTACGCACCGGCGCGAAGGGTGCCGCCGAGTTCCGCCGAGCGAGCTGGGACGAGGCGATCGGGCTCGTCGCGGAGCGCTGGAAGCGGATCGTCGGCGAGGAAGGCGCCGAGGCGATCCTCCCATACTCGTACGCGGGCACGATGGGCGTCTTGCAGCGCAACGCGGGTCACGCCTTCTTCCACCGCCTGGGCGCGTCCCGGCTCGACCGGACCATCTGCTCGCCGGCCAAGGGTGCCGGATGGAGCCAGGTGATGGGCGCGACGCCCGGGCCCGATCCCGACGAGGTGCTCGACTCCGACCTCGTCGTCCTGTGGGGCATCCACGCGGTCGCGACGAACCTGCACTTCGTCCAGCGGGTGAAGGAGGCGCGGCGCCGCGGCGCGAGGGTCCTGCTGCTCGAGGTCTGGCCGAACGAGACGGCCGCGGTCGCCGACCGGACGATCCTCGTCCGGCCCGGGAGCGATGGCGCGCTCGCGCTCGGGCTCGTGCACGTGCTCGCGCGCGAGGGCCTCGCCGACGAGGCGTTCCTCGCGGCCGAGACGGTCGGGTGGCCGGAGCTCCGCGCGCGTGCGCTGGCGGAGTATGCGCCCGATGAGGTGAGCCGCCTCACCGGGGTGGCGCCCGCCGAGATCGAGGAGCTCGCGCGGACCCTCGCGCGGGCGCGCGCGCCGTTCCTGCGGCTCGGGAGCGGGATGTCGCGCTACGCGAACGGCGCGATGACCGTCCGCTCGATCGTCGCGCTGGCGGCGGTGCTCGGCGCGTTCGGGCGGAAGGGCGGCGGCTGCTTCTGCGACGCGAGCTCGGCGCAGGCGTTCGACCTCTCGCCGGTGACGCGCGAGGACCTCCTCCCGCGGCCGACACGTATCGTGAACATGAACCAGCTCGGCTGCGCGCTCGCCGAGCTCCGGGATCCGCCGATCCGCTCGATGATGGTCTACGCGGCGAACCCGGCCACGGTCGCGCCCGATCAGAACGCGGTGCTCGCCGGGCTCGCGCGCGAGGATCTGTTCCTCGTGGTGCACGAGCGATTCATGACCGACACCGCGCGCTTCGCGGACGTGGTGCTCCCGGCGACGTACTCGCTCGAGCACGCCGACCTCTACCGCTCCTACGGTCAGTACTGCCTGCAGCGTGCGCGCCCCGTCGTGCCGCCTGCCGGCGAGGCGAAGCCGAACTGGGAGGTGTTCCGCCTGCTCGCCGCCGCGATGGGGTTCGAGGAGCCGGTGTTCCGGACGACGGCGGACGCGCTCATCGACGAGGTGCTCGCGCGGCTCGCGCCGGCATGGCGCGACGGGATGGATCTCGCGCGGCTCGCCGGCGGCGCGGCGGTGACGCTCCGGCCACCCGCCGGGCCGCGCTGGCGAACCCGCTCCGGTAAGATCGAGCTCAGGAACGACGCGCTCGCGGAGCCGCTCCCACGCCACCTCCCGACGCACGCGGAGCGCGGGCCGCCGCTCCGGCTCGTCACGGCACCTGCGATCCACACGCTCAACTCGACGTTCATGGAGCGACCGGAGCTGCGCGAGCGGAGCGGGGGCATGTGCCTTCGCCTGTCACCCAGGGAAGCGGCCGCGCGCGGTCTCGCCGATGGAGCGCGCGTCGTCGCCTGGAACGGGCTCGGCGAGGCGACGTTCGCGCTTCGCGTGACGCCGGGCCTGCCCGACGGGATCGCGGTCGCGGAGGGCGTGTGGTGGCTCGCCCACGCGCCCGGCGCGCGGAACGTGAACGCGCTCACCTCGCAGCGGCTCACCGATGCCGCGGGCGGGTCGACGTTCTACGACAACCGGGTGGAGGTCCGGGCGGCCTGATCGGCGGAACCGATCGGTCGCGGCGGTGCCTCAGGCGTGGGCTGCGCTTGTCATGCGTCAGATCCGCGCACCTTTTCGTCGTCCCCTCGGACGCAGCGCAGCACGCACTCATTACCGCGAAATTCTTGCACTTGATGGCTACTAGGCACGCCCGAAGGGGTCTCGACGCCGCTCTACTCCACGGCGCCTCGGTCCTGTATTCTTGCGCGCGATCAACCCATAGGGGACGCGCAAATGAACGAGTATCGCTACGACCACCAGACGGTCCAGGGGTTCGTCCTCTCGGCCATCTTCTGGGGCGTGGTCGGAATCGCCATCGGGCTGCTCATCTCGATACAGCTGTGGCTGCCCTCGGCGAACTTCGCGCCGTACCTGACCTACGGGCGGCTCCGCCCCGTGCACACGAACGGCCTCGCCTTCGGGCTCGGCGTCGGCGCGATCTTCGGGCTGAGCTTCTGGATCGTGATGCGGCTCTGCAGGCGGCCGCTCCTCTTCCCGAGGCTCGCGCGGGTCCAGCTCTGGCTGTTCAACGCCGGCATCGCGCTCGCCGCCGTCACGCTCATGGCCGGCCAGACCCAGTCGCTCGAGTACGCCGAGCTCGAGTGGCCGCTCGACCTCGCGATCGTCGTCCTGTGGGTGATGTTCGCCGTGAACGTCTTCGGGACGATCCTGAAGCGGCGCGAGGAGCAGATGTACGTGTCGCTCTGGTACGTCGTCGCGACCGTCATCGCCGTCGCCGTCCTCTACATCGTGAACAACCTCGCGCTGCCCGTGAGCCTCACGAAGAGCTACCCGGTCTTCGCCGGGGTGAACTCCGCGAACGTGCAGTGGTGGTACGGGCACAACGCGGTCGGGTTCGTGTTCACGACCCCGATCCTCGCGATGTTCTACTACTTCCTTCCGAGGTCCACGGGCCTGCCGATCTGGAGCCACCGGCTCTCGATCGTCGCGTTCTGGTCGCTCGTGTTCTCGTACCTGTGGACCGGCGCCCACCACCTCGTCTACACGCCGCTGCCGGACTGGATCCAGACGCTCGCCATCGTCTTCACGCTGTTCCTCATCGCCCCGAGCTGGGGCTCGGTGGTGAACGGCTACTACACGGTGGGTCAGGACTGGTCGAAGATGCGGACGAACTACCTCACCAAGTTCTTCGTCCTCGGGATCACGTTCTACGGCCTCCAGACCGTGCAGGGCCCGACGCAGGCGCTGCGGGTCGTCTCGCAGCTCATCCACTACACGGACTGGGTGCCCGGCCACGTGCACATGGGGACGATGGGCTGGGTCACCATGGTGACCGCGGCGTCCATCTACTACGTCATCCCGAAGATCTACGGGACCGAGATCTACTCGGTGCGGATCGCGAACATCCACTTCTGGCTCGTGCTCGTCGGCCAGCTCCTCTTCTCGATCACCATGTGGATCACGGGGATCCGGCAGGGCTGGATGTGGAAGGCGACCGACGCGGAAGGGCGGCTCGTGTACCGCAACTTCGTCGACACGGTGGCGGGCAACTACCCGTACTGGCATACCCGCACGCTCGCCGGGATCATCTTCACCGTCGGCATGCTGTTCTTCGTCTACAACGTGCTGATGACCATCCGTAAAGGTAGAGCGCTCGAGCGGCAGACCGCGCCGGCGCCGGCGGCCAGCATCACGGCGGCGTAGGAGCGACGACCATGGCCGGAAAGATCTACTCGAAGCCGATCGCGTTCTCGATCGTCGTCACCGTCACCGTGCTCGCCGGGAGCATCGCGATGATGGGCTATCCGATGCTGCGTTCGGAGATGCACCCGAAGGTCGAGCGGCTCGTCCCGCTCACGGCCCTGGAGCTCGCCGGGCGTCAGGTCTACCAGCGCGAGGGCTGCGTGAACTGCCACACCCAGACGATCCGCCCGCTGCAGAGCGAGGTGGTCCGCTACAAGGGGAACCGCGCTGCGGAGCCGTCGGGCCGGTACTCGCTCGCGGGCGAGTTCGCCTACGACCACCCGTTCCTGTGGGGCTCGAAGCGCACCGGCCCGGACCTCGCGTTCGAGGGTTGGCTGAAGAGCGCCGCCTGGCAGTACGCGCACTTCGAGAACCCGCAGCAGGTCGTGCCGAGGTCCAACATGCCCGCCTACGCGTTCCTGAAGGAGCGCAACGTGGACGCGGACGAGATGCGCGCCCACATGCGGGCGCTCCGAACGCTCGGGGTGCCGTACACGGACGTGGACCTCGCCGGCGCCGCCGGGCAGCTTGGGGGCAAGACGGAGATGGACGCGATCGTCGCGTACATGCTGTCGCTCGGGAAGGCGGTCGACCGCGGCGCGAAGGGCGGGGTCGACATCGATCTCGCGGAGCAGAACCCGCTGGGCACCGACACGGCCGCGATCGCGAAGGGTAAGCAGCTCTTCGACGCCCAGAGCTGCGGCGCGTGCCACGGTGACGAGGCGCACGGGCAGGAGGGGGTCGCGCCGAGCCTCATCGACGACGAGTTCCTCGGCGGGAAGGGCGATCTGCCCGACGCGGCGTACTTCGGGATGATCAAGGGCGGCAGCGACGTGAAGCAGCAGCTCGGCCGGCCCGGGCTCGCCGACGGCGGCATGCAGGCGTACGGCAGCGAGCTCTCGGACGAGGACATCTGGTCGATCGTCGCGTGGCTACGGAACCAGAAGGGCCACGAGGCCTCCGAGGGCGAGCACGACGAAGCCGCGGAGCACGGGAACCGGTAGGGAGGCGCGCCATGGCCGAACAGCAACAGCTGGATCCGCAGCTCGACGATCCGAGACAGTTCGACTCGCCGAAGGAGACGGAGAACAAGCTCCCCGTCGGCTGGCTCGTCCTGTTCTTCGGGCTCATCGTCTGGGGCGTCTGGTACCTGTGGACGTACACGCCGGGGCTCGGCGGGTGGTCGCAGGCCCGGGATCTCGAGGGCGGCGGAGCGTCGACGGGCCTGAACGTGCTCGCAACGATCGCGTTCACCGCGATCGCCGCGACCGCGGCCGTCGGCCTCATCCTCGCGCAGCGCAGGAAGGGAAAGAAGCAGGCGCGATGAGCCCCGAGACCGCCTACCTGGTGTTCGGGCTCACGCTCACCGTCGCGCTCGCTGCGATCGCGATCTTCTACTTCTCGCGCAAGCGCAAGCAGACCGTGGAGCGGGCCAAGTACCGGATGCTGGAGGATGACGACGAGCGGTAGGTTCCAGCGCTGGCGCAGGCTGGCGGGTGCAGCCCAGGGTCTCCTCTGGCTCGGGCTGCCCTTCATGCTCGTCGGCGGCGAGAGCGCGCTCCGCCTCGACGTGCCGTCGGGGCGGCTGCACGCGTTCGGGGCGTCGTTCGCGATCGACGAGGCTTTCGTCGTCCTCGCGGCGACGCTGCTCGCGACCGCCGTGCTGCTCCTGGTGACGCTCGTGTACGGGCGCGTCTGGTGCGGCTGGTCGTGTCCGCAGACGGTGCTCGGGGACCTCACGCGCTGGGTGGAGGCGGGCAGCGGGCGCCGGCGACGGTGGCGCCGGCCGGCGGGCTTCGCGATCGTCGCGCTCGTCTCTGCGATCGTGGCAGCGAGCGTGCTCTGGTACTTCGTCTCGCCCTACGACTTCTTCCGCCGGCTCGCGGCGGGGAACCTCGGGCCGGTGCTCGCTGGGTCGTGGCTCGTGCTCGGGGCAGTGCTGTTCGCGGACCTCGCCTTCGTGCGGGGCACGTTCTGCGCGACGGTGTGCCCTTACGCGAAGCTGCAGGGCGTCCTGTTCGACCGGCACACGCTCGTGGTCGCGTACGACCGGCGCCGTGCCGCGGACTGCATCGACTGCGGCGCGTGCGTGCGCGTGTGCCCCACCGGCATCGACATCCGCGACGGCCTGCAGATGGAGTGCATCGCCTGCGCGGCGTGCGTGGACGCGTGCACGCCCATCATGGCGAAGCTGAAGAGGCCGCCGAACCTCGTCGGCTACTTCTTCGGCGAGCCCGGCACACCTCGCCGCCTCGCGCGCCCTGGCGTCCTCGCGCTCGCAGGCGCGACGGTGGCCGCGCTGGCCCTCGTCGTCGCCGTCGTCGCCGGGCGCGCGGTGGTCGACATGAACGCGCTCGCCGAGGCGGGGTTTCCCGCGCGGCGCGCTGCGGACGGCCACGTGGTGAACGCCTACAGCGTCGCGCTCGAGAACCGCGACCGCGCGCCCGTCACGATCGCCCTGTCGGTGAGCGCCGCGCCGGCGGACGTGAGCGTCCGGCCCGCCGTCGTGGAGCTCGGTCCGGGCGAGCGGCGGCAGATCCGCCTCGTCGTGTCGGCGCGGGGGCTCGCGCGCGCGGGGCGCGTCGAGGGCGAGCTCCTGGGCGAGGTGCGCCGCGGAGGCGAGGTCCTGGAGCGGCGAAGGCAGGCTCTGTCGATCGTGGTCCCGGAGGACGGGTGAGGTACGCAACGCGGGTCGCGTTCGCGGCGGTGGTGACCGCCGGGCTGGGCGCCGTGATTGGCACCGTCTGGATCGGCTCCCAGGTGAAGGAGCAGACGATCGTCGCGGATCCCTACGAGGAGGGGTTGCGTCACGACGCCGAGCGGCACGCGCGCGAAGCGCTCGGTTGGGACGTGACGCTGCCCGCGCCGCCCGCGGCGCCGGGAGACGTCACGCTCGCGTTCGCGATCGCGGACGGGAAGGGGAGGGCGGTCGAGGGCGCGGTGGTGACCGTGAGCGTCGCGCGCCCGGACACGAGCCGCGGCGTCACCACCGTGGCGGCGCGGCCCGACGGCGGGGGTCGATACGCGGCGGAGCTGGAGCTCCCGGCCGCGGGGCCGTGGGTCCTCCGGTTCGACGTGCGGCGCGGTGAGGACCGGGTGCGGATCGAGAAGGTCGTGCGGATCGGGACGTCTGCCGCGAGGCACGGGGCCGCCGCCGCGCCGCCGTGCGATCTCGGGGAGGGCCCCTGCACGAGGGCGCTCGACGGCAGCGGCGAGGTGACGCTCGAGCTCGGCCCCCGGCCGCTCCGGACCATGCGCGAGCTCGCCGTCTCGGCGGAGGTGCGCGACGGCGGGGCGGCGATCGCGGGAGCGGGGGTGAAGGTCTCCTTCGCGATGAAGGGCATGCAGATGGGGGACAACACGGCCGCGCTCGCGGCGGCGGGCGCGGGCCGCTGGGCGGGGCAGGCCGTGCTCGTGCGCTGCCCGAGCGGGCGGAAGGACTGGACCGCGGACGTGACCGTGACGCAACCCGGTGCCGCGCCGCGCACGGCGCGGTTCGAGCTCACGGTGGCCGAGTGACCGACGCGGTCGCCATGGCGTTCGTGACGGGCCTCCTCGGTGGGTTCGGGCACTGCATCGGCATGTGCGGCCCGCTCGTCGGCTCGTTCGCGCTCGCAACCGGCGCGCTCGGCCCGCGTCGGTCGATCGCGGGTCAGCTCGCGTACCACGGCGGGCGGATCACGACCTACGCCATCCTCGGCGCGGTGATGGGTCTCACCGGCTCCTTCGTGAACGTGGCGGGGCGGCTCGCCGGGGTCCAGGACGTCGTCGCCGTCGTGGCAGGCGTGCTCATGATCCTGCTCGGCCTCGGCGCGGCGGGGGTGTCGGGCGCGCTGAAGAGCCTCGAGGCGCGCGCCTCCGCCCGCGTCGTGCGCTTCGTGCGCGGGCTCCTCTCCGGTGGCGGCCCCGGGCGGCTCTACCCGACCGGCCTCGCGCTCGGCCTCCTCCCGTGCGGCCTCTCCTGGACGATGTTCCTCGGCGCCGCGGCGACGGGGAGCGTGCCGGAGGGCCTCCTGCTCGCGCTGGCGTTCGGGATCGGCACCGTCCCGGCGCTCCTCCTCGCCGGCGTGGCCGGGACGCTCGTCGGCGCCCGCGCGCGCGGCCTCCTCTACCGGGCGGGCGGCGTCCTCGTCGCGATCCTCGGCGGCGTGTTCGTGGCCCGCGGGCTCCACCTGTGATGATGATGCCGGTCTGCGACCACTGCCTGCTCGAGTTCCCCGCTCGCGAGGCGGTGTCCGCGGACATCGCAGGGAAGACGCACGTGTTCTGCTGCGGCGGCTGCCGCGGCGTGTTCGAGCTCGTGCACGCCGAGGGGCTCGGCGCCTACTACGACACGCGCCGCTGGGACGGGCCGGGTGCGCCGGTGAGGGCCGACGGCGTCCTGCCCGATCTACCCGCGTTCCGCGAGGCCGTGCGCCACGGCGACGGGGCCGACGAGGTCGAGGTCTACGTCGACGGCATCCGCTGCGCCTCCTGCGTGTGGCTGAACGAGCGGCTCCTCTCGCGCACGCCCGGCGTCACGTTCGCGCGCGTGAACTACGCGACGCACCGCGCGCGCGTGCGCTGGGATCCCGCCCGCGCGGACCTCGAGACGGTGCTCGGCCGCATCCGCGCCGCCGGCTACGTGCCGAAGCCGTGGTCCGAGACCGAGCAGGCCGTGGCGCGGCGGGCGGAGGCGAAGGACCTCCTCGTCCGGCTCGGGACCGCCGCCTTCCTCGTCTCGCAGCTCATGATCTACCAGGCGGCGCTCTACGCCGGGTATTTCCAGGGGATCGACGCGGGGACGCGGCGGCTCATGGAGTGGATCTCGCTCGGGCTCACGCTGCCCGTCTTCTTCTACGCGGGCGCGCCGTTCCTCCGCGCCACCGCGACGGGCCTCCGGCACCTGCGCTTCAACATGGACTCGCTCGTCGTGTTCGGGTCCGGCGCGGCGCTCGTCTACTCCGTGTACCAGATGCTCCGCGGCGGCGAGGTCTACTTCGACACCGCCGCGATGATCCCGACGCTCGTCCTCGTCGGCCGGTTCGTCGAGGCGAGCGCGAAGGGGCGCGCCTCGGAGGCGGTGGCGCGCCTCGCCCGGCTCGCGCCGCGAGAGGCGCGCAGGATCGAGCGGGCCGGCGGGCGCGAGGAACCCCGCACCGTCGCCGTCGCGGAGATCCGGCCGGGCGATCGCATCGCGGTGGTGCCGGGCGAGCGCGTCCCGCTCGACGGCACGGTGCTCGAGGGCGCGTCGGAGGTGGACGAGTCGCTCGTCACCGGCGAGTCGCGGCCGGTCGCGAAGGCACCGGGGGCGGCGGTGATCGGCGGCACCGTGAACGGCACGGGCGCGCTCGTCGTCCGGGTGACCCGCGTCGGCAAGGAGACCGTGCTCGCCGGGATCGTGCGCGCCGTCGAGGAGGCGCAGGGCGCGAAGCCGCGAATCCAGGCGGTGGCCGACCGGGTGGTCGGCGTGTTCGTGCCGGCGATGCTCCTCCTCGCCGCGGCGACGCTCGTCTTCTGGCTCGCGCGCGGCGCGCCGGTCGACCGCGCGCTCATGACCGGCATCTCGGTCGTGGTCATCGCCTGCCCGTGCGCGCTCGGCCTCGCGACCCCGATCGCCGTGATCGTCTCGACCGGGCTCGCGACGCAGCGCGGGCTCCTCGTGAAGGGGGGCGACGTCGTCGAGCGGGCAGGGCATGCGACGGACGTCTTGCTCGACAAGACCGGCACGATCACGCGCGGGAGGCCGATGCTGCGGGAGATCGTCGTGGTGAATCCGGCGCTCGGGAGGGATGCCGCCCTGGCGCTCGCCGCGGCAGTGGAGTCCAGGAGCGAGCACCACGTCGGGCGGGCCATCGCAGAGGCGGCGCGGGCATTGCCCGAGGCGGCGGCGGTCGAGGTGGAGGGGTTCCGGGCGGTCCCTGGGAAGGGAGTGGGTGCGTGGGTCAGGTGTGCCGCGACCGCGACCTTATCTCTTGGGACCGTTCATCCCGAGCGTAGCGTCTGCGCGACAGCGGAGACGCGAGGGACGACCCCGACCCCGAGCCCGCTCGTGGTTCGACAGGCTCACCACGAGCGGTCAATAGAAACCGCTCGCCCTGAGCCTGTCGAAGGGCGAGCGGACACGTGCGTCGGGGCCTCGAGTCCAGGGAC